>NZ_CP094516.1:8241705-8564906 GCF_029909975.1 Bradyrhizobium sp. ISRA430
CACGCCGGCCTAGCCAGGCGTAGTGCGATGTCCTCCTGGAGTCCTCAAATGCCCGATCCGATGGCCGGTCTTCCCCCGCGATTCCTGCGTACACCTGAGGCCGCGCGCTACCTTGGCCTCTCCGGCCGCACGCTGGAGAAGCACCGCACGTACGGCACCGGACCCCCCTATCGGAAGATCGGCGGACGTGTCGTCTACGCCGTCGATGACCTGAAAGCGTGGGCCGACCGGGGCGCCAAGACATCGACCTCGGACCCCGGGAAGGGGACAGTGCTGCCGGCCAAGAAGCATCCTGCGCTGCGCCCTTATGCAGGCCAGGAACGTCGCTGATTGCCGCGTGAGAGCAACGATCATGCGGCGCAAACAGCATTCCGAGCGCGAGCAGCTTGAGCTCTTTCGGGCTTTGCCCGGTGATCTCGCGCCCCGCGACGCGCAGGATCTGATGGCGTATCCGTTCTTCTCGCTGGCAAAGACCAAGCGGATCGTGCCCATCGATTTTCGTGCCGGTGCGATCGCTATTCGTGTCGAAGCCGTGCCGGAACACGGCATGGCGACCATCTGGGATGCAGACGTTCTGATCTGGGCCTCGTCTCAGATCGTCGAAGCCCGTGACGCAGGCTTGAAGACCTCGCGCTTAATGGCTGCAACGCCCTACGAGATTCTGACGTTCGTCGGCCGCGGCACCAGCGCACGAGACTATGACCGGCTGAAGGCGGGCCTCGACAGACTTCAGTCAACGACCGTGCTGACTTCCATCCGTCAGCCGACAGAACGGCGACGGCATCGCTTCTCCTGGATCAACGAGTGGAAGGAAACGGCCGATGCAAACGGTCGGCCATTTGGGCTCGAGCTGATCCTTCCGGATTGGTTCTACGCCGGCGTCATAGATGACGCGCTCGTGCTGACGATTGATCGCGCCTATTTCGATCTGACGGGTGGACTTGAGCGGTGGCTTTACCGCCTCGTGCGCAAGCACGGCGGCCGCCAGGATGGCGGCTGGAGCTTTGACCTTGTGCACCTCCATGCCAAGTCCGGCATCCTCTCGCCGCTCAAGCACTTTGCTTACGACGTGCGTCAAATCGTCCAGCGCCAGACATTGCCCGGCTATCAGCTCGTGCTCACGCGCGATCCGAACGGTGCCGAGCGGCTGAACTTCACCCCTCAGCCTGCTTATCCCCTAACGGCCCGCTTGCGCCGCCGCGGTCTCATTCCAAATTCGGAGGACAACCTGTGAATCAGCTCGTGCTATCGAGGACCGCAACCCTCGTGCTATCGGGGACCCGATCCTCGTGCTATCGGGGACCGGAATCGAGCTTAAGAGCTTGTTTCTCCGCGCTTTTCAGCCGCTCTAACTTTACTAACATACTGACACTAACTTCTTGTTGTGAATCAGTACGTTGTGAACAAGTCGGCCGCGCGTGCAACGAGGATGCCTCATGCATCCACTCTCTCACGCGCAAAGCTTCGCTGCAATACGATTGTTGTCACCAATGCACGCGCGCCAACGCGATCGCGCGCAAGTCTGCGCGATCACTGACGTCAACACCATCGCCTGATGCGCGTCACATCCTTTTGCAGCCACTCGCTCGTCGAGGAGAACTCGCTAACATCCGTGGTTGGCACGACGGCCACCACAAGCCGGAATCTGAGGAAAGGGCGGTCAGGCTAACCAGCGCCGTGCTTGATGGCTTCAAATGCCGTCATGAAGCCGCCGGCAAGAAAAGTTGCGATCTCACCCGCATCCCCGTCTCCTCGGGAGACGCTGCTCCGCCGTGGCGGAAGGAAAAGGCGCGCGTGGAAGCGGCCGGGTCGCGGAGGCCCTTACATCGCCGCAGCGACCCGGCCGCGCTTGCCGCCGGCGCCAAACCGGAACGTCGTGCCACTGCTCCAGATCTTGTGCAGCAGCACGGCGAGCGCGCGTGCCACGGCGGTTGCCGCGCGCTTCAAACCCTTCTTCCTGGCGAGCCGCAGGCCCCACAGCCGCAGCTTAAAGTTCTTATGGATGCGCGTGAGAATCGCGATCGCCGCCTCATACAGCATCGCCCGCGTCAGCTGGTCGCCGCATTTGGAGATGCCGCCGATCCGGTCGGTCTGTCCGGATTGATAGCGCCGCGGCGTCAGGCCGAAATGCGCGCCGACATTGGTCGACTTCCTGAATCGCGCCGGATCGTCGACAGTGGCGCGGAAGGTCAGCGCTACGAGTGCGCCGACACCGGGTACCGTCATCATCCGCCGCACGGCATTGTCGCTGCGCGCCGCTGCCAGCGCGAGGCGCTGCAGCTTTGCCAGCTGCAGCCGCATCGCGCTTCTAGCGTCCAGCAACGGTGCGACAATGACCTCCAAATCCCTCTTCCCGGCCATGATCTCGCGCACCCGCGCGTCAAAGCGGCCGACCGAGATCTCGCCGACCTTGAGGCCAAACGGGCGCAACAGGCCGCGGATCATGTTCTCCATGTCGAGCACCTTGCCGAGCAGCGCCTTGCGTCCGACCAGCAACGCCCGCAGCGTTTGCGCGCTCTCCGATTTGACATGGACCGCACGGAACCAGCCGGTCCGCATCATCTGGGCGATGCCCCTGGCGTCATTCCTATCCGTCTTGTTCAACATCGCGTTCATCGCCGCCTTGGCATGCCGGGTCTCGATGCAAGTCACAGGGAGGCCCTTTTCGGCGAGCGCCGTGAACAGCCAGGCAGAGTAGGAGAACGCTTCCAGCCCGACGCGCTTCAGGCGCATGCCCCATTCCGCCAGGAACAGCTCGATCGCGTCCGGATCGGCATCGAGTTTCGCTTCCCGGACGACCTGGCCGTCGCCGTCCACCACGCAAATGTTCGTCGCCTCCAGCGACACGTCGAGCCCTGCATAGAAGTCCATCATTCGCCTCCACCGCCGACCGCCGGACCGCACCGCGCGCTCCGTTCGCGAATCGTTGCGAGGCATTTTCGCAGCAGCACCGCCGGCGAGGGGGCACCGGTCAGTACACCGGCTAACCAGAAATCCTTCGGATTTCTTCTAACGGAGCAGGCCGAACGCCGCGTTGGCGCTGCTAGGCAACGGCAGTCCGACAGGCCAGCCTGCCTTTGCAGGCCATTCACACTCGCGACCAAGCACCAAGCCCACGGCCGCCAGCTCCAGCGTCAGGGAGCCGTGTCATGAGCGACCTCACGGAAGTAGAAGTGTTGTGGCTCGAGAAACGCATCGAGAACCGCATTCGGTTCGGTCGCATTGTCGAGGAACGGAAGCCTGATCGCCACCAGCGTGTCCTGTCATTTGCGCCAGGCAGCGTTCTTGCTTTCGTCCGATGGACCTCCAATGACTTTGGCACGATCATTTCTCGCATCGACATCTTGCGCGCGGTCGCTCCGGGACAGCGCTGCTCGACCATCCCTTATGTGACACCCGGCGGAGAGATTTTGCTGCGCCTGTCCGGTTGGCCGAAGGTCGAGCGCGTGCTGCAGATGGTCGATGCCATCGAGGCGCTCGACATCGATCCGGCTGACGTTGCGCCCGATCATTGGCACCACGTTCACAACCGCCTGTCCGTCAATGAAAACCCGCGTCCGTATACGAAAGCGCGCCATCAGGCCTGGCTTCATCGCCAAAAGGTGATGCGATGACGGGCCGCATGAAGACGCTGACCGCGACGATTGGGGTCGCTGCTGCTCTCATCGCGACGATCGTCCTAGAGCCGCTTCCGCTTTACATCTGGAACGCATCCGCGAGCGTGCCGATCGGCCTCTACCGCCTCCGCCTGGCGGATCAATTCCAGGTCACTGAATTGGTCGCCGTGCAGCCGCCGGAGCCGCTCGCGACTTTCCTCGACCTGAACGGCTACTTGCCCATTGGCGTACCCATGCTGAAGCGCGTGCTCGCCCTTCCGGGGCAGCGTGTTTGCAGAACCGGCCTCTCGATTTCGGTCGATGACGTCGCGGTGGGCGAGGCGAGGGATCGCGACGAACGCGGGCGGCCGCTGCCGAAGTGGCAGGGCTGCCGCGTCGTCCGTGACGGCGAGCTGTTTCTGATGAACTGGCAGTCTCACGATTCTCTTGACGGCCGGTATTTTGGATTTCTTCCGGCATCTAGCGTGATCGGCCGTGCGCTGCCGGTGTGGACGTGGGAGGAGTGATCGTGCGTGTTCCACGCTCTTACCTCGCCATTCCTCTGTTCGATCGATCGCGGGATCATTCCTCCGTCCCGACCAATGCTAGCAGGGCCGACGCGCGCCGCGGCAGTCCAGCGCGGCCGCATGGCCGGCGCGAAGCGGCTTTACCCTGGACGGGCGCGAGCGCAACGGCATGCTTGGCTCGGTCGGGCGTGCGCGTTTGGGCTGTCGTGTCGCTGCTGCTTATTTTCGCTGTGTCGGACAGTGCCGCTCTAGCCCAGAGTGGATCGGCGTCGGTTCAGGCGGTTGCTCAGGCAAGCAAGCCGTTTGCAGCCTTCGTCGACGAAGCCTCGCGGCGTTTTACAATTCCGATGGACTGGATCGGGTCGGTCATCAACGTCGAAAGCGCTGGAGACGGGCACGCCAAGTCGCCCAGAGGAGCAATGGGCCTGATGCAAATCATGCCGGCGACCTGGGCGGAGCTTCGCGAGCGCTACAATCTCGGGAACGACCCCTACGACCCGCACGACAACATTCTGGCCGGCACGGCTTACTTGCGCGAACTGCTCGATCGGTATGGCTCTCCTGGCGTGTTTGCCGCGTACAATGCGGGACCAGCTCGCTACGAAGAGCATCTCGCAGGCGGCTCTCTGCGAGAGGAGACGCGAGCCTACGTCGCAAAACTTGCAAATCTGCTTGCCATTGAACTGCCGCCGAGGTGGACGTCCAGCGGACAGTCATCGGCAGCGGCGACGTTGTTCGTCGTGCGAGCCAATCTCATTAAAACGCGCGATCGGTTGCCGGCGCTCATACCGTCCAGCGGTGTCACGACCGCAATTTCGGCGCCCGATGTTTCGCCCATGGTTCCACGCCCTCTTGGCGTGTTCGTCCCTCGATCGGATTCGGGAGCATCGCAATGAGCAAATGTGCGGGTTCGCAAGCGGATGGCGTATGGGCGATGCCTTCGGCCCGCGCTCTACTCGTCGCTTCGCTCCTCACCGAGCCACCCTTCGGGTGTCTCGGCCCTTCGGGTAACGATCGCTATCGCAAGCGCTCGGAAGTAGTTGGGGCTTCGCGAGTTGGCTCCCAAGTCGCGGCGGCTTTTTCGGAATCCGGCGCCTGGGAGACCACGACGGCAGGACTGCCGCCCGTAATCGGTCTGCGCCGGGAGTTGCGGCGGCCGCGCAAGTGGCCTGCGCGATGAATAACCCGCACAGTGCGCGCCTTGAGCAACGCGGGAGGCGTGCGATGGACTTCTTCTGTGGCCTGGATGTCGGCATGGACGAGACGGCAATCTGCGTGGTGGACGACAGCGGCAAGGTCGCGCTGGAGGTCGCGGTGGTGACCGATCCGGACGCGATCAAGGCGGCGCTCACGCCATATCGTGGCCGCTTGCGGCGGCTCGGCCACGAGGCGGGGTCGCTGTCGCCCTGGCTGCACCCGGAACTGTTGAAGCTCGGCTTGCCGGCGGTCTGCCTGGAAACCTTCCACGTCCGCGCGGCGCTGAAGGCGCAGCGCAACAAGACCGACCGGACGGACGCGCTCGGCCTGGCGCATTTGATGCGCACCGGTTGGTTCCGCAAGGCGCATATCAAGAGCGAAGCCTGCTACCGGCTGCGGCTGCTCTTGACGCACCGGCGCAATCTGAAGCGCAAGTTTTTGGATCTGGAGAACGCGATCCGGCACTCGCTGAAGGTGTTTGGCATTCGCCTCAGCCATGTCGGCCGCGGCGGCTTTGCGCAAGTCGTACGCGAGGCGGTGGCGGGCGATGCGCTGGTCAGCGAGTTGATCGACGCCATGCTGAATGCGCGCGCCGCGCTGTGGAAGGAGTACTGCCGGCTGCACGATCTCGTGGTCAAGCTGGTGGCGAGCCATGAACTGTGCCGGCGCTTCATGCAGATCCCTGGCGTCGGCCCGGTGGCAGCGCTGAGCTTCATGACGGCGATCGACGACCCCGCACGCTTCAAGCGGTCGCGCGATGTGGCGGCCTATTTTGGCTTGACCTCGCGGCGTTGGCAGTCCGGCTCCTCGATCGACGTCAAGGGGCGGATCAGTAAGGCGGGCGATGGCGACGTGCGGCGGGCGCTTTATGAGGCGGCCTCCGCGTTGCTGACCCGCTTCAAGCGCAAGGACAAGGTCAAGACCTGGGGGCTTGCGATCGCCAAGCGCACGAGCCACCGCAAGGCGACCGTTGCGGTGGCACGCAAGCTCGCGGTGATCATGCATGCGATGTGGGTCGATGGCACGTTTTATTGCGGCGATCCGGCGGCCTCGCAGGCGGACGTGCGGGCACGTGCCGCCGTCAAGGAGCGCAAGCTGCTCGGAGCCCATGCATGACCAACCCGAGCCGATTGCAGATCAATGACCCGATGACCGCAAGGCTTTGAACACGGAGCTCCGCCACAAGCGGAAGAGACCTGGTGCAGATCAACGACGACGGAACGCACGCTATCTTGCCTGTGGCCACGCACGTGACGTGCGATGTGGACCACGCCGGACTGCCTGTGATGTGGCTCCGTCATGCCGATGGAAAGATGCGCCGCGACGGCGTCCGCGCTGCCTTGCTGCAGCGAGATTATGCCGTCGCTGAGCGCGGAAGAGTGCACGGCGCACCGGGACTCGTGGCTGTGGTGGCGCAGCGCGTTCAAGCGTGGCGCAGCGGGCCTTGTCGCAAGCGAGAAAGGAAGCGAGAATGGGTGAGATCAGAGAGACGACACGACCGATTAAGAGGGCGAGATAAAAGGGGCTCGCCGGTCGAACCGCAAGCCATTAGCATGGCTTGGGTTCTGCCGTGCCGGTCGGTCGGGGCGCGTGCCGCGCCTTGCATTCTTACGAATGCAATCAAAGGCGTTTTCGGCACCGTGCGTGCTTTTGATCGTTGGGAGGCGCTGCCGTGAGCGTGGGCGACAGCGACCTGCGTATTCGGCCTGGGCGCATTCGCAGCACCCGCGCGCCGAAGCAAAAGAGTTTCATCAACCAGGTGCTGCGGGCGGCGAAGAAGGCAGGACACACCTCGGGTCAGACCGCAGCAGTCAGGCGTTCTGCGGCCTATGGACGTTCGACGTTTGGCCGCGGCCGGCTCGCCTTTAGCCGCGCCAGGTTGTTCAGCCCGACGCGGCGCGTTGTGGTGAAGGCGCGCGTGGTTCGTCACAAAGGGCGAGCCTTTCGTTCCGCGCCGCTGACCGCCCACCTCTCATATCTGAAGCGCGACGGCGTGACCCGGAGCGGCGAGCGCGCCGAGATGTTCGATGCCGGCGACGACCGCGCCGATGGCGCGGCTTTTGCAAAGCGGTGCAAGGACGATCGGCATCATTTCAGGTTCATCGTCTCGCCCGAGGATGCCGGCGACATGACAGACCTGAAGGCCTTCACCCGCGATCTCGCCAGGCAGGTGGAGACTGATCTCGGCACGCGGCTCGATTGGGTGGCTGTCGATCATTGGAATACAGACAACCCACACGTCCATCTCCTCGTTCGGGGAGTAGATGAGGAGGGGGCGGATCTCGTGATCTCCCGCGACTACATCAGCCAAGGCCTTCGCTCCCGCGCCGAGGAACTGGTCGCCATCGAACTGGGTCCTAAGCCGGAGCACGCGATCCGCAATTCGCTGGAGAAGGAAGTCACCGCGGAACGATGGACGCGGCTCGATCGGGAGATCCGGCTGGCAGCCGATGAGACCGGCGCTATCGATCTTCGCCCGGAGAGTCCCGGCCAGTCCGATCCCGAGATCCGGCGCCTGATGGTCGGTCGCCTTCAACACCTGGAGAAGATGGGCCTTGCCGCATCCGCCGCACCAGGGGAATGGATGGTCGGGCTCGAGGCCGAGCGCAGCTTGCGCGACCTCGGTATGCGTGGCGATATCATCAAGACCATGCACCGCGCCTTTGCCGAGCGTGGGGAAGCGCGCGGCGTTGCCGACTTCGTCATCGAAGGTGGACAGCCGACGTCCCAGATTATCGGGCGAATGATCGACCGTGGATTGCATGACGAACTGACCGGCGAGGCCTACGCCCTGATCGATGGAACAGACGGGCGCGCCCACCACGTGCGCTTCCGAGGGCTCGAGGCTTTCGACCACGCGCCGCCGATCGGTGGGATCGTCGAAGTTCGACGCTTTGGTCAAACCGACGATCCGCGCCCGACACTGGTGATTACGACCCGTTCCGATCTCGATCTCGGTGGGCAGGTCACTGCAAGAGGGGCCACCTGGCTCGACCACAGGCTGGTCGAACGCGATCCTATGCCGCTCGCGATGGGCGGATTCGCCCGCGAGACCCGCGATGCCATGGAAGCTCGTGCCGAGCATCTGATCCGGGAGGGCCTGGCGCGGCGGCAGGGCCAACGCATCATCTTGCAGCGCGACCTCCTGAACACGTTGCGCCGACGTGAACTGGACGAGGTGGCCGCAAAGGTTGCGGCCGACACCCGCCTGCCTCATGTGAACGCCGCCTCTGGGGAGCATGTGGCGGGCACGTATCGCCAGCGGCTCACGCTCACCTCCGGGCGTTTTGCAATGATCGAGAACGGTCTTGGCTTCCAGCTCGTGCCCTGGTCGCGCGACCTCGAAAAGAGGCTCGGCCAACACGTCGCCGGCGTCGTGAAGGACGGCGGTGGCATCGAATGGGGCTTTGGTCGGAAGCGCGGCCTCGGTCTCTAGCAATCTTACAAACCAGTTGCGGAAGGGCGTTCGGGATGTCCGGAACCAAAATCCTGTGGGGACAGATAATCGTTGTCGGCCTGATCGTTCTGCTCGCCATCTGGGGGGCAACCGAGTGGACCGCTTGGCGGCTCGCCTACCAGCCCGAGCTTGGGCGGCCCTGGTTCGAGCTGTTGGGCTTCAAGATCTATTACCCGCCGGTCTTCTTCTGGTGGTGGTTCGTCTACGACGCCTATGCGCCTCAGGTCTTCGTTGAGGGGGCGTTCATCGCGGCGTCGGGAACCTTCGTTTCGATCGCGGCGGCGATCGGCATGTCGGTGTGGCGGGCGCGTGAAGCCAAGAATGTCGAGACCTATGGTTCGGCGCGCTGGGCCGATGCGGGGGAGGTTCGAGCAGCCGGACTTCTCGGTCCGGATGGTGTGGTGCTCGGCAAACTCGACCGCGAGTACCTGCGCCATGATGGACCGGAGCACGTCTTGTGTTTTGCACCCACCCGTTCCGGCAAGGGTGTCGGTCTTGTCGTCCCGTCCCTGCTGGCTTGGCCCGGCTCGGCCATCGTCCACGACATCAAGGGCGAGAACTGGCAACTGACCGCGGGCTTCCGTTCGCGCCATGGCCGCGTCCTGTTGTTCGATCCCACCAACGCAAAGTCCTCAGCCTACAATCCGCTGCTCGAAGTCCGGCGCGGAGAATGGGAGGTTCGCGACGTCCAGAACGTCGCCGACGTCCTGGTCGATCCCGAAGGCTCGCTCGACAAGCGCAACCATTGGGAGAAGACCAGTCATTCGCTCCTCGTCGGCGCCATTCTCCACGTCCTCTATGCCGAGGCGGACAAGACCCTGGCCGGTGTCGCCGCCTTCCTGTCCGACCCGAAGCGGCCGATCGAGGCGACGCTGAAGGCGATGATGACCACCGCGCACCTCGGCGAGCAGGGTGCCCATCCGGTGGTCGCCTCGACCGCGCGCGAACTCCTTAACAAATCCGAGAATGAACGTTCTGGCGTCCTGTCCACTGCGATGTCGTTCCTCGGACTCTACCGCGATCCCGTGGTGGCCCAGGTGACCCGCCGCTGCGACTGGTGGATTGCCGATCTGATCGCAGATAGCCGCCCGACGACGCTTTATCTCGTGGTGCCACCGTCGGATATTTCTCGGACCAAGCCGTTGATCCGTCTGGTGCTGAACCAGATTGGTCGTCGCCTGACCGAAGATCTGCATACCCGCCACCGCCGGCATCGCGTTCTGATGATGCTCGACGAGTTTCCGGCGCTGGGTCGGTTGGATTTCTTCGAGTCCGCGCTCGCCTTCATGGCGGGGTACGGCATCAAGAGTTTCCTCATCGCGCAATCGCTCAACCAAATCGAGAAGGCCTATGGGCCTAACAACGCCATTCTCGACAATTGTCACGTCCGGGTCAGCTTTGCGACCAATGACGAGCGGACCGCGAAGCGGGTATCCGACGCGCTGGGAACGGCGACCGAGATGCGCGCGATGAAGAACTATGCCGGGCACAGGTTGAACCCATGGCTTGGACACCTGATGGTCTCGCGCCAGGAGACGGCAAGGCCGCTCTTGACCCCGGGCGAGGTCATGCAGCTTCCGCCGATAGACGAGATCGTCATGGTGGCAGGGACGGCGCCGATCCGGACGAAGAAGGTTCGCTATTACGAGGATCGGCGGTTCATCGAGCGGGTTCTGCCGCCGCCTGATCCTGCGAGCGCCGGCCGATCATTGCGAACGGACGGATGGTCAGCGCTCGGACCACCGAAGCCGACGGCAGGTCCAACTGACAAAGCTGCGGAGGCCGAGGAGGACACGGCGAACAGCGGACTCCGTCGTGAGCCCGAACTCCCCGATCACGTCGCGATCGCCAAGGAGACGACCGAACCGACACCGGCAGAAGAATTTGCGGCCGTTCTTGACGATGATGAGGATGCGGTCCGTCAGTCCCGGCTCATACGCCAACAGATGCGCGGTGTCGCGCGTCAAGTCGCCATGGACCCGAATGACGGCATGGAGCTGTGAGGCAATATGCGCGACCGGATGAACGTGTATTTCCCGCCAGAGCTTCTGAAACAGATTTCGGAGCTCGCAGATCGCAAGAAGCTTTCCCGGTCTGCGATCGTGGAGGCGGCAGTTGCTTCGTTTCTGTCACCGGACGGCGCGGACAGGCGGGAGGCAGCGTTCGCCCGTCGCCTGGATCGGCTGTCGCGTCAGATGCAGAGGCTGGAGCGCGACATTGGTCTGACGGCTGAGACCTTGGCGCTTTTCATTCGGTTCTGGCTGACGATTACGCCGCCGTTGCCCAACGATGCGCAGGCGGCCGGGCAGGCAAAGGGCAGGGAACGCTTTGAAGGATTTGTCGAGGCGCTTGGGCGCCGTCTGCAAAAGGGGCAAAGCTTTCTGCGCGAAATTCCAGAAGATATTCGCCGGCAGGAACCGGAGGATGAAAAATCTAGCGGAGTCTAGACTTTCGTCGCGTTTCCGACGTCCAAAGGGAAATCGATCATCGCGACCGAGATCGGCGCTCGTGAGCCCAAGCGGCGTCCAAAGCTCGCCGATTCAGTCCAGCGCCGTCGGACCTCACGCTCATGTGTACCGAGGAGCTGTTCCTTTCTATTGAAGTACGATCGTAATTTAATATTATGACCGTCATGGTATCGGCTGATATCGCGGCAGCCGATTGCCGCAAACCGCTCTTGCGAGGTCTTTATGAACGACATCACCGCCATTACGCGCCCCATGGCTCAGGAAGAACTCATGGATCGCTCCTCGCTGGGGCTCGCGGCCGCTGCAGCAGCTATTCGGCGTGGCGAAATCAGTTCGGAAGCATACACTGCTACGCTTCTGTGGCGTGCCCGAACGCTTGCCGGGCTTAATGCCTTCATCACCCTGAACGAGACGGCCGTGTTGGAGGCTGCGCGGGAAGCGGATAAAGCACGTGCCGCCGGATCGGCGGCTCCGCTACTGGGCGTGCCACTCGGAGTAAAAGACAGTTATCTGACGAAAGGGTTGCCGACGAGCCTCGGCCTCGACAGCCTCGCTCACTTCGTGCCACGCGAAGATGCGGACGCTGTCGATGCCATAAAGCGTGCGGGGGCCTTCGTCTTCGGGAAGAACAATCTCGTTGAGATGTCCTACGGCTTGACTGGCCATAACGCAAGTTATGGCCAAGTGAAGAATCCGCATGCACGAGACCGCGTGTCGGGTGGCTCCTCGAGCGGTTCCGCCGCATCTGTGGCCGCTGGCCTCGTTCCCGCGTCGTTGGGCGGTGATACCGTTGGGTCGATCCGAGTCCCGGCATCGTTCTGTGGCGTGGTGGGATTCAAGCCAACCACCGGACGATGGCCGCGCAAGGGCGTTGCTCCAATCTCCCACACACTCGACACGACCGGTGCATTTGCTCGAAGCGTCGAGGATTGCGTCCTGCTGGATCAGGTCGTGACTGGCGAGCGCACTGCCGAAATTTCAGATGGCCATGACCTGAAAGGAGTCCGACTGGCCTTCGCGCCGCGGCAGTTCCTGGATCTGGTGGACTCGGAAGTCGAGGCGCGCTTCCGTGAGGTGGTTCGGCGGCTGCGGGACGCCGGCGCCGAAATCGTCGAGGTGGACTTTGGCGCCGATTTCAACGCCGTCGTCCAAACTGCGACGTGGGGCATCTTCGCCCATGAAACCATGGGCGCGATCTCGGACTTCCTTCGCCGCCACGATGTTCCAACCACATTCGATGCCATTTACGAAGGGCTTAAGCCCCAACTTCGGCAGGCGTGGGCTCACATCGTACTGCCGGACGGTGCAGGGGCAATCTCAGCGGATGCCTATCGGACGGCGCTCAACGTGAGCCGGCCGGAAATCCAGCGCCGTCTCGATAAGGCGTTCGTCACCCAAGGCGCGCAGGCCATTCTGCAGCCTACCACTCCTTGCACGGCACCTTTGATCGAGGAGCAGGCGACAGTGCATATCGCGGGACAGGATGTCAGTTATCTCGCTTTGGCAAACCACACTGTCTCGGCGAGCAGCGTGGGGATGCCGGGAATCAGTCTTCCCGTTGGCTGGTCTAGCACTGGACTGCCGATTGGCCTCGAGCTTGACGCCCCCTTAGGAAGCGACGGGACGCTTTTCGTCCTTGCCCGCAAGATCGAAGGCGTCCTGGGCGACAAGTCAACTGCGATCTGACGCGACCGGGTGCGGAAAATCTCTGGAGTTGAGAGAAGATGCGTTTCGAGAAAGGCCACAAGTCGGCGACACGTCGGCACATAATCGATGTGGCATCGAAGTGTATGCGCCGGGACGGCATCTCCGCCACCGGGATTGCCGGGATTATGGGCGAGGCCGGTCTAACCAAAGGAGCCTTTTCTCCGCACTTCGACTCCAAGGACATCCTTGTTCGCGAGGCGCTGGCGAGAGCGCTGGCTGACCAGCAGTATCGGCTTGAGGAAGATCAGCTCAAAGGCCTCGATCTCGAAGGCTCAATCCGGAGATACTTAAACTACGCTCACCTTGAAGACCCTGGGGACGGGTGTCCCTCCGCAGCGTTGCTTCCGGAAATCGCGCATCAGCCTCAGAACACCAGGGAAGATTACGAGAAAGCGCTGGAAAGCTACGTTGGGACTTTAGCGGCGCTGCTACCCGGCGCAGATTCTGCCGCGAACCACCGTCGGGCGAGGGCCATCTTCGCTCTCATGGTGGGCACTCTACAGTTTGCGCGGGCTATCCCCGACGCTGCCAAAGCGCAGCAAACTTTGGATGGAGGCATTGAAGCCGCGCTGCACTTGGCGCGAGCTCCATGATTCTAAATCAAGACAGCGGAGAGGCTCAGATCGGAGAACCTTGTGAGAGCTGAGCCCCTCGTCCTGCCCAAGCTCTTACGAGCGGACGTGAATAATCGTCTTGCCTTGGCGTCGCTGGGCCGAGTTGAAGTTGGCGACAGCATCGTCGAGAGAGGAGACCTTTCCGATGTTTGTCCGCAGTCTTCCGTCCCGCACCCTCTGGACGATCTCACTCAATTGACCACGATCGGCCTCCACAACGAAGTCGATGGCCAAACCGTCTAGCGGCCGAGCCTGCACCGGGCCGACGACACTCACCAGCGTCCCTCCGGCTCTGACAAGGGCTGCAGACTGCTTCTGGACGTCGCCGCCGATGACGTCGAATGCAAGATCGACGCCGCCGATATCTTTGAGGGCGTCGTTCTCCAGGTCGACGAATTCATTTGCGCCGAAATCGAGCGCTTTCTGCCGGTCGGCTGCACGTCCTGTTCCGATGACATAGGCGCCAGCTTCTCGTGCGAGTTGAACGACCATAGAACCGACCGCGCCGGCCGCACCATGCGCAAGTACGCTCTGGCCTGGGCGAAGACGGCCGTGCTGGAAAAGTCCCTGCCACGCGGTTAGGCCAGAGATCGGCAGGCTTGCGCCCACCTTGAAATCGACATCACCCGGCAATGGCGCCAGATTGCGCGCCTCGATGGCAATATATTCAGCGAGCGTGCCATCGCGATACCAGTCGGCAAGGCCGAATACGCGCTGCCCCGCCGACAGTCCCGTCGTGCCGTAGCCAAGAGCGGTGACTATGCCGGAAAATTCATGCCCAGGGATCGACGGAGTTCTGTCCCGTTCGCGACGATCGGTCCACGTCGAAGGCCATTCCAATTCCGTCGGAACGAATCCCGATGCGTGAACCTCTACGATGACGTCGTTGATCGCTGGTTGAGGGTCGGGCCGTTCCACCAGCTTCATCCCGCCAAATCCTGCAGCCTGGTCCGTCGCAATAATCGCTTTCATCTTCGACTCCTTGTGTGTGGTGTTTTTGTGTGTGGTGTTTTTCAGATTCCGAGCTTCCCGATCTGCGAGCTGGGAGGACCGTGCTCAGATCGAGCCGGCCGGTGCCACCGCGGGGAAGTCCTTGTCGGGGTTGAACACGTTGTTGAAGAAGTTCGTCAGCGAGTACATGGCCACGAGCGCGACGATCTCCATGATGCTTGCATCCGCGTAGCCCGCATCGCGGACGGCTTGCAGATCGGCGTCTGTGACATGGCCTCGGTTCTCGATGATCTTGCGTGCAAACTGGACGGCGGCATCCCGCTTCGGGTCGCTGGCGTGACCCTTTCGGGCGAGAATGATGTCCTCGGCCGGCAGCTTGGCCATGTGCTCCGCGGTGAAGCTGTGCACCGTCAGGCAGTAGTTGCAACCGTTCACCTCCGAGACCGCAAGGCCGATGCTGTCGCGCGTCTTGACGTCGAGCGCCTTCCTCAACGAGCCGAGCAGAGCGGCCCATGCGTTGAACGCGATCGGGCTTTGCGCGAAGGTCGCCATCATGTTTGGAGTGAACCCGATGCTCTTGGTGAACATATCGAGGGTCGGTTTCGAAGCAGCCGGCACGTGTTCCGGCTTCAGAGCGGCAGCTCTGGCCATGGTATTTCTCCTTGAATGATTGAGTTCAGGGGTGGTTAGGCGAAGTGCAGCACGTTGGCCACGGGCAGGCGCGGCTTCTGCGGCCAGTTGCCGGGCCGCTCCGGCCCGACGGTCAGCAGCATCACCGGGATTTCGTCTTCCGTCAGGCCGAACTCTCTGTGCACGGCCTCTGCATCGAAACCGATCATCGGTGTCGACCCCAGGCCTAGCGAGCGAGCCGCATAGATAATAGCTGCGGCGCCGAAGGTCGCGGAGCGTACGGCTTCGTCGCGCTGGCGCTGCGGATGATCGTCGTACAGGCCGTGCGCAGGCCCCTCCCATTCCGGCACCACATGTGCCGGCATGATTCCGGCTTCCACGACGGGCGCCAGGCGGCCAGGGACGGTGCTGGCATCAGCCAATTGGCCGATGATGACGAAGGTAACGGCTGCTTCGGTGATTGCGGGCTGATTCCAGGCGATCGGCCGCAGCCGTGCCTTTGCTTCGGGTGAGCGCACGGCGATGAAGCGCCAGTTCTGCAGATGGAAGGATGTCGGCGCTGATGTGCCGATCCGCACGAGGTCGCGGATCTGATCGTCGCTGAGGACGGCCGTCGGGTCGTAGTACTTCGCAGCACTGCGGCTCAGAATGGTTTCGATCACGGCGTTTGTCGGCAGCGGCCGCCCAAGTGAACGGGAGGTTTCCGGATCGGCAGCGGCAGCGGTTGTAGCGGTCTGGTTCATTGGGTTGCTCCGTTATCAAGTGATGACGGAGCCCAATTTACTGCTGGGAATGATCGTTTCGAGCCTCTATTGGCTCAATTTGGTGCTCAAAAGGATCATTCTGACGGCGACCGAGACTCATCGCCGTTGTGCGCCAGTCGGCGCCATTCCCCCGGCGTCATCCCCATCCTCTCCGCAAACACTCGCCGGAATGCCGAAACGGATTGATACCCGACCGTCTCAGCCACAGCTTCCGTACTGATCCTTGGGTTCTTGAGCTCGTTGGCGGCCATGCTCATGCGAAGATCGGTCAACAGGTCGAGGGCGGAGCGGCCCAACTTGTCCTGAAAGTGGCGCATGAATGTCGCGCGTGACATGCCGCATAGATCGGCCAGATCGGGAAGTTTCCAAGGTCGCGCCGGATCCGCGAACATCGCCGCAATGGCCGCTGCCAATCTCGGATTGCCGGCAAGGGCCAACAAGCCTTCAGTGGATTTGCCGGCTTCGCTCGCGGCGCGTAGAACCAGAGTGAACAAGACCGAAGAAAGCGCGTTGAGAATGGCGCGTCCTCCCGCTCTGTCACTTGCGGACTCCATTCGCATCAGCCTGACCAGTCCGGAAAGTTGACTCGATGCCGACGGGATGTCCTCTTCTCCATGGCTTTCCATGGCCCGCACCACCAGATTTGCCGGCAGGTAGTTGCGGACCAGTCGATCGTGAGGTGGCGCGACGAAAAAACGTCCGCACAGCAGATCGAGTTGCTCCCCCCATCCATCATTCTCGCTCAACATCCATCCTGCGGAGCCCTTGCTTTGGTGCGTGCTGATTGGCGTTTGGCCGCTGCCGTCGTGCAGCACATGCGCCGAACCGTGCGGGAGCAGCACGACATCCCCGCTTCCAAGCTCCTGCATCGTTCTAGAATCAGGGTCCTCGAAAATGGCCCGGCCCTTGACGATGACATGGTAGGGGATCTCGTTGGCCGCGGCCTGCGGCCAGATAAGACGCCATGGTGCGCCGTAGGCGCAGCGGACCTCGAGTTGGCCGGTCACGGTGATGATTTGCAGGAGATGACTTAACCAATCGACTTGAGACATAAGACCTCGAACGTGAATCGCCGACGCAGCATATCAATTTAGCGACGCGTTCGTCGAAAGGCTTGGCGTTCCGTCCTCATTGATTGCGTCGACGACGCCAGAACGCTCATTGCTGATTGCCGCCATACGGCGGTGAGTTCAGTCATCATCAATACCCACTTTGAACATGGGTGCTCAGGACGCCGCACGAGGTCCGCCAGCGCGAGCTGCAACTTTGAGCGGCCTCTATCTAGTCGAGTGCGGCGCCCCGTTTTTACCGGATGGGCGATGCGGGTCATGGATCTTTACTGGCGCAGCACCAGCAACGGCAACGCGGTAGCCATCATCGAAATCCTGATAGGAGCGAAGGCGAGTCGGCTTGTGCCCCCGAGCCCGCATGCATCAGTGTCCAGTTGATTATCACCTTGTGCGGGTAGAGCGGAGCTGATGAATTTATCGATTCGCGCTTGAGCAAAAATCACATCGGTCTTCCTTTTTCTACGCCAGCCTACCATGGCAACAATTTAGCCAAGCGCACAAAAGGCTGGTCGCGCTATCGGCTCGCACGAGCTGACAGCAAGAGGGTCCGCATGCAAATTTCTGGGAAATGGATTCTCACAGCGCGCGTATTTCTCCCGTTTGCTGCCGGATACTATCTTTCGTATCTGTTTCGAACGATCAACGCTTTGATCGCCAGTCATCTCAGCTCGGATGCCGGCCTTGGGACTGCCGACCTCGGGTTGCTTACGTCAGTCTATTTCCTTGTTTTCGCGGCGGCTCAGATTCCCGTCGGCATATTGTTGGACCGATTTGGTCCGCGTCGCGTCCAAAGTGTGCTGCTATTGCTCGCAGCAGCGGGCGCCGGGCTGTTCGCGGTATCGACCAGCTTCCTGTCACTTTTGATCGCGCGTGCAATGATCGGGCTTGGTGTGGCGGCGGCGCTCACGGCAGGACTGAAGGCCATTATCCTTTGGTTCCCCAGGGAGCGAGTTGCATTGCTGAACGGCTACATGATTATGCTGGGATCGCTGGGAGCCGTAACCGCTACGGATCCCCTCGAACATCTGCTCACTTGGATGAGCTGGCGGCCGCTCTTTGAGATCCTGGCAGCCGCTACGGGTGTGACGGCCATTCTCATCTATGTCATGGTGCCTGAACGACCCATTGTCCCATCAACCGCGCACGCCACCCTTGGCTCCGTTTTCGGCGATCGACGCTTCTGGCGAATCGCACCGTTGTCGGCGACTTGCATTGGATCAGCCTGGTCTCTGCAAGGTTTGTGGGCATCGCCATGGCTGACAGACGTCGAGGGGCTTGATCGCGCAAGTCTGGTCCGACAGCTTCTTACGATGTCGATCGTCTTAAGCTGCGGTGCCTGGTTGTTCGGTACGACGGTCCATTACATCAAACGGAGGGGAATCGGGGCGGAGACGATATTAGTGATGGTAGCAGTTCTGTTTGTCGCAGCTGAGTTAGCCTTGATCTTGCGAGCACCTCTGCCGTCCATTGTGCCCTGGTCCGTTGTCGCCATTGTCGCAACGGCAACTGTGGCCAGCTTCGCGGTGATAGCGGATTACTTTCCTCCGGAACTTGCCGGTCGTGCCAATGGCGCCCTAAACGTCCTGCACTTCGGTTGGGCATTTTTGGCTCAATTCGGGACTGGCCTGATCCTGGAGGAATGGTCTGCGAATGATGGCCGTAGGCCCGTCCAGGCCTATCAAGTCGCGTTCGGCCTCAGCGTAGCACTGCAGATCGCGGCGCTGGTCTGGTTCGTGCTGCCTTCGCGCCGATCCTTCTCCTCATGGATGAGTTCCATCCTCTTCTTCAAGCCGGCTGATGCTTCCTACGCTGTCGAGTCGGTCGGGGTGTATGAGGATTCGGTCATACTCGTGTCCGCGGATGACGATGCGGAGTGGTGAGCGGTAGCTCGCCGAGTACGATACTACTGAGTAGCCCTAAAACATCAGTTCTCACTCTTTCTTTTTCTACGCCAGCCTACGATCACTGAAGCCGCTTGTTGCGCCAAGTCCATCGGTGCCTTTTCTAATCATCCCCATCTGAGGCGCTCTTTGGGCGTCCTCATCCGGTGGGGGCGAACGGTGGCAATCCATTCCATTCAATCGGAAGCGAGTTCGCGCGGTGCGCGAATGCTGCGCAGCGCGCTTGGTTCTGCGATTGCCGGCTACCTCGAAGACGAAGCGATCATCGAGGTGATGCTCAACCCAGATGGGCGGCTGTGGATCGACCGGTTGTCGAATGGTCTGATCGACACAGGGGAAACTCTGTCGGCTGCGGATGGCGAGCGCATCGTTCGCCTGGTTGCGCATCACGTAGGCGCCGAGGTGCATGCCGGCGCGCCACGGGTTTCGGCAGAGCTGCCCGGGACCGGCGAGCGCTTCGAAGGTCTGTTGCCCCCAGTCGTTGCCGCCCCAGTCTTTGCTATCCGCAAGCCTGCAGTCGCGGTGTTTACGCTCGACGACTACGTCGCCAAAGAGATCATGACCTCGGAGCAGGCCAAGGTCCTGAAGAGCGCTGTTGCTGCACGGAAGAACATCCTCGTCGCCGGCGGGACGTCGACCGGCAAGACAACATTGACGAATGCGCTCCTGGCCGAGGTGGCGAAGACTGCTGATCGGGTCGTGCTGATCGAAGATACGCGTGAACTTCAGTGCAAAGCGCCCAATCTGGTAGCGCTCCGGACCAAAGACGGCGTGGCCACGCTATCGGATCTTGTTCGGTCCTCGCTGCGCCTACGACCTGATCGCATTCCGATTGGTGAAGTTCGCGGTGCCGAGGCGCTCGATCTGGTCAAGGCCTGGGCTACGGGCCATCCCGGCGGCATCGGCACTATTCACGCGGGCACCGCGCTCGGTGCGCTGCGGCGGCTTGAGCAGCTCATCCAGGAAGCCGTGATCACGGTGCCGCGCGCTCTAATCGCCGAGACCATCAACCTCGTCGCTGTGCTTGCAGGACGCGGCGCTGACCGTCGCCTCGCTGAGCTCGCCCTCGTCACCGGCCTTGGCGCCGCCGGCGACTACACCCTTTCATCAGCGGGAGACTGACATGCGTCGGCAATTGCGTTTTCTTCGAGGTGCATCGTTGGCCGTGTTCGGCATGGTGGTTTTGGGAGCGGCGCCGGCATGGGCGGCCGGCTCGAACATGCCGTGGGAGCAGCCACTCAATCAAATCTTGCAGTCGGTTGAAGGACCGGTCGCCAAGATCATCGCCGTCATCATTATCGTGGTGACCGGGCTCACGCTCGCGTTCGGGGATTCGTCAGGTGGTTTTCGCAGGCTGATCCAGATCGTGTTCGGATTGTCGATCGCCTTTGCCGCCTCGAGCTTCTTCCTGTCGTTCTTCTCCTTCGGCGGCGGCGTGGTGATCTGATGGATGATCAGGTGGCAGGCTTTGTCGTGCCCGTTCATCGCGCGCTCACTGAGCCAATCCTGATGGGCGGCGCGCCGCGGTCGGTCGCGATCGTCAACGGCACGCTTGCGGCAGCTCTGGGGCTGGGACTTCGGCTCTGGATCGCGGGTCTGGTCCTCTGGTTCATCGGCCACATGGCCGTCGTCTGGGCCGCCAAGCGCGATCCCGCCTTCGTCGATGTGGTGCGCCGACATCTGCGCATTCCCAGTCATCTCAACCTCTGAGCTATCGGTCATGTTGAACCTTGCCGAATATCGCCATTCCAGCGCGCGCCTCGCCGACTTCCTGCCTTGGGCAGCCCTTGTTGACGAAGGAATCATCCTGAACAAGGACGGCTCGTTCCAGCGGACAGCAAAGTTCCGCGGACCCGACCTGGATAGCGCAGTGCCGGCTGAACTCGTCGCCGTCGCGGGTCGCTTGAATAACGCCTTGCGTCGCCTGGGATCAGGCTGGGCCGTATTCGTCGAAGCGCAGCGTCATTTTGCGGGGACCTACCCGCCTAACTCCTTTCCGGATGTCGCGTCTGCGCTGGTTGACGCGGAACGCAGGGCTCAATTCGAGGAGGCGGGTGCCCATTATGAGTCCAGCTACTTCCTGACCTTCCTCTATCTGCCTCCAGAGGAAGGGGCCGCCAGGGCAGAGCAACTGCTTTACGAGGGCCGCGACCGCACCGTCGGAGCCGACGCGCGCGAGGTCCTCCGTGGGTTTATCGACCAAACCAACCGTGTGCTGCAACTCGTCGAAGGGTTCATGCCCGAATGCGCCTGGCTCGATGATCAGGACACGCTGACCTACCTGCACTCGACGATCTCGACCAAGCGTCATCGGGTACGAGTGCCCGAAATCCCGATGTACATCGATGCGCTGTTGGCCGACCAGCCGCTGACCGGCGGGCTCGAGCCGATGCTGGGCTCAGCCGATGTCCGGGTTCTCACGATTGTCGGCTTTCCGGGCGCGACGACCCCGGGAATACTGGATGACCTGAATCGCCTGGCATTTTCGTATCGGTGGTCGACCCGCGCGATCATGCTCGACAAGACCGATGCCACCAAGCTGCTGACCAAAATCCGCCGCCAGTGGTTCGCGAAGAGAAAATCAATCGGCGCCATCCTCAAGGAGGTCATGACCAACGAGGCATCGACGCTGCTCGATACCGACGCCCACAACAAGGCGATCGATGCCGATGCGGCTTTGCAGGAACTGGGGTCGGACCAGGTCGGGCAGGCCTTTGTCACCGCGACCATTACCGTCTGGGACCGCGATCCCGGTGCCGCCGATGAAAAGCTCCGTCTGGTCGAGAAGGTCATTCAGGGTCGCGATTTCACCTGCATGATCGAGACGGTGAATGCCGTCGAAGCCTGGCTCGGCGGCCTGCCCGGGCACGTTTACGCCAACGTGCGGCAGCCTCCGATTTCGACTCTTAACCTCGCCCACATGATTCCGATGTCGGCCGTGTGGGCGGGCGAGGCGAGGGACCTACACTTCAGGGGCCCTCCTCTGTTGTTCGGCAAGACCGAGGGCTCAACGCCGTTCCGCTTCTCGCTCCACGTCGGCGACGTCGGTCATACCCTCGTGGTGGGTCCGACCGGCGCCGGCAAGTCCGTGTTGCTGGCTCTGATGGCGTTGCAATTCCGCCGCTATCCGAACTCTCAGGTCTTTGCGTTTGACTTCGGCGGTTCAATCCGGGCGGCCGCGCTCGCCATGAATGGCGACTGGCATGATCTCGGCGGCGCACTGTCTGGCGGGGACGAAAGCCCCGTTGCCCTGCAACCGTTGGCCTGGATTGACGATCCTTCCGAGCGCGGATGGGCCACGGAATGGATCGGCGCGATCCTCGCACGGGAAAAGATCGAGATCACTCCGGAGGTCAAGGATCATCTGTGGTCGGCGCTGACGTCTCTTGCCTCGGCGCCGAGAGAGGAACGCACCCTGACGGGCCTGTCAGTCCTTCTACAATTGAACTCCCTGAAGCGCGCCCTGCAACCATACTGCCTGGGCGGACCTTCCGGCCGCTTGCTCGATGCTGAATTCGAGCGCCTTGGCGAGGCCTCGGTCCAGGCGTTTGAGACCGAAGGCTTGATAGGCACGAGTGCGGCCCCGGCCGTGCTGGCGTATCTGTTCCATCGGATTGGGGATCGTCTCGACGGCCGGCCGACACTCCTGATTGTCGATGAAGGGTGGCTTGCCCTCGATGACGAGGATTTTGCCGGCCAGCTCCGGGAATGGCTGAAGACGCTGCGGAAGAAGAACGCGTCGGTCATCTTCGCCACCCAGTCGCTCTCGGACATCGACGGCTCCGCGATCGCGCCGGCGATTATCGAAAGCTGCCCAACGCGCTTGTTGCTGCCGAACGAACGAGCGATCGAGCCGCAGATCACGGCGATTTACCGTCGCTTCGGCCTCAATGACCGCCAGATCGAGCTTCTGAGCCGGGCAACGCCAAAGCGCGACTATTACTGTCAGTCCCGTCGCGGCAACCGGATGTTCGAACTTGGTCTTGGTGAGATTGCGCTCGCATTCACCGCAGCCTCTTCCAAGACAGACCAGGCCACCATCACGCAACTTATCGCTGAACATGGCCCCGACGGTTTCGTGCCCGCCTGGCTCCAGCATCGTGGCGTCGCGTGGGCCCTCGACCTGATCCCCAACCTCGTCAATCTGGAGAAATCGCTATGAGACCTCTTCGCCTATTGGCGACTACGGCCGTCTTCGCGCTGGTGCTTGGCGTTACGGCGCCCGCACGGGCACTGATCGTCTTTGATCCCAACAACTACGTCCAGAATGTCCTGACCGCCGCGCGGGAACTCCAGCAGATCAACAATCAGATCACCTCGTTGCAGAACGAGGCGCAGATGCTGATCAATCAGGCAAAGAATCTGGCTAACCTGCCGTATTCGTCGTTGCAGCAACTGCAATCGTCGATTCAGCGGACCCAGCAACTGCTGGCCCAGGCTCAGCGGATCGCCTACGACATCCAGCAGATCGATCGCGCGTTCTCGACCAGCTACGCGCCAGCGACCAGCAGCCAATCGAACCAGTTACTGATCTCCAACGCTCAATCGCGATGGCAGAATTCCTATGCCGCGACGCAAGACGCGCTTCGTGTCCAGGCAGGCATCGTTGGCAACCTCGACACTAATCGCATCCAGACATCGGCCCTCGTAACCTCGAGCCAGAGTGCCAGTGGCACCTTGCAGGCAACTCAGGCCGGTAACCAGATCCTCGCGCTTCAAGCGCAACAACTTGCCGATCTCACGGCGGCCGCGGCGGCGCAGGGCAGGGCGCAGAGTCTCGAAGCGGCTCAGCGCGCCTCGGCCCAGGATCAGGGGCGAGAGCAGCTCAGACGATTCCTGACGCCTGGACAGGGCTATCAATCCTCCAATGTGCAGATGTTCCACTGATGACTGAGGTAAAGGCATTCAAGGCGTTGTCGCTGCTTACGACAATCGGCGTATTAGTGGTCGCGGCCTGCACGATTCAGCTTCGCGGTGGCGACGAGTCGCCAGCGCCGCCGAAGGCGGAGCGGACGACAGATGTAATCAGCTCTGACCTCGCACGCTGCCGCAGCGTCACTGCGGAGGAAACGGCAGGTTATCAGCATTGCAGACAGGTCTGGGCCGAAAACCGGCGTCGCTTCTTCGGCAAGAAGAACGGTCCCACAGATCCTGGCCGAGATGATTCCGCAGGTTTGGCGCCCGGCCCAAAAGACCAGAGCCGGATCCCGCAAGGTTATCCGCAACCGGGGACACCTGAGGCGAGCAAGCCATGACTGGTACCGGGATCATCGACCAATTCCTGGAAACGTTCACGCGTTACATCGACAACGGCTTCGGGTTGCTGGGGAGTGACGTCGGATATCTCGCAACGATTCTTGCCGCGATCGACATCACACTCGCAGCGCTATTCTGGAGTTGGGGACCAGACGAGGATATCATCGCGCGCCTCGTCAAAAAGACGCTCTTCGTCGGCGTGTTTGCTTACCTCATCAGCAATTGGAACAGCCTGGCGCGCATCGTCTTCGAGAGCTTTGCGGGGCTTGGGTTGAAAGCATCGGGTGCAAGCCTGTCTGCATCCGATTTCCTGCGACCTGGAAAGATCGCCCAAGTCGGACTCGACGCCGGCCGACCGCTGCTCGAGTCGATTTCCAACCTGATGGGCTACATCAGTTTCTTCGAAAATTTCGTCCAGATCGTCGTTCTCTTGTTTGCGTGGGTCGTGGTGCTGCTCGCCTTCTTTATCCTGGCGATCCAGCTCTTTGTCACCCTGATCGAATTCAAGCTCACGACGCTGGCCGGCTTCGTGCTCATTCCCTTCGGCCTGTTTGGCAAGACTGCCTTCGCGGCAGAGCGAGTCTTGGGCAACGTTATCTCTTCAGGGATCAAGGTCCTGGTCCTGGCCGTCATCGTCGGCATCGGCTCGACCCTGTTCTCGCAGTTCACCGCAGGCTTCGCCGGTGCACAGCCTACCATTGAAGACGCGATGACCTTGGTCCTTGCGGCACTGTCTTTGCTGGGCCTCGGTATCTTTGGTCCCGGGATCGCGAACGGGCTGGTGTCCGGCGGACCCCAACTCGGCGCCGGTGCCGCGGTTGGAACGGGCCTTGCCGCTGGCGGGATTGTTGCGGCGGGCGCAGGCCTCGCCGCCGGCGGTGCCGGTCTCGCTGGCGGTGCCATTGCAGGTGCTGCGCGCGGTGGGGGTGCCGTCTTGAGCGGAGCGTCCGCCGCCTATCGAAGCGGAGGCATTGCTGGCATTGCGGAGGCAGGTCACTCGGCTGCCATGAGCCCGTTGCGTCGTGCAGCGGCTGCACTCGGCGGAGGCGGGGAAGCCGGCGAGCAGGCCGCGAGCACTTCGGCAGAAGGGCAGCCCGATTGGGCGCGCCGCATGAAGAGAGCCCAAACCGTTCGGCATGGTGCGTCGGTAGCTGGCCACGCGGTCCGCTCAGGCGATCACGGGGGCGGCGGATCCTCCGTCGATTTGTCTGAAGGAGAGCGCTGACACGCAGCCAATGCGTTTTCGCCATACGCCGTGCGGCTGCGCCTCAAATCCGGACACCGCACGACTTGAAACCATTCACTCGATCTCAGGGGCAATCATCGATGTTCAAACGACCTTCCGTTCATTATGGGCGCATGCCCGAGCCGATTACGCCTTATCAAAAAGCCGCGCAGGTTTGGGATGAACGCATCGGATCGGCACGCGTGCAAGCCAAGAACTGGCGCCTGATGGCGTTCGGCTGCCTCATGCTCTCAGCCAGTCTCGCAGGTAGCCTTGTCTGGCAATCGAGCCAAGGCTCGATCACCCCCTGGGTGGTCGAAGTCGACCATCTTGGCCAGGCGCAAAGGGTTGCGCCGGCCAACATCGACTATCAACCCACTGATGCGCAGATCGCCTACCATCTGGCGCGTTTTATCGAGGATGTCAGAGGTCTGCCGGCCGACGGCATTGTTCTGCGCCAAAATTGGCTCCGGGCCTATGATTTTACGACGGATCGTGGCGCGGCTGCGCTGAACGACTATGCGCGCAACAATGACCCCTTTGCCAAGCTGGGTAAGGCTCAAATCTCCGTCGACGTCTCGAGCGTCATTCGCGCGTCTTCGGAGAGCTTTCGGGTCGCGTGGACGCAGCGCACCTACGATAACGGTTCGCTGAGTTCGACCGAGCGTTGGACTGCAATTCTCACGATCGTGATCGAGACACCGCGTGACGCCGAACACCTGCGCAAGAATCCCCTTGGCGTCTATGTCCGCGCCATCAACTGGTCAAAGGAGTTGAGTCAGTGATCAAGCTGCCGCATGACGTTTGCTCGAAGCCCCCCTTCTCGCGTGGTAGCCTCAATTCGGCTCGACCCAAGTTCCTGACCGCGAACCGAGCATGTCTGCACGCTCTCCTGCTTTGTTCGTCGATGCTTGGTGGGTGCGCGACCTACATTCCGCCGGAGATCAGCTATGACGCGGAAGTCCCTCCGTTGCCGGCGGCTCCAGCGCCTCTCGACGACAGACCGCAACCGCTTCACGTTCCACCGCTCTGGAAGCCTGTTCTCGGCGGTAAGTCGGGAGGGAAGGAAGAGCCTGAACCGGTGAGCCGGGTTGAGACGGCAAACAGCGCAGCTCGAGTCGAACCGCGCAAACGCGCGTATTTCAACGCAGCACAAATTTACGCCTACAGTCCCGGCGCGCTCTATCAGATTTACGCCGCGCCAGGGCAGATCACGGATATCGCGCTCGAGGAAGGGGAGCAGTTGACGGGATCAGGGCCGATCGCGGCCGGAGATACCGTGCGCTGGGTCGTGGGCGATACCGAAAGCGGGAGCGGCGACACACGACGGGTCCATATCCTGGTCAAGCCGACCCGCGCATCGATCGAGACCAATCTCGTCGTCAATACCGACCGGCGTACCTACCTGATCGAGCTCCGGTCCCGCGAGCGGCCATACATGCCTTCGGTTGCCTGGTACTATCCGGAGACAGTGCGCGAACGGTCGCGTTCAGTCGCTCTGAGGCCCGTTCTTCCGGATCCGGCACAGCGAATCTCTCGCTACGCAATCGAAGGGGATAGCCCACCTTGGCGGCCGCTCGCCGTGTATGACGACGGCCGCAAGGTCTATGTCGAATTCCCGCAAGGCATCGTGCAAGGCGAGATGCCTCCGCTCTTTGTCATCGGCCCGGACGGCAAGACCGAACTCGTCAACTATCGCGCCTACGGCAACGTGTTGATCGTCGATCGGCTGTTTGCAGCCGCCGAACTTCGGCTCGGTGGTGAGCACCAGCAGAAGGTCAGGATTGTCAGGACCGACGGGAGGCCGTCGTCATGAATACCCCGAGTGCAAACGATCACGAGCAAGCAATTTTGCCACAGACGCAAGAGGAGCAATCCACGAGCTTCCGCTTGAGAGCGGAGCACCCGCGCGTGACACGGTTGTCACGGAAAGTCCTAGCCGGAGGGAGCGCTGTTGCATTGCTCGTCATCGGCGGAGCTGTGTTGTGGTCGCTGCAGAACAATCGTCCCCGAAATCAGGTGGCCGATGAGCTTTACAGCACTGACCACCACAACGTCGCCGACGGCATTACGGCTCTGCCGAAGGACTACAGCGGCGTTCCGCGCCAACCAACCCCGCAGCTTGGTCCACCGCTCCCAGGCGACCTCGGTCGACCAATCCTTGCCGCCCAAGGCCAGTCGCCGACGATCGGCGGTGATCCAGAACAGCAGCGTCGGGACCAGGAGACCGAGGCAGCCCGCATCAGTCGTTTGTTCGCTGCGACCAATGGACGAGAAGTGCGTCCGCCCGCCGCTGCGGCTGTCGGAAGCGAACGCGTCGTGCCACCGAACGCAATGAGCACTGGTGACGACGGATATGGGCAGAACGGTCAAGACCGAAAGCTCGCCTTCGTGAACGCTTCTGTGGACCGTCGAACGGTCAGCCCTGACCACATTACCAAGCCAGCCTCACCGTATATCGTGCAGGCTGGAACGGTCATTCCGGGAGCCTTGATAACCGGGATCAGGTCAGACCTCCCAGGCCAGATTACAGCGCAGGTAACGGAGAATGTTTTTGACACGCCGACCGGCCGCTTTCTGCTTGTCCCTCAGGGAGCGCGTCTGATCGGCATATACGACAGTCAAGTCACGTTCGGCCAATCTCGCGTCCTGCTGGTCTGGACTCGGCTGATCATGCCGAATGGACGTTCTATCGTTCTCGAGCGGCAGCCTGGCGCTGACACCGCGGGCTATGCGGGCCTTGAAGACCAAGTCGACAATCACTGGGGTGAGCTATTCAAGGCGGCGGCACTATCGACGTTTCTAGCGGTGGGGACCGAACTCGGAGCTGGCTCGGACACCAACAGCAACGACAGCGCAATCATTCAGGCGTTGCGACACGGCGCCTCCGACTCACTGAACCAAACCGGGCAGCAGGTGGTTCGGCGCAGCCTCAACATCCAGCCGACGCTGACCATCAGGCCAGCTTTTCCGGTTCGCGTCATTGTTAATCGCGATCTAGTTCTCGAGCCGTATACGGGTTGACACAAATGGCGAAACTTCGAATTGCGGCGCTTACGGATGATCGGTCTATAAAAGTGACAACTGAGCTGCCGGCAACTGTGCACCGCGATCTAGTCGTGTACGCGGAAGTGCTAGGCGGTCAGACCGGCCAGACAATCGACCCGATCAAACTTATCGCACCCATGCTAGCGCGGTTCATGGCCACCGACCGAGCGTTCGCACGCCTTCGGCGTATTCGTCAATCCAAGTCTGCGGAAGCGTAGCGTTCGGACAGGGCTCAAGAAACCTCTGCCGAGTTTCGAAATCGCTTGCATCTTCGAGCTCGCGTTCCGGGCATATCGGGTCAGCAGAACCGTCGCTTCCGCAGAACAGTCCAGTACTCGCTTGCGACAAGGCATGATCCTTAGGGTAAAGAAATCAGAATGCGCTCGCTCGAGAGATAAAGTGCCTTGTTCTCGCTTGACGCTTTGGGCCTGCGCAGGGCCGCGCGACCGACCGCAACTTTCAAACCTTATCTCTGTTCATCTAATTTTCAACTAATCCATAGCTGGCACACGGGTGTAGTGTGTTCCATGAGCCATAAGCTAGACGAGAATTTGTGTGCTCTGACGAGAATCGGTTGCATGAAATGTTGATCAGTTCGGACGTCCTCGCCGAATGTCGAAGGGGAACGATGCTGGGCGTTGCCACGAATTCTAGGAAACGCAGTGAATTGATAGCAAGCGCTGCTAGGCGTGTGGCCCTGTGCGCACAGCCGCACCGAATCTTCAGTAAGGCGCGCCGCCACGGAACCTAAAGGCTGGGCCTACAGGCGGAGGCTTCGCTGCCCTTTCGATCACAGCATTCGGGGCTCTAAATCGTTGTGGTGGCCGAGACAATGGTCTCCCGCAGCCATTTGTGAGCCGGCAGCTCGTCGAAGCGGCGATGCCATGACATTACACTTCGCAATCGTGGAGCATTGAATGGAAGTTCACGGATCTCGATCGGATAGGCGCGCCGGAATTCTTGCGCGAGCTTCCGTCCGAGAATGGCGACCAAGTTCGACTGCACTAGTACTGCACCAGCCGACAAATAGGGTACTTCCAGCGCAATCGACCGGCTCTTCTTCAGGGACCTATCTACGAAGCTCAAATCTTCGGTGCTGGAGGTGATCGCAAGATGTTGAACCTGCGCCAGCGCGCCCATTGTCAATCTCGAGCGAATGGCCGGATGGCCGCTTCGAAGCACCGCGACGTAGCGGTCGTCGATCAGGAGCCGCGATGCGAAGCGCTCTCCGTCCAATTCCCGTCCGGTGATGGCGAGGTCGAGCTCGCCCCGGTCCAACTTATCGACGACGTTCAATGTTCCGCTGGGAATCAGCGAGAGCCGCAGCTTCGGCGCCTGGGCGCGTGTCGCCGCAACGATCGGGCCCGCCGCCACGACTGCCGCATAGTTGTTGGCGGCGATGATGAAACGTCGCTCCGCCGTGGCGGGGTCAAAGTCGTCGCCCTCTATCGCCAACTGCAGATCGTTGAGGGCCCTTCGGATCGGAATCGCAAGTTGTTCCGCACGCGGAGTAGGGACCATGCCCGTCGGCGTCCGGACGAACAGGCCGTCCTTGAGCGTATGCCGAAGTCGGTTCAATGCGTGGCTCACTGCGGGTTGGCTGATCGCCAGCGCCTCGGCCGCCCGCACCACGCTGCGCTTCTGCAGGACTGCATCGAAGACCAACAGCAGATTCAGATCGAGGTTGCGAAGTCTCATGAGGAGTCCTCATATGCACAGGATGAATTGAGAAATAACAACAATTCATTGGAAAAATAGAGGATAGGTCATCAATGTCCAGCCATGCCTTCAATTCTCGAGAGCCCACGCCGGACGGCGCGCCACGGGGCCATGGTCGCCGTCGTCGCAGATCCTGAGCAGCCGTCGTTCGCCACTCAGGAGAATTTCGCTCGCTGGCATCGACTAACGCCGTCTGCCACCTGGCGCTGCGTCAACGTGCCGTGCGGAGACTCGTCGCGCACTGCCAAGGTCCTCGTCGACATGATGGAGAGTAAGCGCGTTCGCTCCGGTCAACTGATCCTCTTAGCATCCGGCGAAGTCGGACGTGGCGTCCTGGAAGTAGTTCTGCGGGGCGCCCTCGAATGCGCGGGAGTTCTGGCCGTAGATGTACCGTGCGCGCCGCTTCCGTTCGGCGAACTCGCGACACATGCGGCCATTCGTCTCGTCATCCACCAAGGCAACGAAGAGGAGTTCGGCCTTGTCGGTCAGTTACAGCGCGCCGACGTCGACGAACGCGTCATGCGGCTCAACCAGGCCGGAGCCACGGGCTCCCAAGCAACCGCAAGCGCCGCCGAAACCTTCCTGTTGGAATTGGTCGCAATGGTCGGTCATCGATTCGGAATATGAGCAAGAAGATGAAGTCGAGAGTATTGAAGATAATCGGTGTGTTGGTGCTGCTCGGTGGAGGCTCGTCCGCGTACTATTGGCATTCGTCGAGGGCGCACGAACAGGGAATGCCTACGCCCACCTCTCAAGCAGCATCGAGCCCCGCGCAGGCCGTTCCGGTGACGGCTGCGAGCGTCGTGCAGGGAGACGTGCCGATCGTGCTAGAGGGGCTCGGCACGGTAACTCCGATCAATACAGCGATCATCCGCACGCAAGTCCAGGGCACTCTGCAAAGCGTCGATTTCATCGAGGGACAGGAGGTGAAGCGCGGCGACTTGCTGGCCAAGATCGATCCGCGCGTTTACCAGGCGCAAGTCGATCAGGCGAAGGCCGCGCTCGCTCGTGACGAGGCGACGCTGAAGAATTCGAAGGCGAACTTGGCGCGGACACAACCGCTCGCGGATCGCGGCTTCGCGACATTGCAACAGCTGGATACGCAGAATTCGCAGGTCGCACAGGGCGAGGGTACGATCCAACTGGACCAAGCCGCGCTCGAAGCCGCGCAGACGCAACTCAGCTTCACCATGATCACCGCTCCGTTCGACGGCGTCACCGGCATCCGCCGCATCGATCCGGGCAACATTGTCCAGCCGTCTGACGCGAACGGGCTGGTCGTCCTTACGCAACTGCAGCCGATCGCGGTGATTTTCACGCTGCCATCGACCGAAATCCCGAATGTGCAGCAGGCCATCGCGTCCGGCGAAGCCACGGTTGATGCATACGATGCGTCCAACCGGAAGAGGCTGGATCACGGCACCCTCATGCTGATCGACAATCAGGTTGACAATTCGACCGGCACGGTGCGGCTGAAAGCATCCTTTCCCAATGCGGGCCAAACGCTCTGGCCGGGCGCCTTCGTCAACATTCATTTGACCATCGCTGTCCGGAAGAACGCGCTTACCGTCCCGCTATCGGCTGTCCAGCAGGGACCGAACGGCGCGTTTGCGTACGTGGTCGGGTCAGATCACAAGACGACCGTTCGCAACGTCGTGATCGGACAGTCTCGCGCGGGCCGGGTGCTCATCGAGCGGGGTCTCTCGGCCAACGAGATCGTGGTCACGGCCGGCCAATATCGTCTGAGCGACGGGAAAACCGTCGAGGTCGTGCCGGATAGCCAAAGCTCCCGGGTGCAAAATGCCACAACCGCCAGCGCGGGGATGCTGCCATGAGCGTTTCGGAAGGGTTCATCCGCAAGCCGGTCGCCACCGCATTTCTCACGATCGGGATCACGCTAGTCGGGCTGATCGCGTTCTTTCAACTGCCGATCTCGGCGTTGCCGTCCGTCGACACGCCCACCATCCAGGTCACGGCGCAACTGCCCGGTGCCGACCCTCAGACGATGGGGTCGTCCGTCGCCACCCCGCTCGAACGGCAGTTCGGACAAATCGCCGGTCTGACAGGAATGACCTCGAGCAGCGGCCTGGGTAATACGCAGATCACTCTGCAGTTCGCGCTGAACCGCAGCGCGGATGCCGCGGCACAAGACGTCCAGACCGCGATCAACGCGGCCGCCGGACAATTGCCCAAGAACATGCCATCCCCGCCGATCTTCAGAAAAATCAATCCTGCCGACGTTCCGGTGCTGCTGATTGCGCTGATGTCCGATACTCAGCCGCTCACGAAAGTGAACGATTATGCCGATAGCATCTTGGCGCAGAAGCTATCTCAGGTACCGGGGGTTTCGTTGGTCACCATCGGCGGCGCGCAGAAACCGTCGATACGGGTACAGGTGAATCCAGCGAAGTTGGCGGCCGCGGGGCTCGACCTCGAGCAATTGCGTGCGACACTAGGCGTCGTCACGGTCAACCAACCCAAGGGCGTCCTCTATGGGGCCCAGCAGGCCTATACGCTCGCGACCAACGATCAGGTCCTGACCGCGCAGGGCTACGAGGACCTCATAATCGCCTACAGAAATGGGGCGCCCGTCCGGCTACGCGACGTCGGTCGAGCGGTCGTCGGTGCCGAGGACATCACGCTACACGGCTGGTTCGACGACAAGCCGGCCGTCGTGCTTGCCATTCAGCGGCAGCCCGGCGCCAACGTCATAGCGACGGTCGACCGGATCAAGCAGATCCTTCCCCAACTCATCTCCAGCCTTCCATCCGATATCAAAGTCGAGATCGCATCCGATCGAACGCAGACAATCCGCGCCAGCGTCGAAGACGTCCAGCTCACGCTGATTCTCACCATCGCACTGGTGGTTGGGGTCATCTTCCTGTTCCTGCGCAATTTTTGGGCGACGATCATTCCAGGGATCTCGGTCCCCATCTCGCTGATCGGAACGTTCGGCGTGATGTACCTGTTCAACTACAGTCTCGATAACCTTTCGCTAATGGGCCTTTCGATCGCGGTCGGCTTCGTCGTCGACGATGCGATCGTGATGATCGAAAACGTCTCTCGGCATATCGAGGAAGGACTTTCGCCGCTCGAAGCGGCGTTGAAAGGTGCGGGCGAAATCGGCTTCACCATCATCTCGATCTCGGTATCGTTGGTCGCCGTGTTCATTCCTCTGCTGATGATGGGCGGCGTGGTCGGTCGCATGTTCCAAGAATTCGCGGTCACGGTTTGCGTGGCGATCGCGGTCTCGGTGATCGTCTCCGTGACGCTGACACCGATGATGTGCGCCTACCTTCTCCGATCCACTCACGGGGCAAATCCTGGATTGCTGTCGCGTGCCCTTGAAAAGGGTTTCGTGACCATCCAGGACGGCTACGAGTCCGTTCTCAAGCTGGCGCTTGCGCACAAGCGACTGACCATATCGGTGATGCTCGCCAGTATGTTGGCCACCGGCGCGCTGTTCGTGACCATTCCCAAAGGATTCTTCCCACAACAGGACACCGGAATGATCACCGGCATCACCGAGGCGTCGGCGGACGTATCACCTAGCCAAATGGCGGAGTTGCAGCGCGGCGTCATCGACATCATCGCGAGGGACCCGTCGGTCGCAAACGCGACAGGCTACATCGGCCCGGGCGGTCCGACCGTCACCGAAAACAACGGCCGTCTGTTCGTGCTTCTCAAGCCGCGTACCCAGCGGCAATTCACAGCCGACCAAGTCATTCGCCAGCTCAGCGTAAAGCTGCAGTCGCTCAAGGGCATTCAAGTGTTCTTGCAGGCGACGCAGGACATCAACCTCGCAAGCCGCCTGTCGAAAACGCAGTATCAGTACACGTTGACGGACGTGAACCAGGACGAGCTCAACACCTGGGCGACGAAGCTCTTCGACGTCCTGAAGACGCTGCCCGAGCTGGCGGACGTCGCGACCGACCAGGCGAATGCGGCGCGGCAACTCAAGCTTCAGATTGATCGCGACGCCGCTTCCCGGCTCGGGATCGACCCGGCGGCGGTAGACAATACTCTCTACGATGCGTTCGGCCAGCGTCACGTCGCCCAGATATTCACCACGCTCAACACCTATTTCGTCATCCTAGAGGCCGATCCCTCCTTCCAGCTCGGTCCTTATGCTCTGAACCGCATCTACGTCCGGTCGTCCGGCGGAGCGATGGTCCCTTTGAGCCAGTTCACCACGGTCGAATACGGCGCGGCGCCGTTGGCCGTGAATCACCAAAGCCAGTTTCCCGCCGTGACGCTAAGCTTCAATCTCGCCCCCGGAACGGCGGTGGGCACAGCGGTCGCAGCGGTGCAGCGGGCGACTGCCTCGCTTCACATGCCAGCCACGGTCGCAACGAGCTTCCAGGGCAACGCCCAAGCCTTCCAGAATTCGCTCGCGAGCACGCCCATCCTGATCGCCGCGGCGGTCGTAGCGGTCTACCTGATCCTTGGCATGCTCTACGAAAGCGCGGTGCACCCGATCACGATCCTGTCGACGTTACCGTCCGCCGGACTAGGCGCGCTGCTTGGACTTTGGGCGTTCGGGTTCGGACTCGACGTGATCGGCCTCATCGGAATCGTCCTCCTGATAGGCATCGTGCAAAAGAACGGCATCATGCTGATCGACTTCGCCCTCGAAGCCGAACGCCACAGGGGCCTCACGGCCGAGCAATCGGCATACGAAGCCTGCCGGATCAGGTTCCGTCCGATCCTGATGACCACCATGTGCGCCATGCTCGGAGGCGTACCGCTGATGGTCGGCACGGGTACGGGTGCGGAGTTGCGCCAACCGCTCGGCTTCGCGATCGTCGGAGGTCTGATCGTGTCCCAACTGCTGACGCTGTTCACTACACCCGTCGTCTACATCTACCTCGACGGCATGACCAAATGGTTCGCGCGCACACGCATGGCCAACCAGACGGCGACCAAAGCTCGAGAGGTATCAGCTTGCGCAGTAGAGCCGCCTCCATAGGCACTATTGCTGCCGAAACGCTGATGGACGAGAAATGGACAAGCGGAGGTCTCGGAGCTTCGGTGCGCGTACTGACGCCCGCAAGAATACTTTCGGAAATCAGCCCCGCTTTTTGGGTTACCAGGGGGGTGGCGACCGCGCTCGGCCAAGTGGCTGGGGAGGGAGCAATCCAGTGGGCGAACGCGCGTATTTGGGGTGCAATCGGTCTGCTCTCGGTCTTCTGTCTCGTGTCCGCCGTCGTCGCGCGAGCCGCTCGAAATCGCTTTCCCACGGCTATCTTCTGGCTGGCGATCGCTGCAGTCGCGTCAGGAGGAACCGCGCTCGCAGAGGCTGCCGACAACGCGCTCGGAATTGGGGATATCGGAGCAGCCCTGAACTTGTCTTCCTATCTTGTTCTATCGTTCGTGCTTTGGCATCGCGTGGCTGGCGTTATCTCGGGACTGACAGGTCCCTCCGGGGGCGGACTCTTCTTCTGGGTGACTGCCGCGCTGGCACAGGCGCTTTGCAGCGGGTTGGCCGACTGGATCGTCGACCCAGATGGGCCAGATTCTCGCGCCTCCCTTATCGTCGTCCTGTTGGGCATCGTGACTGTCGCAGGGCTGTATCTCTGTACGCCAGCCCGACGCCCAGCTTTGTTCTGGAGCGCCTTCATCATTACCGGAATCATCGGTGCCCTCGGTGGAAAAGCCATCTCAATGGGGGCCCGACTTGTTCTGCACTAGGTGTCCTGCACCTGCCCCGGGGCGATACTTCGTTCGACGTGGAGTTGGCGTTAAGCGGGTTTTGCTCGGAAATAGGCCCTAAGTCACCCCTAAGCCGGTACCCCAAGAATCGAACGGGCCATCTTGGCGGCTCGGCCTGAGCGCCTCGGACAAAGGAATGGTGCATGCGAGTTCTGCTGATTGAGGACGATAAGATGCTCGGAGCAGCCGTGCAGCAGGCACTGAGAGATGCGGCCTTCGCGGTGGACTGGACGAGGGATGGCGAGACCGGGATGCTTGCAGCCGAGAACGAGATTTACGAGGTAATGCTACTCGACCTTGGGCTTCCGAAGCTGGAGGGCCTGAAGGTCCTCGAGCGACTGCGCAGTCTGGGACGCAAGCTTCCCGTCATCATCGTCACTGCTCGCGACCATGTCGACGATAGGATCGAAGGGCTTGATCTCGGCGCGGACGACGTCCTTGTGAAGCCGTTCGAGGTCCGCGAACTACTGGCGCGAGTGCGGGCCGTTCTTCGCCGAGACGGAAGCGGAGTGCCGGCGTTACTCGGCAACGGCTGGCTTACCCTCAATCCCGCCACGCATGAAGCAACGCTTTCCGGTCAAACAGTTCTGTTGACCGCCCGCGAATTCGCGCTGCTTCAAGCACTCCTGGTACGTCCCGGTACAATCCTATCGCGGGGAGAACTTGAACGGCAAATTTACGGTTGGAACGAAGAAGTTGAGAGCAACGCCATCGATTTTCTCATCCACACCATCCGGAGAAAGCTCGGACCGACAGCGATCCGCAACGTGCGCGGAGTTGGCTGGATGGTAGATCGCGCATCATGACCGCGTCGTTACGAGGCCGCCTTTTCGTTGGGTTAACGGCAATCATTCTCCTGACCGGTGCCGTCGGTGGAATCCTCGCCTACCGCTGGGCCTTCGGAGAGGCGATCGAAATGCAGGACTCGCTTCTGATCCAGATGGGAGGGCTGCTTCAAAACCGCATCCTGGATGGCGGCCGCGCTCTCCCAGGGGTCGACGATGACGCGGAGGTTTGGGTGATGGAGTTGGGCAAGACGCCGCGAGGGACACCTCAAGAACGGAAGTACTGGAGTTTTCAGGACGGGCTACACGACGCCATGCGGAACGGCCAGCCAATTCGGCTCCTACTACAAACACGAGCGGATGGGACTCGGCTGGCGGTGGCACAGAGCACTGGATTTCGGCACGAAATCGCCGGCGACATGGCATTCCGTACATTTCTTCCAATCGGAGCATTGATTCCCTGTCTGATGGTCGTCGTCGCCATTGTGATCGACCGGTCGCTGCGACCAATGGCTCGGGTTGCCAGCGAACTCGACGGACGGTCTGCGGACGATACGACGTCTCTTCAACTCGATCACGTGCCAAGCGAACTACATCCATTCATCGGATCGATAAACGGCTTGTTTCAACGCATGCGGCTCATGATGGAGCAGCAGCGACGGTTCATTGCCGACGCCGCCCACGAGTTGCGAACGCCTATCGCAGCGTTAAGCGTGCAGGCCGAAAATCTCGAGTCTATCGAGCTACCGCAGTCGGCACGAGATCGGGCGGCCGCTATCAACCAAGGCATGGCACGCACCAAGCACCTCCTGGAGCAATTGCTCGCACTGGCCCGGCACGATGCGTACGCGGTTGTCTCGGAAAGAGAGCCTATCATTGCGTTAGACCGAGCAGCGAAGGACGTCGTGGCCGACATGCTGCCCGAGGCTCTGACGCGCGGCATCGATCTCGGTTTCGAACTTGTCGAGTCCGTTTGGGTGAGGAGTGAACAGGTGATGCTCACTTCGTTAATCCGCAACTTGATCGACAACGCCATTCGTTTCACTCCGAAAGGCGGAAGGGTCGACGTCGGAATCTATCGACAAGGGGGGAGAGCTATTCTGCAGATCGAAGATAGCGGACCAGGAGTCGCGCCGGAAAATATCGAGCGGATCTTCGAACCATTCTTCCGAGGCAGTCATCCCCAAGGAGAAGGTAGCGGGCTCGGGTTATCGATCGTAAGGCGAGCTGTCCACTGCCTCGGAGGTTCGATCGTTCTCGAGAATATTGTCGAGAAGGGTCAAACGGGCCTTCGTGTAACTGTAGAACTTCCTCTGTGTGAAGCTACCTCGACCGAGAGTAAAGCCGATTCATACCGGGCTCGGGGAGATGACTTAAACGTCCTACGCTAAGTCGCTCCTAAGCCGTGCTATTAAAATCGGCATCATCACACGAGCGAACGGAATTTCCTGGAAAGGGAGATCGAGTTGTCTGCAGCCGCAGCTTCGAGCGCGCCCCGATTGTTGAACGAGGTGCCGGACGTCCCGCTGGGTGACCAAAACCTATCGCACACAGTTGAAGTGACGGGCGCATCATTCGATTCAACAGCAGAAGAGTGGCCCTGAATGTCAAGATCGACCATCCACGGGCGGGCTGCCGCAAAACGGCGAGGGCGAGTGGGGCAAATCTAATTCAATGGCGCACGTCACTTTGAGCTGGACTTTCCAACCTTCCATCACGTGCTGCCATTCGCCAGAAAATCCATGGTGTCAAAATGTCGTACGGTGCCACAGCAAAGGTCTTCCACTGGACGGTCGTTGTTCTTTTAGCTGTACAGTATCTTATCGCATGGCTGATGCCGGACGTCGGCTCCGGAAGACCGCCAGGCGCGGCCATGGCACTTCACGCCTCATTTGGAATACTGCTCCTAGTTCTGACGCTGTTGCGTCTTGCATGGCGCTGGACTCATCCGGTAACGCTGGACAGTTCACTGACTCCGTGGGAACGCTTAGCATCCAAAGCAGTCCATTGGCTGTTATATACGTTAGTGTTCGCCGCGACCTTGAGTGGCTGGATGCTCGCCTCCCTCCGCGGTTGGAGCGTTTCGTTCTTTTATCTTGTGCGCCTTCCTATGCTTTGTCCAACCACCGCCACTGCTGAAGCGATTGTCGAACTGCATCAAGCCTCGGAGTTAGCTCTCCTAGTGATGATTGGGCTTCACGTCGGCGCGGCGTTTGCACACGCCGTTATCCGCAGGGATGGTGTGATGCAACGCATGCTGCCGTAACATCGACTTCCGACAATCGAAAGAGCTAGCGAGAGGCGGCAGCGCAGAGGCCGGATGGCGAGTAATGCCGTCCAATGACTTGTGCCGTTTTCGGTGTTGCTATGCCTGGGCCGGACAACGAACCACGTTGTCGCATCGGCGCCACTTCTGGCACCCCATGCTCGATGAATCGCGATAGGCGGTATCCACCGCCGTATTTGTGCTCGAAGCCGTTCGTCAGGTGCGCCGCACGTCGTCAAGCCAATGGCGATGACCATCGCGTGGCAAGGTCACACCGGTCAGCAGCTTTCTTTCAGCGTCATGAGTTGTCCTCGCAAGCATTAGTTTCGTCAGATGCGCCATAATTCAGGCGGTAACTTGGTTCTCATAAAAATGGGGGCGGATATACCCGAGGCTCTTGAGGAAACAGCCGACGGAAGAACCGTGTTGGGTCGAGCTGCGGATTGTCGTCTCCAGCATCTCCGAAGGGTAATGGGCACCATGACAAATGCCAACGTTGCCTATCGAATGGCTCGTCACGAGGGATCTCCAACCGCGAAAGTTAACAGCGAAGAGTGGAGCACTTGACGTGCGTCGAGACCCTTCGATCGGCCACAAAATCTTCAACCAAACGTCACCGATGCCTAAGCGAGTCCTAATCTGGATCATGCGATACATATCGCGTGAAGACGTTGGGCGGGCATTAGGCACGACCGTATCGCGGATCGTCAAATGAGAAGGAGGGTTCGAATGTCAGATCCCATCGAACAAATAGTTGCGAATTCCACGGCACCCGACGAAAGCTGCGGAACACCGCGCGGCAATGTCGCAGTCTCTTTCATCAGCTGGGCGATCGCGCTGGCGATACTCGTAGCTAACAGGTGCAGGTCTTTCGCGGCACCGTACCTGTTCCCGGGCATCGATCGACACGCGGCGCCGTCCCGCTTTCGTCCTTCAAAGGATCGGAAATCCGAATATCCCTTCGGCATGGGCCTTGTGTGGACGGCTCCGGGTTGGCAAGAAGAATCTTCACTTTGCAGCATTGGTCGGAGCAGCCATGTGTTCGGCCTGTTTACGCGGTACGCATGACCGCTGGCCATAATGCCCTCCGCGGATCAGGTCCCGGTCAATAGCACGCATTCGACGATGCTGTGGCCCAAGTGGGTTGTCCTGATCGCCGGATCGACCGGCGCTGCATTAGTGCTGTTCGCCCTTCCAACCGTTACGTCACACCCGGATGACCGGTGTGATCTCGTCACGCCGCGAGAGCGACGGGTTCATTGTAACGTTCGTTCCTTGCCATCATCGCCCAAGCCATCCGGGCGAGTTTGTTGGCGAGCGCAATGGCGGCGACCTTGGTGGGGCGCCGGGCCAACAATCGGGTGAGCCAGGGCCGATGATTGGTGCCATGGATCTTGGCATAGCGGATCACTGCGAGCGCGCCAGCCGTGAACAGGCTACGCAAATAGCGATCCCCTTGTTTGCTGATATTGCCAAGCTTGTCCTTGCCCCCGCTCGAGTTCTGCTTCGGCACGAGCCCAACCCAGGCCGAGAAGTCTCGTCCCGATCGGAAAGCCTTGGGATCCGCAATGCTGGCGACCAGAGCTGTTGCCAGCGCCGGCCCGACGCCGGGGATCGCGTCCAGCCGTTTGCTCGTCACGCTTGATCGATGCCAGGCGATGATGCGTCGGTCGAACTCCAGGATTTGAGCCTTCAGTGCGCGCAATTGACTGCCGAGAGCAGCAAGACACGCACGGGCCACCTCGGGGAGCCGGTGGTCGGCTGTATCGGCGACGACTTCCAGCAGTTGCTCGACACCCCTGCGCCCGACAGGGGCAACAATCCCGAACTCGGCGAGATAGGCGCGGATTGAGTTGATCACGGCAGTCTGCTGGCGGATGAAGAGATGGCGCGCCCGGTGAAGCATCAGACAGCTTTGTTGCTCGACCGTCTTGGTCGGCACGAACCGCATGTTGGGTCTCGTGACTGCCTCGCAAATTGCCTCCGCGTCGGTGCTGTCGTTCTTCTGCCGCTTGACGTAGGGCTTCACATAGGCCGGAGGCATCAATCGCACCGTATGCCCTAACAACTGCAACTCGCGGGACCAATGGTGCGATGATGCGCAAGCCTCGATCCCCACCAGGCATGGCGGCAGCTTCTGGAAAAACGCCAGGACGTGCCGGCGCCTCAACTGGCGGCGTATGACCACCTGGCCGGCTGCATCAACGCCGTGTACCTGAAAGACGGACTTCGCGATATCCAAACCGATAGTCGAAATTGGCTGCATAGGCCGCTCCTCCGAATCGTGGGAGCCTCAAAACGGCGCCCATTCCTTGGCACTCTCGTGCCGGTGGAGGAGCCGTCCACAGCATCAATAGCAGCGAAGCGTCCATTCGAGGAGGCGGTCTGCCGTCATCGCTCCGTCTCCTCGCGATCTTCGGTGGTGCAGCACGCCGACGAAGAGTTCGGCCTTCACATGTGTCGGAGGTGCCCCAATGCATGGCTTGCGCCGGCTGACGCAGGCCCAGACGTTTTTCGGCGCGCATCGTCGATCTCTTTCTCATCACAGCGTCGAAGACCATCAGAAGGGTCAGGTCGACGGATGTGAGGAGACGGCAGGTCTATTCGAAGTATCCAACCTCAATTCATAAGGGTTATGTCGTAATGATAAGAATGCATTAGCTGAACGATAAGCTCGGCGCTATCTTTGCGATTGTTCGGTGAGGAAACTCGCTGAAGACCCTTGCGTCGGACCCGGATCGACCAGCCCCCGGTCCGCTCCGACGCCGCGCGGAGACCCGAAATGATTGCAATCGTCAGGTTTGCGCTGGCGCGACCTTACTCGAGCGCGACCTTATACGTCTTTGGTGATAGCCGTGCTGATCCTGGTCTTTGCCACGTTCGCGTCGTTGCGTAGCCCGACGGACATCTTCCCCAACATCGACATGCTCCTCATCAGCGTACTGTTCAGCTATACAGGTCTGTCCGCGGACAACATAGTGAATCGCATCGTCATATTCGACGGGCGCCCGCTGCTGAACCTGTCAATGACATTGAGTACATCGGGTCCCAGTGATCATCAATTACGGCGTCATCAAGATCTTCTAACGGCCAACCTCGAACATCAATGTCGCGCTCGCGCAGGTCAACGGCATGTCGCAGACCCTGTTGAAACAGATGCGACCGGAGTCGCCGGTGCTGCGTTGGCGCGCGGTCGCTCCGACGATGGCTTGCGACAGGCGCTCGTTGCCGGTCGTTTTTGTTGCGGCGTTATCCTGTCCCTATGGGCGCATGCTCTCAGCGGCTTGCGACACAATACGCTCGTTCCAACGAAAGGAGTTCTCCTGATCGCGCTCGCGCGGGTCCTTGATCGCATCGTGGTAGGCCACACGTCCTCCTTCGGCCAGGCAATCACGAGTTAGGCTAATGTCACACGCGGCGCTGGTCTGGCCGATTGTCACAGCTGCCTTCTTGGCCTCGTTCGTGGAGGCTGTGGAAGCCCTGACCATCGTTTTGGCTGTCGCGATGGTCCGCGGTTGGCGGCCGGCACTTTTCGGCATTCTCGCAGCAGTCATCGTTCTGGCGATGCTCGTCGGCTTCTTTGGGCCTGTGCTGAATCTCTTGCCGCTGCGGGCGCTGCAGTTCACCATCGGTGTTCTGCTGCTGCTGTTCGGTCTCCGCTGGCTGCGCAAATCGGTTTTGCGCGCGGCGGGCTTGATTCCAGTGCATGATGAGGAAGCGGCGTTCGCGGCGGAAACGGCCGCATTGCGTGATCTCGCCCGCGAGAAGAAGTCGCGCCTTGACCAAATCGCGGCCCTCACGACGTTCAAGGCCATCCTGCTGGAGGGTCTGGAAGTCGTATTCGTCATCATCGCGCTCGGCGCAGGCAGGGGAATGTTAGTCTCCGCTGTCGTGGGAGCCGCTTTGGCTTGTGTCGCTATCGCCGGCGTTGGCCTCGTTATCCGTCGGCCGCTCGCCCGCGTTCCCGAGAACACGCTGAAGTTTGCGGTAGGCGCGACGCTATCGGCGTTCGGCGTATTCTGGACTGGAGAGGGCATTGGCATCGAGTGGCCGGGCGCAGATATGGCGATTACTGTGTTCGCGGCCATTTTCCTCGCAGCGGGATACCTGTCAATCAAACTTGCAGGCCACTCCGAGCCGGAGGGCCAACGGTGAAAGGCGTGCTGCGAAAGCTGATTCGCTTGTTTATCGACGATGGTACCTTCGCGCTGACCATTATCGGGATTGTTCTGTTGGCGACGATTGCGAGCGCTTTCCTGCCGACGATAGCCGCGGGAACGATCTTGTCATTCGGCTGTCCGCTTGCCTTGCTCCTGAACGCGCGGATGGCGGCTCGACGGCGCCGCCGATAAACCGCCGAACGATCCTTCAGCGGAAATGCTCGCAGGGCCCGGGCGCTGCTTTTGGCAGGCAAAGAGCTTCCAGCCGCTCTTCCTCTCGTCAAACCACTGTTTCCGCAGACGATAAGTCAGGCAAAGCATTTTGGACTTGGGCGCTCCCACGCTCCCGGTGCTCCGCGACCGCTTTCGCGAAGGCACTGGGCCTTTTCAGTGAATCCCCGCGAGATCGCGCGATCCTGCGCAGATGGACTGAGACCAGGACAAGAAGGGGCCCACGGTTAAGCTGTGAACGCTGCCGCGGGATGCCGGAGACTTTCGGGACGATCTGACGGCGTGGAACCTTAGAAGGCTCAAGATTGAACGAAAGGCTCAACTCCGTGCGCTCGTGCAGAACGTTTCAGTCACATCAAGCAGCTCAAATCCGGTTTGTGTCAGCCTGTCCGGGATGCGTGCCGGCGCGTTGCGGGAGCAGGGCTACACAGGCGACGATCAGTGCCGCCAAAATGGCGGATGCAAGATACCGGCTGAAGGCAAACCCGCCGTTGGCAAGCGGCTTGTCGAGCAGATCGCCGAGCGTCGCTCCGAGCGGCCGGGTCAAAATGAAGGCGGCCCAGAACAGCGTGGTACGGCTCACAGAAGTGAAGTAGTAGGTCGCAGCGGTCGCGACGAGCCCGGCGCCGAACACCAAGGAGCCGCCTTCGTACCCGAGACCGTTGGTGTCGGCCATCCAGTCGCCGAGCGCGGTGCCGAGAGTCTGCGAGAAGAGAATCGAGACCCAATAGAAGGTTTCGGCGCGAGGGGTCGAAACAGTCTTGACCGAGATCGATCCTTCCGAGCGGTACCATATAAATAGCGAGATCATCAGCAGCGCAAACAACAGCGAAGATCCACCCGGATATCCGATGCCCAGAGAGCGGTCCGCGAGGTCCGCCATGGTCGTGCCGGCCGTCGTCGTGGCGATCACGACGAACCAATATAGGAAGGGATGGAATTTCCGCGCCGAGATTTGTGCGGCGACAGCCGTCAGGAAGATGCCGATAAAGACCACACTGCTCAGAGTGTATCCGAAATTCATGGACATGGATAAGGCGTCGCCCGCAGTCTCACCCAGGGTCGTGGCCAAGATTTTGATAATCCAGAAGACCAAGGTTACTTCCGGAACCTTGTTCCATTCGATGCTGTCTTTCACGCGGAAGTCCTTCGCTTGAATCCGTTCGCGCTGGTAGGCGGAGCGTGGACGCCGGTGTTGAACACCGGCCGGCTGATATCGAGCGGTTGTGCGGGCATCAGGCCTTCATGGAGTCTATCACCGACAGGAGATTTGCCAGCGCCTTCTTGCATTTGGCGGCATCCGGATTGCTCTCTCGGACGGCTTCTAGAGCGCGGTCGATGGCCTTGTCGACGGTGTGCCAATCGGTCGAGGCGCGCGGCTTCAATCCGGATTCCGCCTCGTCCCACTTGGTCTCCAGATCCTTGATGCGTGTCTTGGCGCCTGGAAGGTCGCCCCTGTCGACGAGAGCAGCAACGTCGGCAGCGATGCTGCGGAAGGACGCCAGGTCTCCGAGCTTGGATTGCGCGGCTTCTGCCCGCGGCAGAAAGGCGCCGCCGACATAGGGCGCCGATTGGCCGATCGCGACAGCGAGGATCGCCATGGCGCATGTGATCGTGGTCTTGTTCATCTTAAGATTCCTTTCGGTGCTGGTTGATCTGGTAAGCGTTCGCGTTGACGATGCGTTCAGTTGCTCGATAAGGCCTGGGTCTTGCCCGCGCGCTCGCCCTCGAAGGAGAGCCAAGCAACCAAGCCAATGATGACGGTGAGGAAAGCGATGCTGGTGTAGATCGTGCCGAGGCCGAGACCGCCGTAGTCCTGGGATTGCGATAGAAGATCTCCGAGCGAGGCGCCCAAGGGACGTGTCAGGATATAGGCGATCCAGAAGGTGAGGACCGCATTGACGCCGAGCGCATAGGTTCCGGCGATGGCCGCAATCAGCACCGCGAAGACTAGGACGCCGACATTGAAGCCCAGACCGAGGGCTTCTGTCGCAAGATCGCCAGCCGCTGTGCCGAGCGCAAAGGTGAAGAAGATCGCAGCCCAGTAGAAGAACTCGCGTCGCGTCGTGACGATGGTATGAATCGACAAGGTCCGCTCGGCCCGGTACCAGACGGCGAAGATGGCGGCGAGGATGACAGAGAATGCCGCCGTGCTGACGTACAGGCTGATCTCGAGCCTGTCGGAGATAAAATCGGTGACTTGGGTGCCGGCGATGCTGACGAGGACGACGGTCACCCAATAGATCCAGGGTACGTACCGGTTCCTGCTAAGTTGGACGAGAAGCGCCACCACAAGCAGGCTTGCCACGATGAGACCTGTCACAGTCGTTCCGAGACCGACGTGGACGGCCAGATAGTCCGCACTCGTCTCGCCGACTGTCGTCGACATGATTTTGATGACCCAGAAAATGAGGGTGACCTCCGGAACCTTGTTCAGCATGTTGCCGGTGCGTCTGTTTCCAAGCACGTCAATTGACTCCTGTCCGAATGGTGTCGGCGGGAACCGCCGAAACTCGACGACTAGCGTGCGCGTACAGACTTAGGTCCAGGTTAGGAGCTCAGCGGCGAGTAACATCTCTGGGCTGCCCTAAGTCACGCCCAACTCGGTCCGGTCATCGTATTGCGGAGGCAGGAGAACGTTATGTTAAAATTACCACCTGCCAGCCGCTCGACCTTGCTTCTTACGACTGCCGACGTATCGGCGAAAACCGCAAGCACCAAGGCAAACGACGCTGGCCGATCGCGTCGATGAAGACTTCACTGGATGCGACGGTCGGGATCGCCGAAAAGCACGCGAATGGGAAGACCGGGGTGGTTGGCTGATCGCTGCGGCCGCGAGCGAGCGCATCTCGTCCGATGCTGAACCGTGAGTCGCAGGCCGTCCATCGAGGTCACCGTTGCCGGTGATGATAGGTGTTCACGTCGGGGCGGCGTGCGCGCACGCCCTGATCCGTAGAGTTGGGGTGATGCAACACATGCTGCCGTCACGCTGACCTTTGTCCGACAAACACACCGGCTAACCAGAAGCAACGTAGAAATGGATCGTCAATAGCGGCGCCCCCGCTGCGGCTGGAGGCAAGGCGGCGATATAGCCTGGGTCGTGCGAAACTAGTCAACCGGCCAACGATCCCGGCAAATTGATCGCGCTCGTGCTCACGCATTGATGGCCACGCACCGCCGGGTTCCGAAGTTAAGGCGAGCGGCTCATTCGCCTGAGTTCGGCGAAGGGTACCGTTCGGCCAAAAGCTTCAGGAAGCGACCCAATGCCGGGTTTTCATTGTCAGCACGCCAGTACGCAGAAAAATCTATCCGGCTTGGACCAGCCCCATCCCGCAATTCGCGATAGACGACGCTAGTGAGGGTTGCTCCGATTTCAGATTCCATGACAAGGCTGATCCCAAACCCCATGCTGACCAGGTTCTTGATGGTGCTTCGGCTTACGTTGTGGCGTTCGATCCGGGGGCGCTCCTCGGAAGAAACAAGTTTCGACATCAGCAGGGCCTCAAGCTCGCGCCCCATCTCATTCTGATCTAGCAATACGTTCTCATTCCGAAGATCAGTCCAATAAACCACATTGCGAGCCGCCAGCGGATGATCCTTTGGCAGCGAGACCAGGATCCGTTCGGTCCAAAGCGGCTGGATCTTACCGTTCAATGAAGGTATTTCGCCCGTGACTATGAGAACATCCAGTGTTCCGTTCCGGAGAGCGGTCGTCAGACGAGTCCGGGATCGTTCCAGCATTGCCAGTTCAACTTCGGGATATCGCCTTTTGAAATCAAGCAGTGTGGCCCGCAAATTGCCCGCCGAGATCGAAGTCAAGAAGCCGACGGAAAGATAGCCTCCTTCACGTCTACTATTGAACTTTGCAGCAATGAAGAGCGCATCAATTTGCTCGAGGATCATTCTGGCCGTTTGCAGTACATTTTGTCCAGCAGGCGTCAAACTGACGCCGCTGCTTGAGCGTGCAAATAACGGAGAGCCGATTGAATGTTCAAGGTAACTGATTGCTCGGCTGAGCACAGAATGTTGAACAGAGAGCAATTCTGCAGCTTGTCGGAAACTGCCGCAATCGGCCGCAGCAATTGCGAACCGCAGATGGTGTAACTCGATCCTGGTTAGTCGGACGGATGGGATATTGTTCGACTGAGTATCGCTCACTTTGCAATCCTCGTTCGTCCACAATTTCTCTGCGATAGCGATCAGCTAAGCCGCTGCCATCACGGGTTTCCAAAGCACCGGCGTTCGAAACTTTCCAGCGCTCCAGACATGTGCCAGACTTTCTGTTGAAATATCGAGATAGCCTGCAACCGCTAGGGTACTTCCAATCCTCCGAGCCTCTCCAATTCGTCTGAGGGGCCAACCGGCACGCCGCAAGATCCGCTCCATCCGGGCATCGGTGACTGTCACGATATTGGTTAATTGGCGTGATAGGCCAAACTCAATCATGCCGGCGAAAAGTTCGTATGTTTCAGTTGCCAATCCGTGAACAGCGTCTCGGCTACTGTCGTTGCCAATATCAAGCGCAAACCGACTGCTTTCCCATATCGTGGGGCTGGCTTGGAAGGAATTCTCGTCCAGCAATACAGGAAACGCGTCTCGAAGCATTGTCGGGCCAGTGGATGGGAGCAGCCGTACGCAGCCTTGAATGCGTTCGTTACCTCGCTGGATGAGGTAAACCGGATGAAGCGCGTCGAATTCATCGATTTCCATATCGCCGCTGACATGAACATCCCACCCGAGTCGTTCCTTGAACACTCGGTATCTTAGCCTGTGCATCTCGGCGATTTCCTCGACGAAGGTGCCGTAGTGATCGGGCGTAATAAGTTGCATCATGATTGCCTCCTAACGCGGAAAAGCCGTGTCGCATTGAAGGCGAAATATCGTTGAGAGACTGCCTCCGCAGTTACGGAGGTTCATCCGCTTTGGATCAACGTGTATACTTATATGGTCAGTTTCGATGTGGTCAGACAAGCAACTGCCTGGATGGTCGAGCGCACGCCAAGTTTTGTCTTGGCGTTGTCAAGGTGGAAAGCTACCGTATGGCGCGAGATGCCTAGGATACGACCTGTTTCCCATGCCGATTTACCCTGCGCAGCCCATTTAAGACACTCGATCTCACGCGGTGATAATCCGGCGATACTGGGGAAATCGTCCGCTAGGAATTTGCGGCGGGCATGCGCGTGAAAATACATCGCCATCAACTGAAGAACGCTAGCGTGTTCGTCTATCGTACGTTTGAACCGAGCTCGCTGTTCATCGGCGGCAAACGTCAGGGCAGCCACAGCGCCCTTGCTGTCGTGAACCGGAATGGTGAATCCGTGCCTGATGCCGAATTTGGCGGCCTCCTCAAATAACCCACGTTCTAATTCGGAATATGCTGGGGATCTAACTCCGACACCCCATTCAAATGGTTGAGGATAGCGGAGTGCTTGAACGATCACCGGATCGAACCGCTCATAGTGGTTGCGCAAATAATGGGCTGTCCAGCTGGAAGGATAAGTAGAGATGAGGAGTGGTTCCGCCTTCGGGGCACTTGGTAAGGAGAGATAAGCAAAGCAGCATAGATCAAGTGCGGTGGCAATCTCAGTCATGCTTTGTTGGAGAGAATCTGAGTCTTTGCTGTCCGCCAGGCCATCAACAAAGGATTGAAATAGACGGCGCATCTTGCCTTCCATCAGGCGGCTACCGAACTACGGGTAGAGCGGCCATGCTGGCTCGATCAATGAGTCCATCTGCATGATCGCCGAAGAAAACCGGCCGTCCATGGTGTGATCGTTTCGTCTGGAGACTATCCGCGGGGCGCCTTAGACCGTTTCTCCACCTCGTTCCGGCGTGCCTTTGACAATGGAGGTATCTGCAACATCGGCGTCCAGAGTGACATGCGCGCGGCAGAGATGATCTGTCTCCCTCTGGGCCCGACATTCAATCATAGTGGGGAGGCGGTGCAGTAAGCTCCTGACTACGAACTGCTAGATATCCGCCGCCCAGCAGACTCTCGCGCACCATCATTCGGGCACGATGCAGGCGGCTCTTCGCTGCCTCAACCGAGATTCCGAGCTGTTCGGCGGCTTCCGGAGCTGTCAATTCGTCGATATCGCGCAGGATGAGGATCTTGCGGTACGGCTCTGGAAGCTGCGCGATGGCGGCGACCAAGTCGTTACGCAACTCGACCGGGAATGGATCCTGAATAGCGACGTTGTCGAGCGACTCATCGATGGTCTGTATCTTGGTCCGTGCACGGAACAACCGGTAGCACTCCCGCTCAACGATCTTGAAGAGCCAGGAGGCGAACGTGGCCGCCGTCCGGAGCGCGCCGATCTTTCGATATAGCTGCCAGAGGGCTATTTGCACTGCATCTTCCGCATCTTCGCCGGTCGAGCATGCCCGTCGCGCGAACCGCCTCAGATCGGGCTGGCAGATGACCAGAAGCCGCTCGACGGCCGCAGTATCTCCACGGCAGGCAGCCTCAACCAGTTGTGGCTCGACAATCATTGCTTTTCAATCGACTTGCGCCCGACCATAGCGCACATTGGACAAAAGCCGATGAAGCCCGTGCCGATCATCATGGCGCCCGCCGCGATGCCGATCCATGTCCAAGGCGTCGCTCCGTAAGTATAAGAAAGAACAGCAAGCCCCACACCCATCCCGCCTCGAATTGCTCTCTCCCATCCGGGGAGGTTACGTTTCAAATACATCATGTCGATTTCTTCCTCTGTTGACGTTCAAATAGATAGAGGTCCCAAATCCGAAGAAGGGTTCGGCCAGAGAGAAGCAATTTTTTTGGCGGCTGACGCGCTCGAAAAAATAGAAGCAATTTCAATGTGATGCACGGTTTGGTCGTCGCCGGGAAACTGATAATGTCCGGCCATAAAATTATTTTTGCTTCAGCGCGAACCGTTTCTCCATAGGCGCCCCTCTTAGTCCTAGTAAAGCTAGGAGGACAGAATTTGGCTGACTATCAGAGACATGAAGACCTCGCGAAAATACCGGAAGTGCTCAAGTTAGCGGATAAGGAAGGCCAGGCCTTTATGGCTTTCAATCATGCCGCTGAGCGTGATGGTGGTTTGATTCCTCGCAAGTATAGAGAGCTGATCTCAATTGCGGTCGCCCTCACAACCCAGTGCTCCTATTGTATTGATGTGCACACACGAAACGCTCGTGAGAATGGCGTGTCGAAGGAAGAGTTGGCAGAGGTGGCGTTCGTCGCTGCGGCTGTTCGCGCTGGTGGCACCTTGGGACATTCGCTCTTAGCGCTCCGCCTCTTTGAGGACGAGTCCAGCTCTGCCTCGACATGATCACTCTGCGGCCCGTCGACAGTCTCGAGATCTGTGTACTGGTTGACAACGCAACCGATATATTGTCGTCCCCGGGGCCGTCGGCGTCTAGTGAGCTAAGCGGCCATTTGCGACGCGGGCTGCGGAAGCTGGGTGGTAATTGTCTTTGTTGCGCCGCGCACGGTTTCTCGTGCGCGGTTACTGTGCAGAAAGGTTTAGAGAGGCGAACGGTCCTCTTCGACACAGGCCCGGAGCCGTTGATATTAATGAACAACGTGGGGCGCCTCGGTCTCGATTTCGGGACCATTGACGCGATCGTGCTTTCGCACGGACATTTCGACCATGTGGGCGCGGTTCTCGCTGCAATAAGTGCGATCCGGAGCAGGAGTGGCGGCGCCAGTCTGCCTATTTACTTACATCCGGGGATGTTCAATCGGCGCGGATACCAGTTACCGGATGGAGCGGTGGTGATCTTGGATGACGTCCCAGATGTGGACCGGCTCACGGAATGCGGCGCGAGTCCGTTCGTAACCACAGAAGCTGTCAACATATTTGACGGATTATTGCAGGTGAGTGGAGAGATACAGCGCGTCACTCCATTTGAACAAGGGTTGCCTGGACACGTCTGCTGGAGGCAAGACAACGAAAGTTGGGAGCCTGATCCACAGATCATCGATGAGCGATTTCTTGCCATTAACGTGGGCGGCAAGGGCTTGGTGATACTCACAGCTTGCTCTCACGCCGGCGCTGTCAATGTGCTTGAACACGCTCGCGCAACGCATCCCGCATTACCCCTCCATGCTGTGATTGGAGGACTGCATCTCTCGGGTAGCACCGAAACAATCATTTCGCCGACACTCGAGGCTTTGAAGAAGTTCAATCTATCGCTTATTGCCGCCGGTCACTGCACCGGTTGGCGTGCGCAAGCGGAATTGCTGCAGACATTTGGAAGTTCTGTGACGGCGCCCACCGCCGTCGGAAAGACTTATTTTTTCGTAGCAAACTAACAGAAAAAGGGGGGCAGCTAATGAAAAACCATTCTCCGAAGAGAATGAATCCGGCCAAGTCGCTAGCGTGCGTCAAGGCGACTCGGCTTTGTTACATTGCACTATTATCATCTTTACTACTCCAATCGTTCAGCGCAGACGCGGCAGTTAAGATTGGAGTGCTGAACGATCAGTCCGGTCCGTATTCGGAGGTTTCTGGCGCCGGCTCTGTGGATGCTGCCCGCATGGCGATCGAGGATTTTGGCGGCAGTGTATTGGGGCAGCCTATCGAATTGATCGTGGGAGATCACCAAAACAGGGCGGATATAGGGCTCGGCATTGCTAAACGCTGGTTCGACGTCGACGGTGTCAATACCGTCGTCGATATTCCGAACTCCAGTGTGGCACTGGCAATTCAAAGTCTTGCACGCGAGAGGAAAAAGATTGTTCTGTACTCGAGCGCCGGCGCTTCAGAGCTAACGGGGAAGGCGTGTTCGCCGTATGGAATCCATTGGACGTACGACACCTTCGCCATCACCGCTGCTCCGGTTCGTGCTGCCATTCAATCGGGCCTGAAGAGCTGGTACTTTATTACAGTGGATTTCGCCTTTGGACACGCTTTACAGCGAGACGCGACCCGGACGATTGATCTTGCGGGCGGCAAGGTGCTTGGCGCAACTCGTCACCCATTTAATCTGTCCGACTTCGCGTCTGCACTATTAGCTGCCCAGGCCTCGAAGGCTGATATCATCGCCTTAGCCAATGCTGGAGCCGACACCAGTAACGCACTTAAACAGGCCGCGGAATTTGGGCTTCCGAAGGCTGGGCAGAAAGTGGCTGCGCTTGGTCTTACGATCAACGAGGTTCACGCGCTCGGTCTAGAGGTGACTCAAGGAACGTTGCTGACTGAATCGTTCTACTGGAACCTCGACGACCAGAGCCGAGCATGGTCAGACCGATTCATGCAACGGAATAAGAAAATGCCGACGATGCTTCAGGCCGGTGTCTACGGCGCAGTGACCCACTACTTGAAAGCAGTCGCGAATGCGGACACGACAGAGTCAGATGCGGTCCTCGCCGCGATGCGGAAGCTTCCAATCAACGACATGATGACAAAAGACGGTCGGATCCGGGAAGATGGGCGTGTTTTGCGCGACTTCCACGTTTTCCAAGTAAAGGCTCCCTCTGAATCAAAGGGACCATGGGACTACTATAAGCTCCTAAAAACTATCCCGGCCGACGAGGCGACAATCCCGCTGAGAGAAAGTCAGTGCGAAACAATAAAAAGGTAAGCTCCTGCTATTGGCGCGTGTGCACAGACGGCTCAGATTGCACTCCGAACCATGCAGCCTAAGCGGGCACTCTCTCGAAAGAATCAACATGAAAGTGCGCACGGAATCTTGAGGGTTCTGTGAGGTCGCGTGGCAGGCGCGAGCCGCGCGCTCTGTCGTGCGTGCGACCTCATAGAAGCCGGATTGAACGAAGCTGCGGAGTTGTGGGCGCTATGGGAATAGTGCAGCGGGTGCGGCTGCTGGGAAGGCGCTCCTGTGGTCGCCGCGCGTCGGCGAGACATTCATCGGATGTGAGCAGCCCGTTTGATAGGGCCAAGGGCGCGATCCAGCGAGCGACTTGCTGCGCTGGGATGCGTTGCCGAACGATTGGCGTGGTGTTCGGTGACGAGCGCGGCCGCGGCGACTTCGGACGTTGCCACCGCGAAGGTGATCACAGAGGAGGTGGATGGTGCAGGCGCTGGTCATGACGTATCACAACGAAACGGATGGTCGCGGGCGCAGGCTCGCGGGACGACATCGACGCGCCGCATGGTGCCGCCACAATGCGGGCAGACGGGGATCTTCCATTTGGTGAGGGGATCGTCGCCGGCTTCTTGATCAGTCGGAGGGTTGCGGACAGTAAGGAGTTGACGGCAGAAGGCGATTTTATCGCTGCGTCCGCCATTGGCGAGGAAACCATAGTGGCGGATGCGGTGGAAGCCGTCCGGCAGGGTGTGCAGGAGAAAGCGACGAATGAACTCATCGGCATTAAGCGTCATCACTTTGGCTTTGCGATTCTGCCGATAGTCCTTCCAGGAAAAGCTGACCTTGCCGTCGGCAAGCGAGATCAGCCGGCTGTTGGCGATGGCGACGCGATGCGTATAGCGGCCGAGATAAGCCAGCACCTGTTCGGGGCCGCCGAATGGCGGCTTGGCATAGACGACCCAGTCGGTCCGTCGGAGTTGAGCGAGGCGTTGGGTGAACGCGGCGGGATCCGCCAGATGCGCGAGATCGCCAAAGAAACCCAACTGGCCAGCCGCGAAGGCAGCTTGCAGCTCTTGCAGAAACAGGCGGCGGAACAACCGGGAGAGGACGCGTACTGGCAGGAAGAAGCCGGGCCGGCAAGCGACCCAGCGTGTGCCGTCGAGCGAGGGTCCACCGCCGGGCACGACGCAGTGGAGATGCGGATGGTGTTGCAGGGTCTGGCCCCAGGTGTGGAGGACGGCGGTCACGCCGAGCTGAGCGCCGAGATGCTTGGGGTCGGCCGCGATGGTGGCGAGCGTCTCGGCCGCGCAGCGGAACAGGATGGCGTAGACGACGGCCTTGTTCTGGAAGGCGATCTCTCCGGCGGGGGCCGGCAGGGTGAAGACGACGTGGAAATACGGTACGGGAAGGAGTTCGGCTTGCCGTTCGGCGAGCCATTGCGCGCGCGCCGCGCCCTGGCACTTCGGGCAATGCCGATTGCGACAGGAGTTGTAGGCAATGCGTGTGGCGCCGCAGTCATCGCACTGCTCGACGTGGCCGCCGAGCACAGCCGTCCGGCATGCCGTGATCGCGCCCATGACGCGCCGCTCGACGCGGCCCAGATGCTCGGCACGGGCTTGCCGAAACGCTTCGCCGTGGCGGCGGAAGATATCCGCCACTTCCAGAACCGGAGCCATCAGGTCCGCTCAGCCGGGCGGCACGACCTCCAGGCGGAGCCGGTCAAGCGGACTTGGCGTATTGCTGATGGTCTTGGTGGCGACTTGGGTATAGCGCGCCGTGCTGGCCAGACTGGCATGACCGAGCAGCACCTGGATGATGCGCACGTCGGCCCCGTTCTCCAGGAGATGGGTCGCGAATGTGTGCCGCAGCGTATGCACTGTCACCGACTTGCTCAAGCCGGCCGCAGCGCAGGCTGAACGGCAGGCGGCGTGCAGCACGTTGGGGACGAGCGGACGCTCGTCGTCTCGGCCGGGAAACAGCCATCGCTTTGGCCGAGTGAGCCGCCAATACGTCCGCAGAATCCTCAAAAGCTGCGGCGAGAGCATAACGTAACGGTCCTTGCCGCCCTTGCCGTGCTCGACCCGGATCAACATCCGTTGGCTATCAATGTCGACAACCTTCAAGAGGACCACTTCCGATACGCGCAAGCCTGCGGCATAGACGGTGGTCAGCGCGGTACGGCTCTTGAGGCTTGGGATTGCTTCCAGGAAGCGCACGACCTCGTCGGCGCTCAGCACGACCGGCAGTTTGCGCGGTTTACGCGCATAGGCGATGCGCTCCGGAACGGTGTCATGACCAAGGGTCACACCGTAGAAGAACCGCAGTGCGCAAACGATCTGGTTCAGCGCCGGCCAGGACATCCCCGTCGCAACCAGATGAACCTGGAAGGCACGGATATCCTCCAGGTCGAGGCGGTCAGGAGAACGACCGAAATATCGGCTCAACTTCGCTACGGCGTTGAGGTAGGATTGCTGCGTCGCCGGTGACAGATTGCGGACCGTCATGTCCTCGATCATGCGGCGGCGAAGTGGGCTGATCTCAGCCATCGGAAAACCTCCTGTCTAAAGGGTTGGGCTTCGAAAACCCGCAATCCTCTCAGACAGGAGGCAATCCTTGCTACGCCTCCCTACATGCCGCGCCAGCGGCTTCGTTCAATCTAATCGTCAGGTTCGCTTAAAGTCACGACCGGAAGGTATACCGCAAGCTGAACATTTCGAGATCGTGCAATCTGTATTGCCGCAGATTGCTGAGGGAGAATTCTTGATTCAGAATGAATTTCTCTCGGTTGAACCCGCAATGCGAGGCTGGGTGGCAGCGGCCGCCAACTATTCCAAACCTGTCGAAGTCGGCGATGTCATGCGAGCCTTCGCTGTCGGAACGGTCATAAGATCGCGTCATCCTGAGTTTGCTGAGGGCGATTTCGTTGTCGGTATGTTTGGCTGGCAGGAATATGCCATCTCCGACGGAAGCTCGGTGTCCCGAAAAGTCAAAGAGACTGATCTGCCCTTATCTCTCGCCCTAGGTCTTCTAGGTATCAACGGGGTCACGGCGTATTTCGGCTTGTTGGATATTGGTCAGCCGCGCCCAGGAGACACGGTAATAGTGTCGACCGCCGCAGGGGCAGTCGGTTCGGCGGTGGGCCAGATTGCCAAGCTCATGGGGTGTAGAACTGTTGGAATAACTGGGGGGCCTGCGAAAAGTCGATTGTGTTTGGAGGAGTTCGGCTACGACGCGATCATAGATTATAAGTCTGATGAAGTATCTGAAGCTCTCATGGCCTCTTGCCCCCAGGGAGGCGACGTCTACTTTGATAACACGGCCGGTAAGATAAGTGATGCCGTGCTGCCAATGATGAATGTGGGCGCTCGAATCGTGATTTGCGGCACCGCATCGGTTGCGAGCTGGGATCCCGTGCCAATTGGCCCTCGCGTCGAGCGCCATCTTCTGGTGAAGCGGGCACGCATGTCAGGCTTCCTCGTGTTTGACTACAAGCATCGCTATGAAGAGGCAATTGATAGGATCGCGGCCTGGGTGAGAGAAGGCCGCATCCTATATCGCGAGGACATCGACGTTGGCATTGAGTGCTGCCCTGACGCGATCGCCAAGCTCTATCGTGGCGAAAATCTTGGCAAGCAACTCATCCGTCTTTCCAGATAGTCATCACAAGCGCGCCAACAGCATTTCGCCATATCCATCCGCTCAGCCTTTAATTGATCTGCTTCGGCGATCGAACGAATGCACTGCTCAAGCTATATGTTTCGAGATGGTCGCGTGTCCGAGTCGTTGTTCAATCCGACGTTCGCGATGTACAGAATAGGAAATCACGATTTCGGCCAGAAGTGCTAAGGTGCATTGGAGCCGTAGGGTAGCTGGTTAGGTATCTACACTCCATCGGTGTCGATAAGTTCGATTGATTACCAAACGAGTAGGAATTTCCTGTGGCGGTGGCGCGTTGCAGCGAATGCAACCCGACGCAGTGCAATGCTACGAAAGAAGCAATTGGGATGACGCGTTTACTTGGCAGCTTTGTCGTTATGATCGTGTTGGCATTAACTTCGTCGGCCGATGCGCAATCCTTGTCTAAAGACGTTGCCTCACGCATAGAGGCGATTCCCATTCAGACTTTGACTTTGTCGGACGAACAATTTCTAAAAGGAGTACCTGCTGGCGAGCCGGTAACGATTGCGGGCACGCTCAGGGTGGCTCAAGGCGAAGGTCGCCTTCCGCTCGTAGTATTCGTGGCAGGCTCCGGCGGCTTTGCACCCAACACCGATGTTTGGGGCAGGGCGTTCGAGAGAATGGGTATCTCTACTTTCATCATGGATTCGTTCGCGGCGCGCGGAATCGTAAGTACGGTTTATGATCAATCGCTTTTTGGCCGGCTCAACGGGATCCTTGATTTATATCGCAGCCTGAGTGTGCTCGCGGCGCATCCCAGAGTAGATCCAAGCCGCATCGCAGTTATGGGGTTTTCGCGCGGCGGGCACGTCGCACTATATGCGAGTATGAAACGATTTCAAAGGATGTGGAATGTTGGGGGTATTGAGCCTGCAGCTTACATTGCACTCTATCCGTCGTGCTTCATCAATTACGTTTCGGACAGCGACGTAAGTGATCATCCGATCCGTATCTTTCACGGCACTTCCGACGACTACGTTGAGAGTGGTCCTTGTCGCTCGTATGTTGCACGAACGCAGCTGCAGGGAAAGGATATCAAAATCACCGAGTTTACGGATACTTGGCACGCATTTTACTTTCCCAATCTCCCGCGCGTTCCAGTCGTCGTTAAAAACGCGCAGGCAACGCATTGCGTTTTGAAGGAGGTGCCAATCGGAACTATTGTGAATGTAAACACGCAGCAGCCGTTCAAAAGTACCGATGATTGCGTACAACGCAGTCCCCACGTTGCTTATTCATCCTCCTCCACGCAAGCAACGGAGGAAGCCATTAAGACGTTGCTGGCGACCACGTTCAAGCTGAACTGAGAGTGTCGCAATGGCCATTCAAGGGAAATGTAGTACCAGAAGGCGAGGGGGCCTGAGCAGCGCATTGTTTGCGAGCATATGTTTCCTGTCAGTGGTCGTGTTTGCGATCACAGCCTCTACCGCCCAGGCTAGCCCGTGGGATGCATTCGAAAAAGATACACTGAACCCCGGAAAGCGCTCGGAAGCCACTCCGGCCGACGTCGGGCTAACGTACGAGCGGCTCTCGATACCCAGCGGTAATCGACAGTTGGACAGTTTTCTCGTTCGGGCTAAGGATTCCTGTCGGCCTACAGCGGCCTTGCTTATCTTTCACGGTCGGGGCGAAACGATAGCCGACTGGATCCGTGTCCAGCGATATCTTTACGACAGATGCATCTCGTCCATTATATTCGATTACTCCGGGCACGGCAGAAGCAGTGCACCTGGGACTATAGGACATCTGAACGCCGATGGTGCCGCCGCGCTTGCTACGTTTATGAAAGTCTTTTCTACGGCTGAGAAGCGGTGTCTTCTCAGTCACTCGATGGGAGGCGGTCCGCTACTTTATGCAGCAACGCACTCCAACGCCGCTCCGGACTGCATTATTATAGCGAGTCCGTTTTCATCCTTGCGAGCGATGGCCGTGCGAGGAGTCCCGGCGATACGGTTCGGTGTGTACCGGTGCATTCTTCCTTGAGCCGTTCGAGGTACGCTGCGATTTCTCTCCAGTTCTCGCGGGAGGCTGAAGCGGCGAGGTAGCCGTCCGGACGCACGAGCCGGAGGCCGGCCCCCGGCGTGATCGGCCGGATCATTGGCTCAACCAGTTGCGGGTGGCGCGAGACGATCTCCTCCGCCTCCTGCGCCTCACCGGGCGCCGCCAGCAGGCTGAAGCGCGGCGAATTGCCTGAGCCGTAGGGCGCCTCGCCATCGACTGGTGGCACCCGGACGCCGGCTGCGAGGCCGTTGTTTGAGCTTGGTCCGTTGAGCGGGCTCTGCGGATAACCGACCGAGACTTCAGTCATGGACTCCGCCATCGCCTGGCGCACCGGTCCAATGCCCATGACGACATGGGCGACGAAGTTGCGAAGATGCCGGGCAGCGTGGTTGTGCAGCGTGGCCGTCTTCGTAAGCCGGCCCGTCGAGTGGATTACAGCGGCGCCTACCGCCTTGCGCTCGACGTTGTAGCTGTCGAGCAGTGCAGGGGCCGTCGAGATACCATGACAAACCAGCGCCAGCTTCCAGGCGAGGTTGAAAGCATCCTGCATCCCGGTGTTCATGCCCTGACCGCCGGCAGGACTGTGGACATGCGCGGAATCTCCCGCCAGGAAAATCCTGCCCGAACGGTAGTTCGCAACCTGCCTTTCATTAATGCGGAAAGCGGTCGTCCAAAGTGAATCTTTCAGTACAAGTCCGCCGGGCCCCCGCCGATCGACCAGCGCCTGGAACTGTTGGAGCGTCGGTGCGGCAGGCGTTTCGCCGGTCGAAGGTCCGAGACTGGCGATGAGCCGATAGCGGCCGGGCCCCATCGGGAAGAATACGAGGACGCCATCTTCATGCCAGTAAGTGACGAGCTCCGACAGCGCGAACGGCCATCCGGACATGTGGAAATCGCCGAGCGTCCAGTCATTGCCCATGGTGTCGCCGCCGAACTCGAAGCCGAGCCGATGTCTGATCGGGCTATGAGCGCCGTCACAGCCTATGAGCCAATCGAAACGCTCGGTCTGCTCTCGTCCATCGGCCGAGCGGATCGTCGCAGAGACTCCATCGCCATCCTGGGAAAAGTCGATCAGTTCGACACCGAGCTCCGACTTTACGCCGAATCGTTCGAGGTGGCGCTCGAAGACAGCTTCCGTATCGCACTGCGGAACCATCAGTGCGAAGGGATAAGGCGACTGAACGTCCCCGAAATCGACGCGCCCGATCAGCCGACCGCCGGCCAATATGGTTGCAGCCGATACCTTGTTGCCGATTGCCAGCAAATCGTCGGTGGTACCTGTACGGTCCAGAAGCTCCAGAGTGCGACTCCAGAGTGCGACCGCCCGGGATTTGTCGCTGCGCACGGGCATCTTGTCGATGATACGGACCGATACACCATATCGCGCAAGCTCGAGAGCCATCGTCTGGCCCACCGGGCCTGCGCCGACGACGAGAACGCTGTCTGTCATTTTCGTATTCCTTGTGAATCCGTGGTAAGGCGGCACGAGCTGCCTTGGGGCGCGGCACAGTTCGACATAGGTCTCTGCCCCTGATGGATCGTATTCCGCGCAAAACGGCACCTGTCGAATTGCGCGTGGCCGTGGCTCGATCAATCGCCGGCCATGAGCGATCCTGCGAAGATGTCTCGATTTATTTCCAGGAGCCGTTTGGCAGTCGACCGTGATACGGCGTGTTGCGACAATGACCCCACGGCCCGCGCCAGTATCCGGGAGGGCAGCCATTATTGGCTTGACGAAACTTCCATTCGCCGTCAGGCAGTCGGCCATAATAGGGAGTGTCGCGGCAGTGGCCCCAGGGCCCGCGCCATGCCCCGGGGCCGCATCCGCCCGCTGCTTCGGCAGGCTGCGTAACCAGTAGCGATGAACCCAGCGCCAGCACAGCAAGCGCGCCGAGCGTGATATGTGACCTCAGCATTGCGATCTCCTCTTCGATCTCTCTTCTGACGTATCGCCATGACATCCTGATCGGCTTCGATCGTTGCATGACGCGGTGTCATTTGGACCGGCAGAAAGCCGATCCGACGGCTCGCGGTATGCATCTCGCGGAGACACAGAACAAATACGAGTTCGCTATGCTGGTATCGGCAACCGATATGACCGCCGAATTTCCGTGAGTCAGCAGCTTGCCGAAGGCATTCATAGAATCGCTACTGCAGCTTCACTGCCGCTTCCGAACCCCTGTAGCCATAGGCTGTTGCGATAGGTGCATAGCGACACGGTATTTGCCGTCGAAGCGCGGATGAGGTTTCTGCGCGTCACACCGCCACGAGCGGATAACTCAGCCAAGGAGGGCAAGATGAAAGTATCCAGACCATCCGCCACGGCCATTGTCGGTAGCGTCTTGACGCTGGCGATGGCGCTCTCGATCGCCGGCCCGGCGCTGGCGCAGGGCACACCGCAGCAGCGATCCGCCTGCATGGGGGATGCTTTCAGGTTCTGCAGCTCGGATATTCCGAACGTTGCCAGGATCGAAGCCTGCCTGATCCATAACCGGAGCCAGCTGCATCCGGCGTGCCAGGCAGAATTCCGGGCTTCCGGCAATACCCACCTGCACCCCGAGCATTTCCGGTAACGATGGCCGAGGGTGGGTCCGTGAACGACCTTGCGAATGCCTTCCTCCTGGTCTTTGCGGGCCTGTTTCCCGTGGTCAATCCGATCGGGGCCGCACCGCTGTTCCTGCGTTTAACCGCGGGCTGCACAGAGCGAGAGCGCGGCCGGCTGGCATTCTGCGTTGCCTTCAATGGCTTCTGGCTTCTTCTGGGAACGATGCTGTTCGGTTCTTTCATCCTGGAGTTCTTTGGCATCACGGCGCCCGTGGTTCGCATAGCCGGCGGGCTACTCGTCGCCGCGATGGGATGGCAGCTGCTTAACGACGACAGCGGTTCGAAGCACGGCGGGGTCACTGAGGCTGGCGACGTCAAAACCATTCGCGACGGTTTCTACCCGTTGACACTGCCGCTGACCGTTGGACCCGGGTCGATCTCGGTCGCGCTGACCATGGGCAGCCATCGACCTCACGAGTTCACCGCGAATGCGATGCTGCTTGCCGGCTCGGCGCTAGTGGGCCTGCTCGCGGTCGCGCTCGCGATCTATTGCTTGTATCGCCTCGCCGCGCCGATGGTCCGGCATCTGGGGCCGTCCGGAGTCAACGTCCTGATGCGCCTGGCTGCATTCATCCGCATCTGCATCGGGATCCAGATCGCCTGGAGCGGGGCGCGTGTGCTGATGAGCGAGCTGCAGCGTGCGCCCGGACTGTTCTGAGAGAAATGGCGGTATCGAGTGGACGTCTTCGACGCAGTCCATTCGCTCGCGCAACCCTTTGTCTGAAGGACCTGAACATGAATACCAGACCTGCCCCAATTTACCTGGACAAGCTTCTCGCGCGGCTCGAACTCGCCGGCCGGTCGACGGTCGTCCGCCATCAGGGCTCCGATCTCTCCGGCGAGGCACTCCGTGCCATGATCTTCCAGTACGCCCGAGTCCTGTATGACGTCGGGATCACGCGCGGTAAGCTGGTGGCGATGTTTGCGCCCAATCGCCCGGAGGCGATCGCCATTCGTTATGCCGCTCACATTCTTGGCGCAGGCGCCGTTTACCTGTCCGTTCCGCCCACGGAGGAGCAGCGCCAAGCGTTGCTCAAGCAGATGGCGCCGGATCTCCTCGTCGTGTTTCCCGAGACCATACATTACTGGCACGCGAATGCCGGTGTGCGGCTGGCGACGGTGGGCGTCGACTGCGCTGCGTCCTGTGGTCGGCTCGATGTATTGGCCTCATCGGCTTCGGACACTCGGCTCGATGTCATGGCTTGGCCGGAGGACCTCGCCGTCATCATTTCCTCCGGCGGCACCACCGGGGTACCAAAAGGCAGTTGCCGCAGCTTTGCGGCCTACACTGCGATGGTAAGCGTGCCAAGCCCCAGCGACCGTCGTCAGCTTGTCAACGGTCATCTCGCATATCTCTCGCAAGTCCTCGTCGATATCACGCTGCTTGGAGGCGGGTGTGTCGTCCTCGAAGGCGCCTTCGAGGCAGCCGATACCCTTGCCACGATCGAGGCGGAGCGGATTACAGATCTCTTCCTGGTCGAGCCGCAGCTCTTCGAGTTGATGGATCATCCCGACGTCTGCTGCCGAAACTTGTCATCGCTCCGAACGCTTACCCACATCGGCGCATCCGCACCGCAAACGCTGCGCTTGAGAGCACGAGAACGACTTGGTCCGGTCATAGCGCACACCTATGGCGCCAGCGAAATGGGTATCGTAAGCATGTTGACGCCCGCCGAGCACGACCTCTCGCGCCCCGATCTTTTCACCTGCGCCGGCCGCATTCTGCCGGGCGTTGAGGTTCGGTTCCGCCTCAAGGATGGCTCGCTCGGCGAGCCCGGGGACATCGGCAGTATCGAGGTCCGATCGCCGGCGATGGCCAGCGGCTACCGTAACAGGCCCGAGCTCGAGGCGGCGAATTTCAAGGCCGGCTGGTATTGCTCGGGGGATCTCGGTCGGCTTGATTCGGACGGCTATCTCCACATCTTGGGTCGTGCGGCTGATGCCTCCGAGGTCAATGGCATCTTGGTGACGCCGACATTGATTCAGGAAGTCTTGTGCGGGCTATCGTCGGTGCGCTGCGCCGTCGTGGTGATCGACAATGAAGCACGAGTCACCATTGCTGCCGTGAGCGCCTGGACGGGACTCTCCATCGGGGCTGAAACATGCCGTCAAGCGGTCGCTGAACATTTCGGTCAGGAGACCGCGGCATCTCTGGTCGTCGTTTCACTCGATCGGATTCCGCTCACCGAGCAGGGTAAGCCCAATCGTGCTGCCATTAAGGCGTTAGCTCGCTCACGATCGCTGGTCGATGCCGCCTGACTGCGGGCCAGCACTCTCGACGGTAGCAAATTCGACCTGCGGAAACAGCTTTCCTGTAGTCGAGCAATGTCGTGCGCAAGTTTCCCGCTGCTAGCGAAGTGCAACAGCCGATGACGAGACGACCCGCGCTACCATGCGATCGTACGCTAAACTGCGCTTTGGTTCGCTTCCGCCGGGCGCGATGGGCAGCGCAGGGTGAGCCGAACGGCCGTTGCTTTGGGAACCGCGCATCGGCCGCGCACCCCGCCGGCATGCCCATATAGCAGATGGTCAAAGCGACGAGGCCTTGGCGAGCGTCGTCGCGTAGATCGGAATGTTGAGGTTCTCGACGGCAGTCTGCTGCTGCGCTCCGAAAACGTCGCGCTCGTCGACTGATGCCGAGATGTTCGGCCGGTCGATCGAGATCTTGATGGCGTTGCAGGTATCGACGAAGAAGGTGCCGACAACGTGCTCGCGCGGCAGTCCTAGAAGCTTCGCAATATTGCAGCTGGAGAAGACATTGGAGTGCAGCGCTGCCTCGTAGTGCTCCGCAGAGGTAAAGATGATATCGAAGGTTAGACGGTTGATGCCTGCGTCCTTGCTGCGGATCACGACGGCCATGTCAAGCAGACGGTTCGATCTGAGCAGCACACCCGTCGGCGGCGCATCGGCGATCAGCGATAGTGTGCGATCGTCGAGATCGCCGGTGTAATTAGTTTCCCCGATGTCCTCATAATGCGGACGAGCGTCACTTTCCCGCGTCCACGACGCGCCGTTCGCTCGGAAATAAGTGATGTCGAACATCACGTTCTTGATGACGTGCTCGTTCTGGAGCAGATGATAGAGCGACCATTCGTACGCGTCGGGCGCATCGAGGTTGAGCCGCGAAGTGGCTTTCGGCTTTGCAAGCTGTGTGATGCGCTCGATTTCGAGGGCATGCCGTGCGGCCAGCCGCTGCGGATTGCGGTCGACGGTCCGCAGCAGGATCGCCGGATTGGCCGCATCTGCGTCGGTGATCTTGAAGTTCGCATTTTCTAGCGCATCCGGGAATTCGTGCTGAATCAGGTTGATGACAGCCTCCTTGATCTTCGGATAGTGCTCGAAGAACACCGGATCGCGCGTTCCGCTCGGCACGATTGCGCCGAACAGCCCGTCGTCGCGCCGGAAGCTCACGAGATTGGGGGACAGCGGATAGGCGATGTTGCCGGCCGTCGCCTTCCGACCCGGATAGCCGTAGTGAATCAGATAGTGCGTCAGCAGGCTGGCCAGCAGCACGGCGGCTTCCTCCGTCTTTGCGGCGGTTTCGATGATGATTCCAAGCTCGCGCTGGCCGTCCTGAACGGGATTTGCCTGCACGCCGTTACGACCATAGACCAGTACGTCGACTGGGACCTTCGTGAGGTCGGCGGGATCGATATAGATCACCGAGACCTTGCGGGCCCCGAGCCGTCGCGATCCTTCCAGCTTGATGCTCCACGGCCAGGGCTTGCCCGCGCGAACAAACTTGCTGTTGCGGATGCCCGCTATACCGGCGCTGCGCGAGAAGAACTCCGTCTTCTCCATCGCCAACACGCCTTCGGGATAGAACTGGAGCTGCGGATGGCTCTCCTCATACAGCGAGTGCGCCGCGATCGAGTAGGCGGTGCAGCGTCGCGCCGGATTCGGAGAAACGAGGAGGGCTGAGCCGTCGTCATAGATCTCGGCGACCAGGCAGTCCGACGGCGAGCCGGGATCACAGGCAAGTGCGCCACATTCCAGAATGTGGCCGACATGGTAGGCGAGGCCTGCATCGATGCCACGGCGGATCATGTCGGAGGCGAAAAGGGCGACATCGCAAGAGCGACCGGCCAGCACGTATTGTGCGCCGTGCTCGAGGGCAGTGATCAGGGGATGGATGCCCATCTGCCCGACGATCGTGCTCTCGCGCAGTGCTTCCTCGCTGAGCTCGGGGCCGGCGCCGGTTGGACGCAGGGCTCCCTTGCGAAACTCCTGGATGACGATTTCCGGATCGAGCTCGGAGCGGATGACGGCGACCTTCGCGTTCGTCACCGCGAGTTCACCGAAGACTTCCTTGGCGACGCCGATCATCCAGTCGAGGTTGCGGTTGCCGCCCGCCATGCCGGAGGATCCCAGGATCACGGGGCAGCCCAGCCTCTTGCCCGCTTCGACCATGTGACGGAAATCCGCCTTCACGGCTTCGTGCTCAAAATACTCCGTCCCAGTGCCGAGATAGTAGGGCCCGGCATCCATCGAGCCGCCATCGCAGATGATGGCGTCTACGCGACCGCGCAACGCGTTTTCCAGGGACTCTTTTGGATAGCCGTAACCAAGAGCGCCGCAGGCGGAAACGACACGGTAGATAAGCTTTGCCATGATGTGCATCTTTCCTGAAAGGGTGAAGCCTTTTCGGTTCACCGCTGGTGCTGGCCGCCACAGTGGTCGAGGAACTCGGCGAAAACAAATACCGCTTCAGTATGCGGGTATTGGTGCCAAGTATGGCCGACGTCTATCCAGCGATTGTCGGAAAGGGCGGCCGCCGCCGCGATCACCGGGGCGGCAAATTCCGCGTAGAGCTTATGATTTGTAGAGGGTTGCCACAGCATCGTGCAGCTTCAGCGCCAGCGGCGATGCTGCGTAGGCATCGGTCACGACCTCGATGTAGGCACCGGTTTTGGACCTGCCGGCCTCTTCCAGCGCCCGGTCGAACTCGTCGCAGGTGGTAACGCGCGCCGTTAGCCAATCATCATTCCCGAATGCTTTCGCTAGATCCGCATAATGCCACGGAGCGATGTCGTTATAGGCGATGCTCGGCTCCTTGCAGAGCAGCCGCTCGATCAAATAGCCGTTGTTGTTGAGCACGAAAATGATCGGCGTCAAGCCGAGGCGACCAAACTGGCTAATCTCCTGCACGGTAAGCTGATGCGCTCCGTCTCCTGTTACCAGAACGACGCGTTTGTCCGGTGCGGCAACTGCGGCGCCGAATGCAGCCGGTGTCGCCCAGCCGATCGAGCCCCAGAGAGTCTGGTTGTAGAAGGTAGCGTCCTGCGGCAGCAACGCAAACCCCAGGCCCATCGAGACGGTACCCGTTTCAACGACGAGGATATCATTCGGCTTCAGGAAGCGTTCCCATCGCGAATAGAGGGCGGGAGCGTCGATTGGGTCGTTATCCTTGCCACTCACTTTGCCGAGGGATTTCGCCTTGATTCTGGCCCAGCCGCGTTTCGGCAGGTGATTCGCGAGAGCAACGAGCAGATCGGTCATTTCCACATCGTTGAATCTCTTGCCGCCGACCTGAACATGGTGGTGATTGATCGCGATGGTCTTTTCCGGCGAAAGCCGTGCAGTGAAGGCGCCGGTGTTGAAATCCGTCAGCGGCGCACCGACCAGCATGACGCAATCGCGCTCTTCGACGAAGGTACGCACCTCGTCATTCATCAGCGCTCCGTTGTAGATGCCGACATAGGACGGATGCTGCTCGTCGAGCGCGGACTTGCCCATGAGCATGGTGCTGAACGGCAGTCCCGATGCATCGATCAGGCGCTGCAGCACCTCGCGCTGGCCGGTCCGGCTGACGAGAATGCCGGCGATCACGCAGGCCGTGCGCGCCTTGTCGACTGTCGCAGCGATTGCCTCGACGGCCGCGGCGAGATTGTCCGGGTTGCTGCGCGGAGGCGAGATCGGCGTCGCCTCGCCAAGCACCGGCTGATTGGCGAGATCAGCCGGAAACGCCATGTACACCGGCCGGCGGTGATAGAGCGCTTCCGCTATCAGTCGCTCGGTCTCGTAAACGGCATTCTGCGGCGTCATCACGGCATGTGCGCAAACGACCGGTTCTGTCATACGGCGGAACAGGTCGTATTCGCCGTTGCCCAGCGTATGGTGCATCGGCGCGCGGGCGGCCTGCGTCGCCATGTTCGGACTGCCCACGAGGTGAAACACAGGCAGGTGCTCGGCATACGCGCCGGCGATGCCGTTGATCGCGCTGAGTTCGCCGACGCCATAGGTCGTGCACAGCGCTGCCGCACCCTTGATGCGTGCATAGCCGTCCGCCGCATAGGCCGCGTTGAGCTCGTTGCAACATCCGACCCAGCGCATGTTCGGATCGTTGCAGATCGCATCGTTGATCGAGAAGGCGTAGTCGCCGGGCACCCCGAATACGTCGGTGACGCCTATGTCGTGAAGACGGGAGAGAACGTATTGGATGACAGTCTTGGTCATGACGAGATCCGATTGGCTTCGATGGGGAGGAGGTGATTGGAATTGGACTGGAGGACCGACGCACCGCGGCAATGCAGCAGGAACAGGCCCGTATTCCACGAGGCCGAGAACGTCAGCCCGAACGCGAGGGCGGTCCATTTCCCGAGCGGTACCGCAAGCAGGTAGACGGTCACGAACGCCAGAGATATGCCGAGGAAACCTGCAAGGCTGTTGGCGATCACGGCGGCCGCTGCCCGCCCGCCGAGCCGGCGCTGCAGGATGATCATCAGCGAGAGATAGAGGACAGGCGCAGCAGCCAGCACGCCCGTCCACATCGGCTTGGCCACGAGGCCAAGGACCTCGATCGCACCGACCAGCACTGCAACGGCCACACCTCGCACGATCAGATCACTTGCGTGCTGCCCCGGCGCAGACGCCGTCGCGTGACGGTAAGGCCTGACAAGGACGATGCAGAGCGGGAAAACGCATGCGCCGAGTAGGAGCGCAGTGGGCAAGCCCGAGTCTCCCCAGAGCGATAGCGCGAGATAGACGAGCCAGACGCACATTGCCCCGCCGACGCTGATAGTCGTCGACAGGCGTTGTGCAAGCAGCACGTAGGACGTCGCGAAGATGGCGGTCGGAATGTTCTGCGCGAACGTCGACAGAGCTGTCTGTGAAATGAAGGCTGCGTCGTGGTCCTGCGCCAAAAAGAAGAATGCCGGCCCCGACGTGACGGGCAGCGTTGCGAGCAATGCGCCGACTACGGGGCCGGCCTTTTCGGCAAGAACGGTGACGGATACGGCGATCAGCGCCGAAAGCCCCATCTTGAGCAGCAGTGCGAGCACGAATCCTTCATGGATGTGAACAGCAGCGAATGACATGTGGTCGCCTCTGGAATGGTGTGCACTTGCCGCCGTGTGCGAGCGGCGGGACCATCTCTCAAGCGAGCCTCGGTAACAAATACGGTTTGGCTATATGGCTATTGGTGCGCCAGATGGCTGGACACCCGTGCGTCGACGCCGGAGCCAGCAAATTCATTGCAGTAGTTTTGAAGAGCTGGCTTGCCGTGATCTGGCAGACCGTATGGACGATCTTGCCACGAAGCGGATTCACGCGGTCACTTCAGCGGTCGAGCCGCCGATCGGATCTACAAGCGACTCGCGTCGCATGGGCCCGCTCAGCGAAAGAATGACGGACTCAAATCAGAGGTGGAAGATATCGTCCATCCAGCCTGTGGCCTCCTGGGCGAGGCGAAGCCGATTGTTGACCTGTACGTGGCCGTCGGCCCCTGAAGCCGCATCGAGTAGAACGAAGGCTTTTCGGGTCGATTTGATGTCGCGGTGCCAGGCGTGAGCCTGCGCCGCGAAGACGGGCGAGTCGCCCGCGCCGAGGATCGACAGGAATGGAACAGTGACCAAGGCAGGGTCGGCGATCATGTTCGACGTGCGCGCCAGGAAGTCCTGCGGGCTGCTCGCACCGGCTTTCCATAACGTGACTTGCGCGCTGCGCAGTGCAGATGCCGAAGGCGGCTGCGCTGACTTCGCCTTCTCTTTGACCGCCAGCGCGAACATCTCGGCCGGGTTCGGAAACGGCGTGCTGGCGATCACGGTGGCAAAGCGTTCATCATGGCCCGCCGCGCGCGCGGCGAAGTACCCGCCCAGACTGAGCCCGATCAAAGCAATACGGCCGGGCTTCGCGCCGAAACGGCTGACGAGCAGATCGACAATCGCAGCGATCGGCTTCTCCGCTTCAGCTTGCCAATAGAGTCCGTCCGCCTGCGTGATGCCTTGTCCGGGAAGGTCGGCCAGGGCAACGGAGTAACCACGGTCGAGAAGATTGCGGCCGACGGTCAAGAACAGATCTTCAAAGCAAGTGTCGGCACCGCCTATCACGAGCACCACGGGAGCATTCGGATTCGCATTCTGGAAATAGGCGCCCGGCAGTTGCTTGCCGCCGAAAGGTACCTCGAAATGAGACGCGGGGAGCGCAAGCTCCTTCATGGCTGCGACAAAGGCAGTCTTGTGTTTGACCACGAGGGACTTGAACAGATCGCCGGGGCCCGCGAATTGCCAGGCCGAGCGGTAGCTGGCGAACGCCTTGAGCCGGGCCTCACCGGCGGCACGCTTTCGGCCCTGCGCATTCCAGCTGTCCGCCTGGGCGTTCATGGCGTCGCCGTAATTTGAAAAGGCGCGCACCCAGCTGTCCGCATCGCCATCCGTAATCTGCGAAGCGATGTAGAAAGCCTGCCCGATATCAAGGCCGCCCGCGGGACCCCAGCCGAGCGCCGCAACGAAAAAGAAGTCCATGTCCGGATCGGCAAAGCGATAGGTCTGGCCAAGACGCTGATCGGGCCGCTTGTCGGTCGCAGTGGATTGCGCCATTGACCCCTCCGTGGCCAAAGTTGCAGCAGCGAGGCTCGCTCCAGCGACGATTATCGTTCTCCGGTCCATTGCTCAACTCTGTTCTGAGAAAGGTCTCTGAAACTGATGACCGTTGCGATAATATGAGTATTGCTCACATTCTCAACTCGCGTTTGGCGCCACGGGCGATTCCCAGTGAAACCGACATCAAAACAATCAGTTAAACGCAGGACGCCGCAGCAGGCTCGTGCCCAAAACAAGGTCGACCTCATATTGGAAGCTGCCACGCGGCTCATTCAGCGAGGCGGCATGGACGGCCTGACGACGAATGCAATTGCTGAAGCGGCCGGAGTCAGCATCGGCACGCTGTATCAGTATTTTGACAACAGGGACGCGGTCCTCGAAGCTTTGTCGGGGCGAGAGCTGGAAGGACTGTCAAATCGTGTGATGCAGGCGATGACGACTGCCCGCGCCGGGGCGACAGGAGAACGCATTCGGATCATCGTGCATTCCATACTGACGAGCTATGGCGGGCGGCGTCGGGTCCACCGAGTTCTGCTTGAACATGCGTTGTCGCGCGGACCTGCTACCAGGCTGAACCCGCTCTTCAAGAGCCTGACCGACATGCTGACGACAGCCGGCCCGGACGGCTCGGGTGGCGTGAGAAGACCTATGCGCCCGGCGGACGCATTCGTTCTTGTCTACGCCTTCGCCGGTGTGATGCGCGCGGTGGTGGCGACGGAAAATAAACAGGTGCCGCAGCACGAGCTGGAGCAATCGCTGACCAGGCTCATCGCCGGCTTTGTCGAGGGCAGCTAGAGGAGGCTTGCTCGTGGCTCGGCGCGGGTCTCGCCGTTTCCGTGATGGACGGTCGCGACACCTGTGAGCTTGACAGCTTGGCGCCTTTGTTAGCACTTTGCAACCATCGGTTTACCGCTGCGGGAAGACGGAGGATGCAGTACCGCCATCTCTATTATTTCGTGAAAATCGTCGAAGCCGGCAGTTTCTCTCAGGCTGCCAGGACCATTCACGTGGCGCAGCCGGCCTTGAGCCAGCAGATCGGCGAACTGGAAGCGTCCCTAGGCGTCGCATTGCTGCATAGAAGCGCGCGGGGCATCAAGCCGACGGCTGCCGGGCAGCGGTTCTATGACGAAGCATCCTCGATCCTGCGCCGATACGAGAATCTGCCGGCCCTGGTGCACTCCAAGATCGGTGAAATCGAAGGGCCGGTCAGCCTCGGGATGCCGGCATCTCTTTCCACGACCCTGGTCGGGCCGTTCATTGAACTGTGCCGGGCTACTCATCCGAAAATCACGCTTAGATTCGTCGATGGCGATAGCGAATTCCTGCGCGAGGAGGTCGAGAAGAGTCGCCTGGACCTGGCTCTCATTTTTGAAGATGAGTTCTTTCCCACGGTACAGCGGCAGCCGCTGTTCCAGCAGGACCATTATCTCGTCCGCAGCAAGCAATCGGCTCCGATCGCCGGCTCAACAATCCCGATCAAGGAACTTGCGGAGATCCCGCTGATCCTTCCGGGTCAATCGAATGCGCGGCGAATCGTTATCGACCGTGCTTTCGCTAAGGCCGACATCTCGGTGCAGCTTGCCGCGGAGGCGGACAACATCTCGAGCGAACTTTCGGCGGTGCGCTCCGGCGCTGCCAGCACCATCCTGAACTTGGGGGACATGTCAGGTTTCTCGCTCGCCGACTTTGCCGAGCCGGTGCTGATTACGCCGACATTCCATCTTACCTGCTGCCTGATTTGGTCCAACCAGTTCACGCTGACGCTGGGTGCCGAAGGCGTGAAGAAACTCCTGATTGAATTTCTGAAGGAGCAGATCGAGCACGCCAGGAAGCCGGGAGCGGTGTGGTTGGATTAAATACCGATAGGCAGGCACCGGAAGGTGCCTGCCGCTCGTCCGACTAGCGGCCGCCGCCGCCATGCTCGTCGGCAAATGCGACGCCCGCCTGGGTCTCTTCGATGGCCTGGCGGACCAGCTCCACTGCGCGTGCGCGGTGACCGCCCTTGTTTGCAGTCGCCTCCTGCAACGACTGCAGCGCTTGATGCAGCGATGCAAGCGCACGTTCCATGTTACCCTGATAGGCCTCGGCCGATTGCGCTGTGGCCGCGAGCAGCCCGATGCTCGCAATGCCAGTTGCGACAGTTGCGGCGAAGCCGCGGCGCGTGAACTGAGAATCGAATTTCATGTGGTGTTCCTTCTCTCGATGCGGAAATGCCAAGCGCCTGACCGTTCCCCTCATGACGAGGCGATCGGCGCCGTGCGGCCACTTCCGTGGTCGATCGATCGCCCCGCGACAAATACCGTTTGAATATGCGGGCATAGCCGTCGCCGATGGCGACGGATCGGCGTGCCGATGTCGTCTTTGGTGATGAACGTCGTAGACTGTAACGCCTTCGTGAAAGCGTGCATCGAAGCGACATCGACGCAACAAATGGCCGTCGTTGCCGAGGCGCGGATACGAAGCGTAACGCTTTGATAGACCGTACCAAAGGCCAGTCGCGTGGGCAGCTTCAGGACGAGCCGGTCGGCATCAAAGAACGAACCTATAGGCCACGCAGATACCTGCATATGGAAGCTGTATTTGTCCGGGATGCCAGCGTGGATCATTAGTCGCGCCCGTTAAGTGGCGGGACGGAGCGGAGCACTCGCTCGTGAATCTTTTTCGGCGAGACTGAGAAAGGGTCAACGAGCTGGGCTCTGGACCGAAAAGTGAATGCCAGCAGATGAGGGGGCTCCCTGAGGAGCCGAGCAATGATCCATGTCAAATCGACTGTCGATAAGAGCAGGAAGCCAAGCGCTCGCGTCCCACATTCTGCCGGTCTCGGCGACGATGATCGGCGTTTGCGCGACGCTGATCGGCCTGGTCAAGCTAGCCGAAGCGAAGCACGGATCGTCGCATGTCGACGAATACGCCGCTCTCGCATCGGTCATGTTCCTGGCGAGTGCGCTGACATCTTACCTCTCAATTCGATATTCGCAGCGCGCCGGCCTGAGCTATCGCATCGAGCAGATCGCAGACCTGATCTTCCTCGGCGGTCTGATCGGGATAACGCTCGTTGCGACGCTGTTTGCCTATGAAGTGATCTGACCAACAAGGCTTCGCCAAGGGACCGCCTGGCAAGCTGGCGCGGTGGTGCGTCCGACGATGCACTCAGAAAGAGAATAGATTCGTTCAATCAACCAAAGGAGAGGGCCAATGTATCGCAAATCAATCAAGCTCGCCGCCGTTGGCGGCATCGTCCTGACGCTCGCCAGCAGCGCGGCGTTCGCGGAAGGCACGGCAGCTCAACGGCAGGCCTGCACGCCGGACGTGTTTCGGCTGTGCAGCCATTTCATCCCGAATGTCGGCGAGATCGTTGCCTGCCTGCGGGGCAATGAAGCCCGGCTGAGCGAGGCGTGTCATGAGGTGATGTTCGGCGGCCAAGTTGAGCCGGAAAGATACTCGCCGGCCCGCTCGCAGGCGGCATGGACCCGATGAACGGCCCGGGCGCTGGCAACCAAGATACAAGTGAGGCTCTCATGAATATGTTGAAGCAGATGAAAGCACCGTCGGTCCTGAGGCGCTGCTTGGGCGTAATCGCTGGCGCGGCCGCGTTGGCGCTTTCTGTCGTCGGCGCAGATGCGCAAACCTCTTTCTATGACGCATCGCGCCAGGAGATTGCCGGACGTCCGGGAACGCTGATCCGCTCAGAGCCGATGAGCTTCGCGCCTGCGGGCGCGCAAGCCTACCGCGTGCTCTATCGCTCGACCGGCATGCACGGTGAGCCGATTGCGGTGTCCGGTGTCATCATCGTGCCGCCGGGCCCGGCGCCCGCAGGCGGGCGGCCCGTCGTTGCCTGGGCGCATCCGACTACGGGCGTGGTGCCACACTGCGCGCCGTCGCTGGCGATTTTTGTGTTCCAGCAAATGGCGGGCCTGCGTCAGTTGATTGAGCAGGGCGTCGTGGTCGCGGCCACAGACTATCCAGGCTTGGGGACGCCAGGCCCTCATCCTTATCTCGTCGGCGACAGTGAGGCGCGAGCGGTTATCGATTCCGTGCGTGCCGCGCGCAACCTGCCAGGCGCGGAGACCGGCAACAGTTTTGCGGTCTGGGGGCATTCGCAGGGCGGACAGGCCTCGCTCTACTCCGGTCTGATTGCCAGGACTTATGCGCCCGAGCTCAACCTGGTCGGTGTTGCCGCGGCGGCGCCCGCAACTTCGCTCGTCACCTTGATGGGTGACGATTTCAAGACGTCCGGTGGCAAGAACCTGACCGCGATGACGTTGCGGTCGTGGTCGCGCGTTTATGGCGCGCCGATCAACAAGGTCGTGTTGCCGGAAGCCATGTCGGCAGTGGACCAATTGGCCAACGAATGTATCGAATCGATCTTCGACATCCTGGCGCGACGCCGGACGGAGAAGCCGCTCGAGGAGCACTTCCTCTCGGTGCCGAACATCGCGACCGTCGAGCCCTGGCGTTCCCTGGCGGCGCGCAACACCCCGGGCGCGCTGCCGTCGAGCATTCCGCTCTTTCTCGCGCAAGGCACGACCGACGATATCGTGCGCCCCGAAGTGACCGCGAGCTACATGCAGCGGCAATGCAAGGCAGGCAGCAAGGTGCGGATGATGTGGGTGCAGGGCGTCGGACACGGCTTTGTCGCACGCGACAGCGCTGACGCCGCCGTCAGCTGGATGATGGATCGCTTCGCCGGCCGGCCGGCGCCGACCGACTGTGGCAAGCCGCTGTCCAGCACCGCTGATGCGCAATCACCGGCGCAGTAGTCGGAGAAGAGCAATGTCTCGTCTTGTGATCGATCTGCTGAGACCCTATCGCGGCCGGCTGACAATCGTATTTCTCGCCATGCTGATCGAGATTGCGATGAGTCTGGCCGCGCCCTGGCCGTTGAAGCTTGTCCTGGACGATGCGCTCGGCAGTCACCGCTTGCCCGAATGGTTGAGCTGGGCCCACGAATATGGCGGCTTCGGCAAGCATACGCTGGGCGTAGCGCTTTTTGCCGGCGCGGCGACTCTGGCGATCGCAGCCGTCGCGGCGGTCGCGAGCTATTTCGACAGCTACTTCACGACCAGCGTGGGGCAGTGGGTCGCCAACGATTTACGGCTGCGCATCTACGAGCACCTGCACCGGCTCTCGCTCCGCTACTACGATCATGCCAAGATCGGCGCGCTGGTATCGACCATTACCAGCGACGTCGCCACCATCCAGGATTTCGCGTCCTCATCCACGCTCGAAATCGTCATCGATCTTCTCACCATCGTGTTCATGGTAGGAGTGATGTTCTGGCTCGACTGGGACTTCACGTTGATCGCCGTTGCGTTCACGCCCATCCTTCTGCTCTTCGCGTTCCATCTCAAGAGAGCCGTCAAGGCCGCCACCCGCGCTCTCCGGCACCGCCAGGCAGAGGTGCTCTCGATCGTGCAGCGCGGACTTGGCTCGATCCGCCTGACAAACGCTTTCGGAGGCCAGGCTCTGGAGATCGCGCACCTGGAAAACGCAAGCCACGCTTCCGTCGCTGCAGCGCTTCGCGCGCGCGGCATCAAATCGCTGATGTCACCCATGGTCAGCATCGTGGTCGCGATCTGCACCGCCGTCGTGCTCTGGAAGGGAACGTCACTGATCATCGCGGGAACGATGACGGCGGGAGCGCTGACGGTCTACCTCGCTTATCTCAAGAAGTTCTTCAAACCGGTGAAGGATCTCGCCAGCATGACCAGCACCATCGCGCAGACGACAGTCGCGCTGGAGCGGATTCAGGCGATCCTCTCGGCTGACGAAATCGTCCGCGAGCGTCCGGGCGCGATCGATCCGGGCCGGGTCCGCGGCGCGATCCGCTTCGACCGTGTCAGCTTTGGCTATGAGGCGGACAGGCCGGTGCTGCACGAGGTATCCTTCAGCATCGAGCCAGGAGAGGTGGTCGGTATTGTCGGCCCGACCGGCTCTGGAAAATCGACCGTGCTGAGCCTGCTTCCACGCTTCTACGAGCCCATGCTGGGCCGTGTGCTGATCGACGGCATCGACATTGCAGACTACAAGATCGCCGCGTTGCGGTCGCAGATCGGGTTCGTCTTGCAGGATACCGTGCTGCTTCACGGTACGATCGGGGAGAATATCGCGTATGGGCGGCCCAATGCGACCGAAGCTGAGATCATCGAAGCCGCCAGGATCGCCAATGCTGATGAGTTCATCAGCCGGATGCCACAGGGCTATGATTCGGTTGTTGGCGAACGGGGCGAAATCCTGTCGGGCGGCCAGCGTCAGCGCATCGCCATCGCACGGGCGGTGATCCGCAACAGCCCGATCCTGATCCTGGACGAGCCGACCGCTGCTCTCGATCCGGAATCCGAGCACCTGGTGATCGAGGCGCTGCGGCGGCTGATGAGAGGTCGCACCGTCATCATGATCGCGCACCGTCTCAGCACGCTCGTCGATGCCGACAAGATCATCGTGCTGAAGGACGGCGTCGTGGTCGAGCAGGGCACCCATGAGGCGCTGATTGCCGGAGGCGGGCTCTTCTCCGAACTGCACCGGATCCAGTTTCAGGCGGCGCGGCACGTTGCCGACGCTGCCTAGAGGAGGACAAGGCAGATGTCACATCGATTGATCGTGCTTCCGGACGACACCGCGAGCGCCATCGTAGATCCGATCATGTCAGCGCAACACGCGCTGAACATCCGCATGTTCCTGTTCACCGATCCGTCCCTGCTCAATGCCGTTATCGCGGCGCGGCGCCGCGGCGTGCATGTGCGGGTGATGCTCAATCCGGCGAGGCGTGATGGAAGGAGCGACAATGACGCGACCAGGGCCATGCTGCTCCAGGCGGGTGTGGATGTTCGCGATAGCAGCGCAGAATTTGCTGTTACCCACCAGAAGTCGATGGTGATCGACAACCGGATCGGCTTCGTCGAATCCCTGAACTGGGAGACGCGCGACCTCACCGAGACGCGTGACTACGCGGTCGTATCCACGGACGCGGCGCAAGTTGCGGAGATGGTGCGATGCTTCGATGCCGATTGGGAGCAGCGGCCGTTCGAGCCGACACCGGGCTCCAGCCTGATCTGGTGCCCAAACAACGGCCGGCAGCGTATCGCGAACTTCATCGACGGCGCCACGGAAACGCTGTGGCTGCAGAACGAGCGCTACCAGGACATGGTGATCATCGAGCGCCTGGTCCGCGCGGTCAAGCGCGGGGTCCAAGTCCGGATCATGTCCCGTGCGCTTCACAAACTCAAACGCAAGAAGCTGTTTGAGGGTGTCAGCGGGCTGCGCATCGTTCACGACGTCGGCGCCAAGGTTCATGCGCTGAAGAAGCTGAAGCTGCACGGCAAGATGATGATTGCTGACAACAGGCGTGCCGTCGTCGGTTCGATCAATCTCAGTCCTGGCAGTTTTGACGACCGTCGCGAGCTTGCCATTGAGACGTCGTCGGCCCACGTGGTGAGACGGCTCGTCGAGACGGTTGAGCACGATTGGAAGCATTCGTGCAAATTGCCATTATCCGACGAAGCCGTGTTCGCTGATTTGACGGGACACGGAGTGAAGGACGTGAGCCGGCTTGCTCTGGCCCAAAAGGACCGATATGAACCGTATCCTTGAAGCGTACTTCAGTCGTTCCCGCCGTTCCGGACGTCACCGTTCCGGTAGGCGCTCCGCTCCCACTATACTGCCCTCGCTGAGCCGGCGTTCAAGGAACTTGGCGAGCGCATCGCGGACCGCTTCGCTGGCGGCAGTGAGTGGAAAATCGGCAGAATAGGCAATGGAGCAGGTAAAATAGATCGGTGGCTCGATCAACGTCGGCTTGGCGAAAGCGTGAGGCCCAAAATTGGAGAGATCACCTACCGGAAGTATGGTGCAACCCACCCCATTTCGCACCGACCACATTTCACTTACCAGCGAATCTGCTTCGAGAACGACGTTTGTCTTTAGCTTCGCTTCGGCGAATACGCGTTCGATCAAGGCACGACGGCCCTTGACGTTCCCCGGCAGCACGAGGGGCAGCTCCGCGATGCGCTCAAGAGAGATCGGGTCTCCGTTGGTTGTTATCGGCTGACGCGAGACAACGAACAGCTTCTGCCTATACAAGGGTTTGCGCATCAAAGCCGTCGTGAATTCGACCTCATGAAGGACGGCGAGATCGACCAATGACGAGGCGATCTTGTCTTCCAGGCCGAGGCTGTCTCCATCCGAGAACCGGATCACGACCTTCGGAAATGCTTCCCGGCACTCATCTAGAAAGCCTACGAGTACCGGCGCGAGGGAGGATATGAAACCAACGTTGACCACCCCTTCTGGCTGGTCACGGTCCGAACGAACGACTGCGGGCAGCTGGTCGAGTTGATGCAAGATCGCGGAAGCTTCCTTGTAGAAGATTTCCCCTGCTGCTGTCGGCCTAACGCCCCGCGCACTGCGCTGAAGCAAGGCCACTCCCAGCCTTTCCTCCAATTCGGCAACCTGCTGGCTCAGCGCAGGTTGGGCAACATGAACGATGGAGGCTGCGCGGGAGAAGCTGCCTGCCTCGACGATCTTGACGAAATATCGAAGTTGACGGAACTGCATTTTGTCCTGCCCATACCGGGGCCGCACATCATCGATGAGATCGCCGCATTGGGCAACCCGATCTGTGACCCATCAGCCTGATGCCAGCGGTCGGAGAAGGTGGCGGGTGCCGGTTGTGGTACACGATCATGTGAGGCGTCCGAGTATACTAGCTGAGGTTGCGCCGTCCAGGGCCTCCGTTTCCCTGGCTTTTTCGCCTGATTTTGGAGTTGCGCGGCCGGCCATATGACGAGGCGATACCTGCATATTGAAGCGGTATTTGTTTTTGTGTCGTCGCCGAGCCATTTCTCCTCGTGTTGAGGACGGGGCAAATCGCAGCCCTTGAGTCCAGCTTCCACCTTCGCATGGCGACCCTCTGCCGGGGCATCGAACGATGTCGCGCGCCGATTTGTCGCGAAAGGAGACTTCCCATGAACACCATCACGACGAACTCCCGCATCTCCGCGCTCGCGCGTTTCAAGCCGAAATATGCGGCCGTCGCAGTGGCGAGTGCCCTCGGCGTCCTTCTCACGGTGTCCGATGCCAGCGCAATGAGCTGCGTCAGGGGCGTGTATCGCGCTGCCTGCACGACCCGGTACGGCAGTTTCGCCGTAGGCCCCAACGGTGCCGTCGGCATTGGACGCTACGGCAACGTTTACGCCTACCGCCGCGGCTCCGGATGCTTCTGGCGCAACGGTCAGCGCATCTGCCTCTGAGCGCCCGCGCCCATCGATGCAGCCGCGCGCAGACGCGCGGCTGCAAACAAGGAGAACAGAGATGTCAAACAAGATTGCAATGACAATGCGCCGTTTCGCGCTGGGCGCCGCGCCGCTCGTGCTCGTTTCGAACCTCGCAACTGCGCCCGCCAGCGCGCAGGACGCGACTGTTGCGGCTCCAATGCAGGCCGAGACCCAGGACCAGGCGGCGTTCTCGCAGGCGCAGATCGCGCAGCTCGTCGCGCCGATCGCGCTCTATCCGGATTCGCTGCTCACGCAGATCCTGATGGCTTCGACCTATCCGCTGGAGGTGGTCGAGGCGGCTCGATGGTCGCGGGAGAACCCAACGGTCAAGGGACAGGCGCTTGAGGACGCGATGCAGACCCAACCCTGGGATCCCAGCGTCAAAGCCCTGACGGCAGTGCCGCAGACGCTTCAGATGATGAACGATAAGCTGGACTGGACCCAGCAGCTCGGCGACGCGTTTCTGGCCCAGCAGCAGGACGTGCTCAATGCGGTTCAGAAGTTGCGCGCCGAGGCGCAAGCTGCCGGCAATCTGCAATCGACGCCGCAACAGATCGTCACCCTCGCTCCGCCCCCGGCCGATGGCGCCAGTTCGGGAGTGCGGCCGATCGTGATCGAGCCGGTGAACCCCGACGTCTACTACGTTCCCGTCTACAATCCAGCCCAAGTGTATGGCGGCTGGGATTACCCTGGCTATCAGCCGTTCTACTGGTCGCCGCCTGGCTTCGTCGCCAGCAACATCATTTCGTTCGGTGCGGGGATCGTCGTCGGCGCGGCGATCTGGGGCGGCTGCGACTGGTGGCACAACAACGTCATCATCAACGTCAATCGATATAACCTCTTCAATCACGCCAACATGAACATCGGAAACAATGTGTGGGTCCACAATCCCGCGCATCGCGGCAACGTTCCCTATGCCAACGCTGCGCTGACGCAGCGCTTTGGCCGCGACGGCGACGTGGCAGCCCGGAACGCCTTGCGCAACGATCTCGCACACGACGATCTCCTGCGGGATCGCTCTGCCTTCGAGCAACGTGCCATCCCTAGGGATCGGATCGATGCGCCACGTCCCGATGCGTTCCACCGCCCAGAGGGTGATGTCGCGAGGAGGATCGAACCGGCAAGGCCCGGTGCGCGTGAATCCGAGATTCGACGCGAGGCCGGCGAGACGTTCGAGCGCCATGAGGCACTCCCAGAGCGTGACGTCGATCGGCCGCGAACCGGAGAGGGCGCAGACCTTCTTCGAAGGGGTTTCGCCGGTGAGGACCGGCCGCGGGAAGGCGCGTTCGGCGAATTTCACCGGCCGATGGGACGACCCAGACTCTGACCCAGAGACCTTCAGCATCTTGAATGCAACAAACAATCCGTGAGGTAAATGTCATGAAATTCCACCTGAAGCCGTTAGGTAAACGCCACGGGGTGCGAGCAGGACTCGCCGCGCTCGGCATGTTCGGGCTCTGCTCGTCTGCAATGGCGGCGGAGAGGCCGCCTCTCGCTCCCGATACGGTGGCGCCTTTCAGCACGCAGTCGCGCATCGCCGCGACCATCGAATTCGGTCTGCCAGCCCTTGCAGAGGAGATCGAACGAGACATTCCCCGGCGCCTTGCGACCATCGACGAACGTGTGAGCTGCGTGCATCGCCGGGTGCTGTTCTTCCGGGTCAACGCCAATTGCGACATCTACGGCTACGTCGAGCGGTCGGGTCCGGTGTCGCTCTATGGTCGCGGCGGTCGTCTCTATGGTTCGGTGCCGATCTACGGCGCGTTGGAAGGGCAAGGCGCCAACCGTTTCACGGCCCGCATCCATGGAGAGACCGAGGCCAGTGCCACGATCGAGGCCGAAGCGCGGCCGGAACTCTCGCGTGACTGGTCGCTCGACCTGAACTTCAGCGACGGCTTTCGCTGGAGCGAGCCGCCCGTTCTGCATGTGATGGGCCGCGAGATTCCGCTCGCCAACTATGCGGAGCCGCGGATCAGGACGGAGCTTGCGCAGGTGAGGGGGCGTGCGCTTGCAGCTGCCCGCCGTCTCGATCTGCACGACAAGGCTGCCACGGCCTGGCGCCATGCGTTTGAGCCAGTTCAGCTCTCGGCGGACCCTGAAGTTTGGCTGCAGTTGACGCCCCAAAGTGCCGCGTTTGCCGGCGTACATGCCGAAGGCAAGGTGCTCAGCGGATCGCTCGAGCTGGCGGGCGCCGCCGAAACCGTGATCGGACAGCATCCGGCGGCGGTGACGCCGACCGCACTTCCGGCCCTCGGGCGGGAGGTCACCTCGCCCGGCCAGTTCGATGTGATCCTGCCCGTGCGCATCAGCTACGACGTGCTGAAGGGCAAGATCCAGCAGGCCCTCGGCTCAATTGCGCCGGCCGCTGGCATGTCTGTCCGGGATGTTGAAGTCTATCCTTCGTCCGGCAAGCTCGCGATCGGTCTGCGCGTCGCCAAAGCGTCCGACGCAGATCCGAACGCCGGTGAATGGACCTATCTCACCGCTGGTCTCCAGGTGGATGCCGATGGTCATGCCGTGCGGCTTTCGGATCTCAGCGCCTCGACTGACAATGAGGGCGTGGCCGCGATGATCGATCCGATCGTGAGTGGACTGCGCGACAAGATGAGCGTGGACTATGGCGTCGCCTATGAGAACTTGCTCAACGCCGCGAACGCGAAGTTGAACAGGCCGCTGAAGGACGGCTTCCGCATGGAAGGACATCTTTCCTCGGCCAAGCTCGAGAAGCTGTATCTGCCTGCGGACGGAATCGAGATCGCCCTTCGCGCCAGCGGCGAACTGAAGATCCTGTATGGCATGTGAGTGAATGGCGATCTGCAGTTGCTCGCCTTGGATGCGCCGCAAGTCTTTCCTTGCGGCGCATCGCCAAAGCGCTCGATGCGTACAGCAGATCGCAATGCGGTGATGCCCTCCGCTCGCCCTTTCAAAACCTGAAATCCTATTTCCTGGACCGCTGCCAACCAATAGAGGCCGGCAAATGCTGCGTGCAATCAGACCATTTGGCCCAATAGCAGGAATCATTCTATCCGGGGTGTTGGTGCTGGCCATGATTCCGCCCGCCAACGCCCAGCTTGGCGCGTCCAGACCACCCGCCGTTGGAGTCATGGAGGCCGTCACGCGGCCGATCACCCCGACCAATGAGTTCCTGGGGCGAATCGAAGCCACCAATCGCGTCAACGTAGTGGCTCGCGTCACCGCCTTTTTGGAGAAGCGCAATTTCGTCGAGGGCTCCGAGGTCAAGAAGGGCGACCTGCTCTATCAACTGGAGCGAGGTCCCTTCGAAGCCGACCTGAAATCGAAGCAGGCGCAAGTTGCGCAGTTGCAGGCAACTCTGGCGAATGCAAGGCTGACGACGGAGCGGGCAAAGGCGCTGCTCGGCGGGCCAGCCGGCCAGCAATCGACCTATGATGCGGCGCTCGCCAACCAGCAAAGTCTTGAGGCGCAAGTTCAAGCCGCGCAGGCTCAGGTCGAGCTGTCACAGACCAATCTCGATTACACCGAAATTCGCTCTCCGATCGACGGCAGGATCGGCAACACAACGGTGACCGAGGGTAACGTCGTAACGCCGAGCTCGGGCGTGCTGACCACCATCGTCAGCCAGGATCCCATGTACGTCATCTTTCCTGTTTCGGTCCGTGAGGCATTGAGCCTGCGCGAGCACTACGCGGCGCAAGGCGGCTTCAGCGCGGTCGTCATCAGAGTTCGTCTCCCGGACGGGCGTCTCTATGGAGAGCCCGGACAATTGAACTTCGTCAACAACACGATCGCGCAGAACACCGACACCATCACGCTGCGGGGGACCATTCCAAACCCCGTCCTGAAAAATCTCTCCCTGCGCGAACTCATCGACAACGAATTCGTGACCGTGTTGCTGGAAGGCGTCGAGCCGGTCGAGGTGGTGGCGATCCCGCGCTCGGCCGTGTTGTCGGATCAACAGGGCGAGTATGTCTATGTCGTCGCCGCGGACAATAAGGCCGAGCAGCATCGGATCAAGCTGGGTCAATCGACCTCCACGATCGCCGCCGTGACAAGTGGCCTCGCGCCCGGAGACAAGGTGATCGTCGAGGGGCTGCAGCGTGTGCGGCCAGGTGAGGTCATCGCACCCGGCCCCGCCAGCGCGCTCATCCAATCCAGCATGAATGCTCAGGAAGGGACCGCGAAAAGCGCGCTCCGAACGACCCCGTCGGGAATAACCCAATGATTTCGTCCATTTTCGTTGATCGGCCGCGGCTCGCTATAGTCATCGCGCTCGTCATCACCATTGCCGGCGCTCTCGCGTTGATGCGCATACCTGTCGCGCAATTCCCGGACATCGTGCCGCCGCAGGTGACGGTGACTGCGAACTTTCCTGGAGCCTCCGCCGAGGTCGTGGAGTCGAGCGTCGCCCAGCCGCTCGAAGCGGCGATCGTCGGTGTCGACAAGATGCTGTACATGAAGTCGACGAGCGGTAATGACGGCAGCTATACCCTGACCTTGTCGTTTGCGCTCGGAAGCGATCCCGACATCAATACCGTCAATGTCAATAACCGCGTGCAGAGCGCGCTGGCGCAATTGCCTACCGAGGTCCAGGCGCAGGGCCTCGTGGTGCAGAAGAAGTCGTCGGCTGTGCTGCAGTTCCTCGTGCTCTACAGCAAGACCGGCGCGCAGGACCCGCTGTTCATCACCAATTATGCCATCATCAATGTGCTGGACGCGATCTCCCGCACGCCGGGAGTAGGCCAGGCGACTCTGTTCGCTAAGCTGAACTACTCGATGCGCATCTGGTTTGATACCCAGCGTCTCACCAGCCTCAATCTGGCGCCATCGGACGTGGTCGCAGCGATCCGGTCGCAGAGCGTGCAGGCGCCCGTTGGACGCATCGGCGCCCGGCCGATCAGTGACAATCAGCAATTCCAATTCAACGTGCAGACGCAGGGGCGGCTCACGACGTCAGATCAATTTGGCAACATCGTGTTGCGCGCAAACCCGGACGGCTCTATGCTCCGGATCAAGGATGTCGCCCGCGTCGAGATCGGCGCGCAGAACATGGATAGCGAATCCAGGATCGACGGAAATCCGGGCGTGCCGATCGGCATCTATCTCGCCCCGGGCGCCAACGCGGTCACCACGGCCAACGCGGTGCAGACGACACTTGCCAAGCTCTCCGAGCGGTTTCCGCCGGGTTTGACCTATCTGGTGCACTACGACTCCACCACTTTTGTCGCCGACACGATCAAGGAGGTCCTGAAGACGCTGGCCGAAGCCTTCGTCCTCGTCGTCATCGTCGTGTTCCTGTTCCTTGGCAGTTTGCGCGCCACCATCATTCCCGCGATTGCCGTGCCTGTCAGCCTGATCGGCACTTTCGCGGTGCTGCTCGCGATGGGCTATTCGGCCAACACGGTCTCGCTGCTTGCGATGGTGCTCGCCATCGGAATTGTGGTCGACGATGCAATCGTCGTGGTCGAGAACGTCGAGCGCGTCATGGAGGAGGAGCCGAACCTTTCCCCCGCCGAGGCGACCAAAAAGGCGATGGCGCAGATCACCGCGCCGATCATCGCGATTTCGCTGGTGTTGCTGTCGGTCTTCGTTCCGATCGCTTTCATTCCAGGCATCTCCGGTATGCTGTTCCGCCAGTTCGCCGTTACGATCAGCGCGGCGATGGTGATCTCGGCATTGAATGCACTGACGCTGTCACCAGCCCTCTGCGCCGTGTTCCTGCGCCATCGCGGACCCAGGCGCGGCGTCGTGGGACGCGTGCTCGCCGGCATCGACTGGGTCCGTGACGGCTACGCCAGCCTTGTGCGGCGGCTTCTGCGGCTCGCCGTATTATCCCTGGTCGTAGTGCTGATTTTCGCGGGCGGAATCGTCGGCATCTCGCGGCTCACGCCGACCGGCTTCCTTCCCGAGGAGGATCAAGGCGCCTTCTTCGTTGCCGTGCAATTGCCCGACGGCGCCTCCGTCGCGCGCACCAGCGAGGTGACGAAGCAAGTCGAGGAGCTTTTGAAGAAGGAGCCCGCGGTCGATCACGTGCTCTCGATCATCGGCTTCTCCTTGCTTGATGGTGGCAACGAGCCGAACTCAGCCTTCATGGTCGCGCGCTTGAAGCCGTTCGCGGATCGTCGCGCGGCAACGGATACGGTGCAAGCGGTGATCCGGCGAACGTTCGGCGCGGGTGCCCAGATCCGCCAAGCCAACGTCCTCCCGTTCAACCTGCCGCCGATCATCGGGCTTTCGACCTCCGGCGGGTTCGAGTATCAGCTCGACGCACTGGAAGGGCAGGATCCGGCTGCGCTCGGCAGCGTGATGGGTGGACTGGTCAACGCGGCCAATCGCGATCCGCGCCTCGCGCGCGTGTTCTCGACGTTCACGGCCAGCAATCCCTCCGTCTATCTCGACATCGACCGTGCCAAGGCCCAGGCGCTGGGCCTCAATATGAGTGACGTTTTCACCGCCTTGCAGGCGACGCTTGGTGGCGTCTACGTCAATAACTTCAACCTGTTCGGCCGGACATGGCAGGTCAATGTGGAAGGCGAGGCCGCCAACCGCGGCGACATTTCTGATCTCTGGCAGATCTATGTGCGGAACGCGACCGGCGACATGGTGCCGCTGCGCTCGATCGCAAGCGCGAGGATCGTCACGGGACCGCAGGTCATCACCCGCTACAACAACTACCGCTCGGTGACGATCAATGGCGGCCCGGCGCCCGGCGTCTCCTCGGGAACGGCAATCGCGGCGATGGAGCAGCTCTCCAAGACAACGCTGCCGGCCGGCTATTCCTACGAATGGACCGGCACGGCCTATCAGGAGCAGGCAGCGTCGGGGCAGACCGGAATCATTCTCGGCCTGGCAATCCTGTTTGCCTATCTGTTCCTGGTCGCGCTGTATGAGAGCTGGACCATTCCAATTCCAGTCTTGCTTGCGGTCGCGGTCGGTGTGTGCGGCTCTTACCTTGCCATCAAGATCGCAGGGTTGAATCTCGATCTTTATGCCCAGATCGGCCTCGTGGTGCTGATCGCACTGGCCGCCAAGAACGGCATCCTGATCGTCGAATTCGCCAAGGAGCAACGCGACGCGGGCATGTCGATCACGGATGCCGCGGTGCTGGGGTCGCAGATGCGCTTCCGCGCGGTGATGATGACCTCGGTCGCATTCATCCTCGGACTCGTACCGCTGGTGACGGCAACAGGAGCGGCCGAGATCAGCCGAAGGGCTGTAGGCACGGCGGTCTTCGGAGGCATGCTCGCTGCCAGTTCGATAGGCATTTTCCTGGTGCCGATGCTCTATGTGACCTTTCAGCGCTGGCGGGAGCAAGCCAAGAAGCCTTTCGGCGGCAAGCGTGAAGCGTTGTCCCAATAGACGCGAAATTCGTTCTAGCTGACGGTCGGCACCCCCAAAGCGGACAAATGCCAATTGCCTTAAAGTCGAGGCCTCGTTGAAGTGGGCCGGCAGGCGGTTGCCCTTGCCTGAGCGTTGCCGGCGGACCCTTTCGCGCCGGCCATAGCTCTCGCCGATAGCAGCATATCGAAGCTGTATTTGTGTTTGGCCGCCAGCTGGATCATTTGTCCGGCGCGACGACGACCGCCAGTGCGATCTCCTGCATCTTGGGCGCGACGCGATCGTACCCCGGCAATATGAGAGGGCTTGGTGATGACTGACATGGCGAACTGCACTCCGGCGCAGACTGCACGGATCGACCAAACAGGCCCAACGCGCATTTTCCCGCTCCTGCCGCTCTATCTGCTGATTTTCATCGGCTTTTGCGGCTACTCGCTCATGATCACTTTGTTTGCACCCATGCTGATGGGAAACAATGGATTTCTGCCAGACGGCGCCACTGTCGGGCAGCGGAGCATCGTCCTTGGTCTGCTGCTTGCAATTTACCCGCTCGGTCAGTTCGTGGGATCTCCGATCCTGGGCACCTTGTCCGACCGCTACGGCCGCAGACCTGTCCTGGTCAATTCGCTCGTGGTGACCGTGCTTGGATATGTCGTCATAGCTCTCGGCATCCAATGGCGATCTCTCGTCCTGCTGGGAATGGGGTGCTTGATTGGCGGGCTGGCGGAATCGAACATCGCCATCGCGCAGAGCGCGATTTCCGACATGAGCAGTCCAGATGAGCGCCCGCGTCTGTTTGCCTGGACGTACTCCAGCTCCAGTCTCGGCTATATCGCCGGCCCGATAGTCGGCGGCCAGATGGCCCTGCATCTCGGCTGGAGCGTTCCGTTCTGGTTGATGGTACCGCTCCTTGTCACAACGCTCATTTGGACATCGTTTCGCTTCGCCGAGACACACGCGGCTGACCCGCACGCCGATTTCAGCATGATCGCCGCGATCACAAATCTCAGCAGCATCTTTACCGATAAGCCAATCCGGCGGCTCTATCTGCTCAATTTCCTGATCTATCTTGCGCTATTCGGCTACTTCCGGATGGTGCTCGTCTATTTGGTCGATCGCTGGGATACGGGCGTCGATCAAACCACCTTGATCTATTCGGGGCTGGCTCTGATCTCGGCAATCACGAGCTTCTGCATCATGGCCCCATTGACCCGCCAGATTGGTTTGAATCGCCTCGCCATTACCGCCTGCATCGCCGCCGGGGCCGCCATGATTGCGATTACAGTGCCGTCTCAAATAGGCTCGATCTGGATCACCGGCGGTCTGACAACCATGATGGGGACGATCGCGCTTGCCGCATGCCCGACGATCCTGTCCAACGCTGTGTCCTCGGAGCGGCAAGGCCGCGTCATGGGCAACAACCAGGCACTCCAGGTGGGTGCAGAATCCCTGAGCGCCATGATCGGCGGCGCGCTGGCGGCTGTCACGATTCCGCTTCCACTGGTCGCGTTCGGGATATTCCTTATCATCTGCGGAGGCTTGTTGCTCCGGGATTTCGCGGCTTGAACCTGGCTGGTGAATGGGAGACTTTCGGCGAGGGGCGGGCGCTTGGGTATCGCGTTCGCCGACGCCGTCACGAGCGGGTAGTGTGATGACAGAGCGCGCAAATTTGACGTCAGGAGTGAGCAGGTCTTATCGCACGGATCGCATCACACATATCAGTCCTCTGATCAGGGCTTTCATGATCGTCAGCATCGTCGCTGGAGCGGTCCGGGGGCATCTTGCGGATGGTCTCGCTCATTCCGGAGCAGGCGCCCTCCGGGGCGCGTTAACAGGCGCAACTGTCTGCCTCGCCGTGTTGGCGATTGAGTTGTTCGTCTTCGAGAACGATCGTGTCAATCGTTTGCGCAAGCTGCCGTTCTCGGTCGCGATCATGCTTCGCGCCCTCGTCTACATTGCAATCATCCTAATCGCCTTGAGTATCGTGCCCGCACTGATCTCGGGCGCGCCCGTCGCGGTTCCTCGGCCCCGAGATGTGTGGCTGGCGATCGCGCTCAGCATGCTCTTCAACGCGCTGGTCGGCATCAACCAGCTCCTTGGACAAGGCGTTCTCTTCTCGTTCATCGCCGGTCGTTACCATCGGCCGAAGATTGAAGAGCGCATCGTCTTGTTTCTGGATATGGCATCGTCCACCAGCCATGCCGAGCATCTTGGTGAGCTACGCTTCCTCGATTTCCTGAACCGATTCATCGCCGATGTGACGACGCCGATTGTCAGGGAAGGAGGAGAAATTCACAAATACGTCGGCGACGAGGTGATCGCGACGTGGGCGCCCGGAAATGCGACGGCCAATATAAGGTGTGTGACGGCATGCTTTGACGCGCTCAGGACATTGGAGGAGGCGGCTGCCACATATAGCGCGGAATTTGGCGTTGTGCCGCAATTTCGCGCGGGCTTGCACATTGGACCCGTGGTGGTGGGAGAGCTCGGCCTTTTCAGGTTGGAGATTGCGCTGTTGGGGGACACGATGAATACGGCGGCGCGTATTCAAACTGCGTGTCGAGAAACGAAGCATTCCGTTCTTGTTTCACGAGACCTGATGGAGCGGATTGCTCCATTGTCTTCGAGTGTCTCGGCTCTCCCTTTGGGGCGCTTGCAACTGCGGGGGGAAACAGTCCGAATTGGAAGTCGTGGCCTTAACAAATGCACCGCCATAGCCCTGCCGGGGCCGAGAAGGCCTTCAAAACGCAGTGTAGGCACCAGAAGAGGCCGGATGGATCGAGAGCAGTAGCGTTGATTCTAACCTTTGCATCGGTCAATCAACGCGCTTTCATAGAAATGCGCCGGCCGATGCCGGACGGCGGAGTGAGGCGCTGATGAAGCTGGGCAACCGCTTGCAGTCGATCCTTGATTTCGGAAGGGAAAGCAACGACCTTGCGGGTATTGAGGTCAACGTGAAGCGACATGTTTTCCGACGTCGCGGCCAAGCTGCCATCCGAACGATAAAGTTGACGAAATGTATGCAGGCGCTTCTCGTCCGCGCCGATCAGGAATATTGCAGTGCGCACCTGATCCTTCAAGTGAACTTCCCGAAGATAGCGAATGTGGCACTCGGCCGCGAAAGTCGAGCAGCGCGTGGTCTCGATGTATCGTGGACCCAATCCCAGCGACACCCAGAATTCATCAGAAGCGCGGTCGAGAAGCACGTGATAGTAGGCCATGTTGAGATGACCATCATGGTCAATCCAACTGGGCTCCACGTGCATTTCCGAGGAAAGAAAGGGAGCGCCTCGACTAACGTCCATATTCGCAACCTGGAAAGAAATCGGGATCTCAATGGCGGGATCGAATGCTTGCTCCGAGCGAAAGCGCCTTTCCTAAGGCCGCGGCGGTGTCACGCAGGATCTGCAGGCGCTGCGGCATCTTTTTGTCCATCACCCTCTCTTGGGGGCCGCTTATTGCGACCGAATAGAGGACGCTGCCTTCCGGCAGCATGATGGGACATGCGATTGCGGCCGATCCTTCGTATATTTCTCCTACGCAGGTCGCATATCCCTGCTCGCGAACAGTCGCGAATTCTTTCTCGATCCAGCGGCGGCTCGTTTGAGAGAGGTTTGTGGGCTTTGGCAGGTCCTGTGAAAGGGCCTCGGAGATGAGCTCCTTTGACTGATAAGCCATGATTGCCTTGCCCGAAGCCGCGGCGTTGACAGGCATCTCAAGGCCCTCTGCCACGTGCTGTATCCATTTCATGTCGGGCGCCTCGGAAACAGCTACGAAGACATGTGAGCCCACAAGGCGGGCCAGAAAGCACGCTTCGGATGTTGCCTCGGACAGAGCACGGAGATGTGGCCCCGCAAGCGATGAGAGCCAACCTTCCTCCGCGCTCGCATGAAGAACGCGCGTGACGCGTTCGCCCAATTGGTACGTCCGACCACCATCCCCCTCCTTTGCGAGATTGGATCGGACAAGGCCCTTCAGCAACCTATGAGCCGTCGCTTTGGGAAGCCCAAGGAGCGACGAAACGTCTCCAAGCGTTAGCGCCCCGGGAAACGAGGCGATGAGTTCGAGGACATCGAAGTACCGCGTGAGTGGCCCAGGAGAGGGGTCTTTTTCCGACATTCGTTGGATCGCATCAGGGTGATGAGACGGCTCAGTAGGTCAATTTTCCGCTGCTCGCAACCTCCCCATACGGTCGGAGAGGTCTTCCCGAATGCCCTCGCACTTGATCGGGTTGCAACTCCGGACCAGCCTCATCGCCGATGCGACTTGACTCCGATTCCGGCAGGATCTAGTGTTTCGTTATTCGAGATTTCGTCTCGAAAAACGAGACGATATACCTGTCAAAGCGGGAACGGAGCTATGGGAATCACGCGCAAGAGCTTCCTCAAGTCGATGGCTGCGATTATCGCGGCTCCGCTCGCCGGCGTCCCGGCTCGCGCCGAGGAGGCAGATATCCTGGTTGGCGCGACCGTTCCGATGACGGGGCCCTTGTCCCTGACGGGTCTGCAGTATCTCAACTCGCTCAAGATGGCGGAGGAGGACATCAACAAGGCGGGTGGCATCCGGGGCCGCAGGATCAAGATCGTGTTCGAAGATACGCAGGGATCGAACAGCACGGCTGTAAACGCCTACGTTAAGCTGGCCCAGGAAACCAAGCCGTCATTCTTCTTTCTCTCGAGCTATTCGACCCAGAATCTTGCCGTGTCGCCCGAGGTGAAGAAAGTGCAGGTGCCGGCGATGTATGCCGGCGGCGTCGATGCAATTGCGGAGGGTGGCAACGAATGGATGTTCCGTCTTCGGCCTGCAGACAGCTTGGCTGCCTTAGGTATGGTCGATTGCGTGACGAGCGTGTTGAACGCAAAGCGGCCCGGGATTCTGTATATCCAGAATGACTTTGGCCAGGGTGGCGCGCAAGCCGCGGCCAAGGCTCTCGCGGCGCGCGGGGTGGGTATCGTCGGCTCAGAGGCTTATGGTCAGAATGACAAGGACTTCTCGGCGCAGATCGTGAATTTGCGCAACAGGAGCGCGGACGCAGTCTTGCTCTTCGGGTACCCGCAAGACATGGCGCTGGCAGTTCGGCAATACAAATCACTTGGCATGAAGGCTCCGCTCGTCGGTTCGTCCTCTCTGTATGTGACGGCCACGCTGCAATTGTTAACGGCATCTGATATCGAGAACACGTTCGGCGTGCTGGACGCCCTGGTAGATCCGTCGACAAGCCCGAGAATGAAGGACTTCGTCGACCGATATCAGGCCAAGTTCGGGACCGCCCCGGACCCCTACGGTCTCGCTTACTATGATGGCGCTTTCCTCATGGCGGACGCTATGCGCGGGGCTGGACTTGAACCTGTCGCGCTTCGGAACTGGCTCGCGGCGCAGAAGGCCTGGGACGGCATCGGTCACGTCTACAGCTACGATGACAAAGGTAATGGCGTCCACGATGTGGTGATCGTGAAGCCGAAAGCGAACAGCAAGACGCTTGAGCTGGTGAAGAAGGTCTCGATCAACTGAGCTCGGCTGCGACCGGCAGCATCGGAGGACTTGTGGCAGACTTTTTCCAGCTTGCGATCAATGGTTTCGCCATTGGCGGCGTCTATGCGCTGGCTGCCATGGGATTCGTGATCGTGTACGAGACGACCGGGGTTGTGAACTTTGCGGCCGGTCAGTTCGTGATGTTCGGAACGTTTGCAGGCGTCGCGGCTCTGGTGAATGCTCACCTGCCATGGCCCATCGCCTATGGCGTGGCGCTGCTTGCAATGGCGGCCTTTGGAATTGCGTTTTTCGCGCTCGTCTATCGCCCCCTCAGAGCTAGTCCGGCGGTAACGGTCATCATCGGTACGGTGGCTGTCAGCATCATCATGCAGAACGCGGCACTCCTGACGTTCGGCTCGTGGCCGGTGCGACTCGCGTCCCCGATCGAGGGCATGACGGTCGAGCTCGGCGGCGCGGTCATCTCTGTCCATGCCTTGATGACGGTCGGAATGACGGCTCTGCTGGTCGCATGCCTTTGGGTTCTCCTGCACCGCACCAGCTTCGGGATCGGCATGCGAGCCGTGGCGCAGGACGTTCAGGCCGCCAAGCTGATGGGGCTGAAGGTCAACAGGCTCCTCGCCATGTCATGGGTGTTGGGTGCGCTGCTCGCCGGCGCCGCCGGGCTTCTGCTCGGACCAATGTGGTTTGCCGACGTCAACATGGGTGATCCCGTCGCACTGAAGGCGTTCGCCGCGACCATCATCGGGGGCTTCGGCAGCCTGCCTGGTGCCGTGCTCGGCGGCATCTTCGTCGGACTGAGCGAGGTGCTCGGCGCAAGCTATATCTCGTCGGCCTACAAGGACCTGATCTCGTTCGGCATCATGATCGGATTCTTGTTCGTACGCCCGCAAGGGCTGTTCGGCGAAAAGATCCAGGATCGGGGCTGAGGGATGTCCATCTTTCGATCATCGGTCCTGGTCATCTGCATTCTCGCAATTGGTGGATCGCTCTCGCTGGTTCTTCCCGAATATCACCTTCGGCTCCTCAACCTCGCCGTGATCTCTGCGGTCTCTGTGGTCGGGCTTAATATCGCCTTTGGTTATACAGGCCTGATCTCGCTGGGACATGCTGCATTCGTGGGGCTCGGCGCCTACGTGCTGGCGATCCTGACCACGCGGAGCGGGGTATCGCCTTGGTTGGCGATGCCTGCGGCCATTGCCGTCGCCGTGGTGTTTGCAATGGTCATTGGGCTGCCGCTGCTGCGCTTGAAAGGACACTATCTCGCGCTCGCGACGTTAGGGCTCAACGTATCGTTCGTGATCATCACCTCGAACTGGCTCGACCTGACTGGTGGGACCAATGGTATTTCCCGCATTCCTCCCTTCGAGGTCCTGTCCTATCCGCTAACGAGTGAGCGCGGCTTCCTGTGGCTGGCCCTCCTCAGTCTTGCGATCGTGGTCCTGCTCGCATCTTTCTTGCATCATTCGCGCTACGGCCGTGCCTTGATTGCCGTGCGCGATGATGAGCTCGCCTCCGAGATGACCGGACTCGATACCCCGCGCCTGAAGCTGCTAGCCTTCACGCTCTCCGCCGCCTGTGCCGCCCTAGCGGGATGTCTGTTCGCCTGCCATGTCCGTTTCATTTCGCCGGAAGACTTCTCCTATACGAACTCAATAACCTATCTTGCGATGTTGATCGTCGGCGGAGAGAGCTCGATTGGCGGCGCAATTCTCGGGGCGGTGCTGCTTACGTTCCTGCCCGAGTGGCTGCGGTTCCTGGGCAACGCCTATCTCGCACTGTTCGGGATTTTGGTGTTCGTCGTCCTCGTGTTCCTGCCCAGCGGGATCATGGGACTGCGAAGCTTCTTCCGTCTGCCCTCGCGGGCTCCCGTTGCCAAGCCCGCGGAAGCGAAGTCATGATGATTCTCGAAGCACGCGGCATCAGCAAACGATATGGCGGGCTTGCCGCCCTGGACGATGTCGACATCACCGTCTCGCCGGGCGAATTCGTCGCGGTCATCGGGCCCAATGGCGCGGGCAAATCCACTTTGCTCAATGTCCTTACCGGGCTCGTCGTTCCAGACGCCGGCTCCGTGCTGCTTGCCAAGCGGGATATCACGCGTTTTGCGACCAACAAGCGGATCCGCTCAGGCCTTGGTCGTACGTTTCAGCATGGGCGTACGTTTCCGCGTCTGTCGGTTCTCGAGAACGTCATGGTCGGCGCGGCGATCAATCCAAACCTGGGAGAACGTGAACTACGCCGCCAGGCCATGCAAATCATCGAACAGATGGGACTGGCCGACATCGCCGATCGGTCGATCAAGACGCTGTCCTACGGGCGGCGACGGATGGTCGAGCTCGCCCGAGTTGTCGCTTGTGAACCGAAAGTGCTTCTCCTGGACGAGCCGGCCGCTGGCTTAAACTCGGCCGAAGTCGAACAGCTAATGCTACGCTTGTCGTTGCTGAGAAAGCAGCACCAACTGGCGATCGTCCTGATCGAACACAACATGGGCATGGTGATGCGGCTTGCGGAGCGCATTCTCGTGCTGAATTTCGGCTGCAAGATCGCGGAAGGAACGCCGGCCGAGGTTCAGTCCAATCCTGCTGTGCTTTCAGCCTACCTTGGTGAGGGATACGTCCATGCTCGCATGTAGCGACCTGACGATCACCCATGGTGACATCACTGCCGTCTCTGGCGTCAATATGGAAGTCCGGGCCGGCGAGACCGTCGCATTGATCGGCGCAAACGGGGCCGGCAAGACGACGTTGTTGCATGCGATCTCCGGGCTAAACAAGGTGCGCCGGGGCGACATCGCCTTTGACGGCACGTCGATTCTGAAGCTGCCGACTGATCGGCGTGTTGCGCTCGGAATTGCGCAAGCACCGGAGGGCCGGCGCATTTTTCCTGGACTGACGGTTGAGGAGAATCTCGTCGTTGCCACTGCCAGCTGGAAGGGCTGGGCCGGGTCTTGCTCGGAAGAGTTCGACCGTGTCTTCGAGCTCTTTCCCAGGCTCAAGGAGCGTCGGCGCCAGCTCGGTTGGTCGCTTTCCGGAGGCGAGCAGCAGATGCTCGCGATCGGGCGTGCGTTGATGGCACGCCCCCGCCTGCTGCTTCTGGACGAGCCGTCCCTCGGCCTTGCACCGCGGCTGGCTGAGGAGGTGTACGAGCGCGTCAAAATCATCGCGAGCGCCGGTCTTACCATCCTGGTCGTCGAACAGAACACTGTTCTGGCGCTTGCAGTGGCCGACCGCGCCTATGTGTTGGAAGCCGGAAAGATCGTGCTGCATGGTCATGCTGCCGATTTGAAGGACGATCCCCGGGTCCGGGAAGCCTATCTCGGTCGATGAGCCAAAGGAATTCGAATGTACCCTCAATCACATCGCCGGTCCGAGCAGCTTCACGAACGGGCACGGGCCCATATGCCCGGCGGCAACACGCGTTCGACGCTCTATATGAAGCCCTTTCCTGTCTACGCCGCGCGAGGGAAGGGTTGCCGGATCTGGGACGTCGATGGCAACGAGCTGATCGATTGCGGTAACAATTTCACGGCACTGATCCATGGCCACGCCCATCCGGCGTTGGTCGAAGTCGCCGCAGAGCAACTTCCATTCGGTACAGCCTTCGGAATGCCGACCGAATCGGAGATCGATCTGGCTGAGCTTCTCACTGAGCGTCTTCCAGCAGTCGAGCGGATCAGGTTCGCCAATTCAGGAACGGAGGCCGTTATGACGGCCCTCAAGGCGGCGCGAGCCTATACCGGCCGGTTCAAGATCGCGAAATGCGAAGGGGCCTATCACGGGGCCTATGATCATGCCGAGGTAAGTCTTGACACCTCGCCTGAGCAGTGGACCGCGAACGCGCCGATTTCCAAGCCTTACGCGAAAGGTACGCCGCCCTCAGTCCTGAATGACACTATCGTCATTCCTTTCAACGATACCGATGGCGCGGTCGAGCTCATTCGCGAGCACGGTCGTGAGCTGGCCTGCGTATTGATCGATCCGATGCCCAACCGCGCCGGCCTGGTACCGGCGGACCGGTCCTATCTGGAAGCCTTGCGTATGGTGACACATGAGGTCGGCGCTCTTCTGATTTTCGACGAGGTCATCACGTTCCGCCTTGGCTTTCACGGCGCACAGGGCCTCTGGGACATCGCTCCCGATCTGACGACGCTCGGCAAGATCATGGGGGGCGGATTTCCTGTTGGTGCCATCGGCGGCTCGGCCGACGTGATGTCCGTGTTCGATCCGTCGAACGGAAAGCCTGCGCTGCCTCACGCAGGGACCTTCGCCGCGAATCCAATGACGATGCGGGCCGGGCTGGTCGCGATGCAGCTGCTCGACCACGCTGCGTTCACCCGTTTGGATGTGCTTGGAAGCCAATTGCGAGACGGCATCGAATCGGCTCTCCGGCGACATCAAACGGCGGGCTATGTTACCGGCTGCGGTTCGCTGTGCAGGATCCATCTCGGCGATCGCAAAGTGCGGGACTATCGCTCGGCGTATATGAATCCGAACCAAGCAAGGCAGATGGCAGCCTTCACGTTGGCGCTTCTGAGCCGCGGAATTCTGGCGCCAGGCGGGCTGTTCGCTCTATCCACGCCGATGACGTCGAACGACGTCGACATCATCGTGCACGCGGTCGCGGATGCGATCGCTGCCACCGCAGCTACGCGATGAAGATCGTGTCTGGCGACCGTAGACCAGCGACCTCAAGGCTTCCGATGATGTCCAATGTGACAAGTAGTGTCGACCCCATTACCCGATCCGTAGTTCAGCACCGCCTCAGCTCGATCGTGACGGAGATGGGCGAAGCAATGCTTCGGACGTCCTATTCTCAAATCCTCAACTCGAGCCGCGACTTCTCCATTGCAATTTGCGACACCAAGGCGAGGCTGATCGCGCAAGCCGATCATATTCCGATCCATGTCGGCGCCTTGCCCTGGGCGACGATAGCGGTCGAGGAGAAGTTCGACGACGTCGTTCCGGGCGACGTCATACTGCTGAACGACCCCTATCACGGCGGCAGCCACCTCCAGGACATGACGATCTTCGTGCCGATCTTCGATCGCGGCCGGCGATTGTTTTGGGCGATCGTGCGGGCGCATTTCAGCGATGTCGGAGGTGCCACCTATGGCGGCTACAATCCACACGCCACGGAGATTTGGCAGGAGGGCCTGCGTGTGCCGCCTATCAAAATCTACGATGCTGGCAGGCGGCGCGACGACATCGTCGACATGTTGGCTCTCAACGTCCGCAATCCGCGCGACTTTCACGGCGATTTTTCGGCGATGATCGGCGCCGCCCATCTCGGTGAACGCCGTTTGACGCGCCTGTTCGACGAACTCGGCTCCGACGTTGTCGAGCAAGTGATCGAGATCCTTCTCGACTCTGCCGAGCAGAAAGCGCGGGACGTCGTCTCGACTTGGAAGGACGGGGTGTTCTATGGCGAGTCATTCCTGGACGACGATGGTCGTGGGAGGGAAGACATACGGATCGCGGCGAAGGTGACCAAGACGGGCTCCAACATCGAAATCGATCTCTCGGACTCTGATCCGCAGACGATGAGCTTCGTCAATTCCTCCTACGCCAATATGCAGGCCGGCGTTGTGATGGCTTTTGCTTATTTGATCGACGCCGACATACCGAAGAACGCAGGCGCGTTCCGGCCTCTCACCGTAATTGCCAAGAGAGGAACGGTCGTGTGGTCGGATCCGGGCCTGCCGGTCAGCTTTTGTACGTCGCATCCGTCAAACGAGATCATCGAAGCAATCATCAAGGCCTTGTCCCAATGTTGTCCAGAACGGACGATGGCGGGTTGGAGCCGTCGCTTCCGCATCGCGATCCAGGGCGAAAATCCACGGACCGGCCGTCAGTTCATCTGGCACATGTTCCAGGCGCGCCCGGGAGGGGGAGCATCCTCCGGCGGCGATGGCTGGTCCTCGATCGGCGAATGGCATTCGGCTGGTGGCATCAAGTTCGGCAGCATCGAAGTCGCGGAGGCGCGATTTCCGCTCCACTTCCGCCATCATGAGTATCTCGCCGATTCCGGCGGTGACGGTCAGTTCCGCGGAGGCCTCGGCGTCGCACTTGAATTGGTTGTTCAAACCGAAAAGCCAGCGATGGCTAACACCGCTGGCGAGGGGGTGCGTCACGGCGCCTGCGGACTGCTCGGCGGATGTGATGGCGCCCCGCATCGTTATCGTTTGATTTCGCATGGCCGGCCGCCTCGCGCGCTGCGGACCAAGGAGGTCGGCATTGAAGTGTTGCCGGGCGACTGCCTCGAGATTCGTTCCTCCGGCGGCGGCGGATGGGGCCCCCCCGAAAGGCGCTCGGAACAAGCGCGGCAAGCTGATCGCGAACTCGGCTTTGTCAGCTAGCCCTCAGCAGAAAGCAGGTTCGAAACCATGTTGACCATCGGAATCGATGTCGGCGGCACGTTCACCGATCTCGTGGCCATCGACCAGAGCGGCCGAACAGTGTTTGCGAAGTCCCCGTCCACTCCGCAGGACCAGTCAATCGGGGTTATGGTCGGCCTCGAAGAGTTGGCGCGGAGATTGGGATCGCCGCGCGCTGAAATGCTCGGGAAGACCGAGCGCATCGTGCACGGCACGACTGTGGCAACGAACGCGCTGCTTGAGCGCAAGGGCGCCAAGGTGGCGTTGCTGACGACCGCAGGGCATCGCGACGTGATCGAGATGCGGGAGGGTTTGAAAGGCGATCGCTATGATTTGCGATCGCCGCCGCCGGCCCCGCTGGTCCCGCGCAATTTGCGCTTCGGTGTTCGGGAACGGATCGGGCCGATGGGTGAGGTGATCGTTCCCTTGGACGAAGCGTCATTGAATCAGGCGATCGAGGCTGTTCGCGTATCGGGCGCGACGTCAGTCGCAGTGTGTTTCTTGCATTCCTACAGCAATCCATCGCATGAGATCGCTGCCGCTGAGCGCTTGGCAAGGGCGTTGCCGGGTGTCAGCGTCTCGCGTTCGTCCGACGTCCTGCCGCAGATCAAGGAATACGAGCGGGTATCGACAACGATCGTCAACGCCTATGTGAGTCCGGCTGTTCGCCACTATCTGAAGGGCCTGGAGCAGCGGTTGGGGGAGGCCGGCTTCGCCGGCAGCCTCTTCATCATTCTCTCCCACGGCGGCGTGGCGCCGGTCGAAGAGGCGGCGCGGCTCGCGGCCGCTACCGTGCTGTCGGGTCCGGCTGGCGGCGTGTCGGGAAGTAAGCGGTGCGCTGAACTGCTGGGCCTGCCCAATCTCGTGCCGTTCGACATGGGAGGGACCAGCACGGATATTTCGCTAATCGCCGACGGTCGCGCCACTCTGTCGGCCGACGGAGGTCTCGCCGATCAGCGGATTGCCCTGCGCAGCCTCGACATTGCGAGCATTGCCGCCGGGGGCGGATCGATCGCCAGCGTCGATGCCACGGGCTCGTTCCGCGTCGGTCCGGAAAGCGCAGGGTCGGTGCCCGGACCTGCGTGTTATGGCAATGGCGGCCAGGCTCCGACGGTGACTGATGCCAACCTGATCCTCGGCTATCTCGACGCCACCACTTTCATGGGCGGCCGCCGTCCTCTCGATCAGGACGCTGCGGAGGCCGCACTTGATCGGCTGGCAGTCAAGCTCGGCCTAAGTCGGGAGAAGACCGCGGCAGGTATCTTCCGGCTGGTCAATTTGAAGATGGCTGATGGCATCCGGCTCATGACGCTTAGACGTGGCGTCGATCCGCGGCGATTTGCGCTCCTCAGCTTTGGTGGTGCCGCCGGGATCCATGCGGTGGAGGTGGCGCGAGAGCTGGAGATCAAGCGCATCATCATTCCGACCGAAGCTTCAGTTCTTTCCGCCTGGGGCATGCTCACCAGTGATCTGCGGTATGAGGTGAGCCAGACCTACTACAGGACAGGTAAGGCGTCGTCGCACACCCAAGTCCGCGATATGTTCGTGAGATTGCAGAAGCAGGCCTTGGACCGTTTGCGCGCATGGTTCAGCGGACCGATCGAGATCGAGAAATCCGCAGAGATGCGTTACGGCGAGCAGGTGTTCGAGGTTGACGTTCCGTTGTCGGACGTGGATCTGGACGCCGCAGATCTAAGCGAGCAGATCGAACACCGCTTTCACCACGCCCACAAAGATCTGTACACGTATTCGCTGCCCGATGAGGAAGTTGTTCTCGTCAACGGCAGAGTCGCGGCCGTTGGTATGGTTGCACGGACAAAGAAGTCGATACCTGCCGTATCGTCGAACTCCTTGGTGACAGCTCGCAAGCGCAAGGCCTATTTCGGCGAGTGGAGGAACGTCGACGTTTATGCCGCCGAAAAGCTCCAGCCCGGTGACTTCATAGAAGGGCCCGCGATCGTCGAGGCGGAAACGACCACGGTGATCCTCAATGGAGGTGACCAGCTCGCAGTCGACGAGCGCGGCTGGCTGGACATAAAGGTTGCGACCGCAACGCACGCTCAGCCAGAGCTCGTACTCTCTGCCTGATCAAGAAGAATCCCCTGGAGGAAGCAATCGTGAACTTCTCACGCCCGACGATCGTCACCTGCGCCGTCACCGGCAATTTGGCTCAACCGAGCCAAAGCCCCTATCTTCCCGTCACGCCGGCGCAGATTGCGCAGTCGTGCATCGAAGCTGCGGAAGCTGGCGCGGCAATTGTCCATATTCATGTCCGGGATCCTGAAACCGGTGCGCCCTCGATGGACACCAAGCTTTATCGGAAGGTCGTCGACCGTATCAAGGACAGCGGGGTGGACGTCATCATCAATCTCACGACGGGGCCCGGCCAGCGCTTCGTCCCTGGCAAGGAGGACCCGGCTGTAGCCGGCAAGGGAACGTCGCTGATGCGCGGGGAAGCCAGAGTAGTTCATGTTGAGGAGCTGCGTCCTGAGATATGCACACTCGATCTCAACACCATGTACTCTTTCGGCTCCGTCGTCATCAACACGCCTGACTCGCTTCGCGTCATGGCTGCGCGTATCCGAGCCGCGGGTACCGCACCGGAACTCGAAATCTTCGGCCCTGGCGACGTCATTCTGGCGCGTGATCTCGCAGCCGAGGGCGTTCTGCCCAAGAAGAACTTTCTGCAGTTTGTGCTCGGCGTGAAGTATGCCGCGCCTGCTAGTCCGGAAATGCTGTCGGTACTGGCGAGCATGCTGCCAGACGGTTGGGAATGGAGCGCCTTTGGGGTTGGCCGAATGGCCTTTCCGGCGGTCGCGATGTCGGTTCTGCGGGGCGGCCATGTGCGGGTCGGCATGGAGGATAATCTGCAGATTGAGAAAGGTCGGCTCGCGCGCAGCAATGCCGAGCTGGTCGCCAAGGCGGTCCGCATCTTGTCCGATCTTGGATCCCGGCCGGCTACACCCACCGAGGCTCGCGATATCCTCTCTCTCAAAGCTTACAAGAATTGATCTTGGAGAATGCCGGCATGAGCTTAACCCCAGCCGATCCTAGGAATTCAGAAAGCGACATTGATCGTGCGCTGGCGGCCGCACGTACGAACTATACGGCCCGGAATGGCAAGAGCCTCGAAGCCTTTGTCCGCGCCGCGGAGTATCTGCCGGGCGGAACGACCCGGACTGGCCTTTTCAATTCACCCTTTCCGGTATTCATCGCGCGCGGCAAGGATGCATATCTCTGGGATATCGACGGCAAGCGCTATGTCGACGCGCTTAGCGAATATACGGCAGGGCTGCTCGGTCACTCCAATCCCGTAGTGCTCCGCACCATCCGCGAGGCGCTCGACAACGGGCTCAGCTTTGGTGGCCAGATCGAAGCCGAAGCACGTTTCGCTCGCCTGATCGTCGAACGCTTCCCTTCGATCGACAAGGTGCGGTTCGCGAACTCTGGCACCGAAGCCAATCTCTCGGCTCTCGCGACGGCACTGCATCGTACGGGGAGGTCCAAGGTCCTGGTGTTCGAGGGAGCCTATCACGGCGGCAGTCTCAACTTCCCGGTATCCGGTCCATCGCCCCTCAACACCAGGCTCGACGTCGTACAGGCGCCCTACAATGATCCAGACGCGACAAGGAAGGTAATCCGGCGGGAGGGAGATAAGCTGGGGGCCGTGCTCGTCGAACCGATGCTTGGCGCCGGCGGCAGCATACCTGCCGAGAAGCCGTTTCTCGCCATGCTTCGAGAGGAGACGGAGCGCCAAGGCATCGTCCTGATCTTTGACGAAATCCAGACCTCGCGCCTCGCTCCTAATGGGTTGCAGGGCTATTGGGGCATCACGCCCGATATGTCCACGCTCGGAAAATACATGGCCGGCGGGCTCGCATTCGGAGCGTTCGGAGGTCGAGAGGAAATCATGGCCGCTTTTGATCCCAGAAAGCCGGCATCACTGATACTTTCAGGGACGTTCAACAACAACAGCCTGGGTATGCATATCGGGGCGGCCGTCCTATCCGAGGTTGTAACCGCGACCGCTTTGGCGCAACTGACAGCGCGCGGCAACGATTTGCGTGAGCGTCTGAGCGCCATGCTTGAGAAGGCCGGCATCGCGGCACAGTTCACCGGCTTCGGCTCCATCATGGGCATCCACTTCATCGCTGGACAGCTCCGGAACGCGAAGGATGCCGCGAGGTCTGATCCACGGTTACGCGAGCTCTTCTACTTTCACATGCTTGAAGAGCAAATCTGGATTGCGAGGCGGGGTATGATGGCCTTGTCGCTCGCCATGTCCGACGGCGATCTTGATCAGGTGTTTGCTGCGGTTGGAACGTTTGTCGACCGGCACGGACATCTGCTGCCAAGGCGATGATCCACTTACCCGTTCAATCGATACGGAGAATATCATGAAGCTTCGCGGTAAAATGGCATTGGTGACGGGGAGCAGCTCCGGTATCGGTCGCGCAATCGCATTGCTGTTTGCTGAACAGGGCGCGACCGTGGGCGTGGTTGCAAGCTCCGATATCAGCAGAGCGGAGGCCGTGGTCGCCGAGATCAAAGCAAGGGGCGGCAAGGCTCGAGCCTATGCCGCGGACTTGCGGCATGTGGCCGAAATTGATCGGCTGGTGAGTGCTTTTTCCTCCGACCATGGTCGCATCGATATCCTGATCAATTGTGCCGGAGTCTATTTTCCGACCGCACTTGGTGAGACCACCGAAGAAGCATTCGATCTCATGGTGTCCGCCCACCTGAAGAATACGTTCTTCATGGTTCATCGCGTGGCGCCGCTGATGCAGCAGGCGAGGTATGGCAAGATCGTCAATGTGAGTTCAGTGGCGGCGTTTAAGAGCGTTCCGCAGTACGCACTCTATGGCGCTGTGAAAGCTGCAATCGTGATGCTCACGAAGTCTTTCGCGGCTGAGCTCGCCGGCTACGGTATCGCCATCAATGCAGTCGCGCCGGGCAATACAGAGACGCCGCTCAATGCGAGCGACCGGACGGGACCAGGCTCGGAAGAAATCCTTTCCCGCAAGGCTCTTGCGACGCCTAGCGGACGTACATATTCGCCGCCCGAGGAGATTGCGCAGGCCGTCCTGTTCTTGGCGTCGGACGACGTCAAGGCGATGCATGGTTCTACCATCATCATCGATGAGGGCCAGTTGTCGGCGGCACGTTAGCACCGCCCGTCGCGCATTCAGGTTACTCTCGATGGGGCGTATCGGAAGAGATCTCGCCGAACCTCGAGGTAAGCCAACTTTCGAACAACAAAGTGAATTCGACCGATCTTGTAACTTGGAGACAGCTCGTGTTTGGACAGATACAAAAGGGCTTTGCGGCGCTCGCACTCATCTGTTGGCTCGCCCCGTGTAGTCCGGGCGGAGCACAAGCGATTGGCACCAAAACCGCGAAGGATACGGCGGTGCCCAGCGAAGCCAGCGTTGCCGCCACGGAGCAGAAGGTGGTCGACATGGTCACTGAAGCGGTCATCTACGGTTTGCCGCTGGTCATGATGGACCTGACGAGGAGGCGGATGACCAATGTTGCACGTCCGAATGCCATGGCAGCGCCCGTGAACCAGTTCGCTCATGCACCCATCTTCCCGCCGGCCACGTTCAAGAACGTGGTACGAGCCAACGTGGACACGTTGTACTCGTCCGCCTTCCTCGACCTTTCATCGGAGCCGCTGGTCCTGTCGGTGCCGGAATCCGGCGGTCGCTACTATCTCCTACCCATGCTTGACGCGTGGACCAACGTATTTGCGAGTCCGGGTTCGCGCACAACCGGAACAAGGGCTGGCAACTTCGTCATTACCGGACCCGACTGGAGCGGGAAGCTTCCGGGTGGAATGGAGCAGATAAAATCCCCGACGAATATGGTCTGGATTCTAGGGCGTACTCAGACAAACGGCCCTGCCGACTATTCAGCCGTGCACGCGATCCAAGCGGGATACACCCTTACTCCGCTATCGAAGTTTGGTCGGCCGTATTCGGCTCCCGAGGGAGCCGTCGATGCGCAAGCCGACATGAAGACGCCACCTGTTGAGCAACTCCGGCGCATGAGCGGCGCCGATTTCCTTGCCGAGTTGGCCAAGCAGCTGACCGCGAATCCTCCGCCCACAGCCGACGCGCCGATGCTGGAGAAGTTGTCGAGGATTGGTATCGTCCCTGGGCAGCCGTTTGACCCGGCGAAATTGGGTCCCGAAGCGGGCAAAAGCCTGGACGGAGCGGTAGGGCGGACGCTCGCCTATTTGCAAGGGCAAGCCAAGCACATGGGTACGTCAGTCAACGGCTGGCACATTCCCAAGAGCAACATCGGAGCGTTCGGGACGGATTACGAGTCCCGGGCTTACATCGCGCTGATCGCGCTAGCTGCGAACCTTCCTGCAGATGCCCTCTATCCGACAACGTTCGTGGACGGAGACGGCAAACCTCTGAACGGCAATAACCGATATGTCCTGCACTTCGGGCCTGGGCAGATGCCGCCGGTCAACGCATTCTGGTCAGTGACCATGTACGACCCGCAGTCCTTCTTCGTCGAGAATGCAATTCATCGCTACGCAATCAGCAGCTGGATGCCGCTGCAGCAGAATAGTGACGGGTCAACGGATATCTATATCCAGCACGACTCGCCAGGACCCGGCAAGGAAGCAAACTGGCTACCAGCTCCGGATGGCGGCTTCAACCTGACCATGCGGATGTACTGGCCCAGACAGCAGAGCCCCTCAATCCTTGACGGAAGCTGGAGCCCGCCCGCTGTGACGAAAACGCCGTGACGTAGGCAAACGCCCGAATAGTGCCAGGATGCTTCCAAGTGCTGGGCTCACGCGATCGGCGGCTGACTACGTGTCGAAAGGCGAGGGCTTGGAGATTCTGAGCTTGGGATGTAGCGGGTAGGTGATCCGGCAGACCGGGGCGGGATCCTGTGAGTACAGTTACCATTCTGCTGGCATTCCGCTGAGTGCCAGCATCGACACGATCTTCTGAGTTCAGCTGTCTACAATTCGATTCCGGAGCGGTTCTCCTGCCAAATTCGGCGGTCGGAGTACGTGGGAACGAGGATAATACGCCCTTATGGGCGCACGCTTCACTATTGAGCGCGGGGTCCTCGTAAGCCGAAAAAGGGGACACGGCACGACGCATCCGCTTGTCGCGCCACACGAATCCTCCCGACCATATCGCTCGCCGATACCTGCATATTGAAGTTGTATTTGTATTCATACACCCCCACGCGCATATCTCGCGCCATCAGATCACGCCTGTCCGACACATAACTCGATACTTGCAATGCGGGGTCGGAGGGAGGTCAGGCAACGCATGGAGTCAAAGATGGCTGACGAACCTTTCAAGCGGCTGATGTGCCTCGGCTGCGGCTTTTCGTACGACGAAGCCCTTGGCCTGCCTGAGCACGGCTTGGCTCCCGGCACCCGCTGGGCGGACATTCCGGACGACTGGGTGTGCCCGGACTGCGGCACGCCAAAGCACATGTTTGAGATGGTCGAGATCGGCTACGCCTCCGGCGGCCCCGATCTGGCCCGCGTCGCCTGACGCGCCAACACAAGGACACACGGCCATGAGCAATTCATTCATCATTCGCGAAGCGGAACGTGGACACGACCTCATCAGGTCAGATGGATCGCGATCTTCCTACATCGCCGGCCATCCAGACGGCTTCGTCACACGAGCGTCCAGCTTCAATTTCCATGAATATCAGGCCGGACGGCCAGGCTTCGGTCCGGTCCGCGTTTTCGGCGACGAGATCTTCCACGGCGCGGGCTGCGGCTACAACATGCATCCGCACCACAACTTCGTCATCTGCGCCTTCGTGTTCGAGGGCGAGCTCACACACATCAACACGGCTGGCGAGGGCATGGTCGACCGGCTGCAAGCCGGCGACTATTACGTCTTCTCTGCAGGCTCGGGCGGCAAGCATTCCGAGCTCAGCGTCACGCCGGAGGACATGCATGCCATCTATCTTTGGCTGCTTCCCGAACAGCTCTTTCTTCCACCGACCTATCACCGTGCGCATTTCGATTATCGACGCCGGCGCAACGAAATCGTGCAGCTCATCGGTGATGCCGACGGCGCGCTGCCGATCCCCCAGGATCTGCGTGTCTCCCGCCTGATGGCCGACAAGGGCCGCTCGTTTTCGTACAAGCTGCGCACCGCATCGCACGGCGCGTACGTGTTCGTGCGCGAGGGCTCGATCCGCTGCGGCGGCGTCGTGCTCGGCCGACGCGACAGCATCGGGCTTTGGGCGACGGGCTCGATCAATGTCGAGGTCCTTCAGGACGACACCGACGTGATGATCGTCGAGACGATCATGATCGATGATGCAAATATCAAGAAGTGGGAGAGCGAGCATGCCGGCCACTGATGACGCGCGCGACGCCACCACCCCGAGCCCACAACGCGCGCCCGCGGCGGTCGCTGGAGTCGCGGAGCTTACCGAACGGCCTTGTAGCCGCCGCAACATCTGCCGATCACTCCTCTGTCAATCCAACCGCACCGACATCAGCTGCCTCGGCAGCCGACGAGGAAACTGACATGCCTATCATGAATGTTTGTTATGGCGCCGGCGATCTCGACGAGACCGCGAAGGCCAATCTCGCCAAGAAACTCACCGACGTGATGATCCGGATGGAGGGCGGAGCGAATACGCGAGGCGGCCGCGCGTTTGCCTGGGTTCTGTTCAATGAACTTGCCCAGGGCGACTGGTGGGCCGGCGGGGAGACCGGAAACGGTTATGTCTCGCCGCCCGGACGGTTCCTCGTTCACGTCAATCTCCCTGAGGGCTACATGAACGCCGAGCACAAGAGCGAGGTGCATGCATGGGTGACCGAAGCGATCCTCGCCGTTACGACGGCCTCGGGCGAAGACGTCGGCCACAGCATTCAGGTCATCATCGACGAGGTGCCTGAGGGCCATTGGGCGGCCGCCGGGCACACGATCAGCCTCGCCAGCATCGCCGACAGCGTCGGCCTCTCCAAAGCAGGCAGCCGGTTTGCGTGGTCGAAAACCTACTTCGCGGCCAAGGCACGTGCGCGTGCCGCTGCCGGCTTTCCTGCCGATACCGGAGGCCTGTGGACCGATCGAGCCAGCTGATTGGGATTCCCATCAATTAACGAGCCGCAAGAGAACGATTCCCATGCCGTGCCATGACGATCTAACATGGAATTGCGAAGATGCTGGCAACACTTCCCTTCAGCAGGAAGACGAGAGGATCAGTATTGACCCGCCGATTTGTACCGCCAAGACAGTCAATCACATCGCGATCTCCGTCTCCAACCTCCAGCGCTCTAAGGATTGGTACTGCCGTACATTCGGGGTGCGGATCATCCAGGAGAGCGCGAAAAGCGTGCTGCTCGGCTTCGGGGAAAGCATGCTGGTGCTGCGCGAAGAAGGGCAGCCCGGCACGATCTCTCATTTTATGTTCGGGATCGACGGCTACAACGCCGCCTGGCTGCAAGCTCGCCTTGCCGCGATGGGGCTGGACCCGCAGCAGGATAGCAACAGTTTCCACGTGCGGGATCCCGACGGGCTAAACGTTCAGGTCGGCGACCGCGATCTCGGCCTGTCTTCCGGTATCATCGAGAACGGCTTCACAATGCGGTAGACTCTCTGGGTCGTAGGTTTGGTTGGTGTGTGTAAAAGGCGGTAGACGTTTCGGATGTGTCGATCCGACAACATGACGCGCTCTTGTGGTTGGATGTTTCGTTGTAACCCATTGATCTCAAATAGTCGGATCTTGGCTCAGTTCGAGAAAATCGGTTGAGAATCAATAGTCGCAGCGTGTCTCTTAATTAGCCGCTCGGTCGATTTCAGGGGGCTTGCTTCAAGCTGCCCCAGATCTCGAGCAGTTCTCGTTCACGTCCAGGACGCCGCAACGAAGCGGGATGAAACGACCGTGAACAGAACGCGGTCGATGCGTCCATTACCTAAAGAAAATCAATATTTTATAATAAACTCACTGCGTTTGGGACGCAAGGGACACTCAGATCGCAACTTGAACCGAATGTCGGCATCGGTGGTTGCGTCTCCCCGATTTGAACCTGCTCGTCGACCATTGTGGCGGCGACGGATCGCGCATGAACGGCGGTTTGTGGCGGGCTATCGAGATCCGACGTTCCGAGTTAGGCTGCTCTCCGGTAAGAAAACAGAGCTTCCGAAATAGTGGGTTTCGCGATGTAGCGGACCAGAGACTCGAACCCCCGACGAATCACACGATCGCAGTAGAATAGTCGACCCCTGCCACGAAGGGCATGCCGGTCCGGTCAGTCAATCCGCGGAGAGCCCTCGGCGTTGGTGCAGTGCGCGTCCTCGCTGGAAATGCCGACGAAATTCCGATGAATAGTTAAGCGACCCTGGCATCGTCCTACTGTGATCTTTCGCTTTCGTTATGGCGAGTGCTATCCCGCGTTGGCCTTCAGCCCCGCGGCCTGGATGCCGGCGATGGCGCAGGCTTCGTCGTTGTCGGAGGTGTCGCCGGACACACCGACGGCGCCGAGCAGCGTGGTGCCGTCCTGGATCAGCACGCCGCCGGGTACCGGCACCAGCGCGCCCTTGGCGATCGTGTTCACGGCGTCGATGAAATAGGCCTGCTCCTGCGCCCGCTGATACAGCGCGCGCGATCCCAGGCCCATGGCGAGCGCGCCATAGGCCTTGCCGTGCGCGATCTCGGCGCGCATCAGGCTGGTGCCGTCCTGGGCCGCGGCGAGCTTGAGGACGCCACGTGCATCGAGGATGGTGACGACAAGCGGCTTCAGCTTCAGCTCGGTTGCTTTTGCGAAGGCGGCGTCGAGAATCTTGCGGGCGACGTCGAGGGTCAGTTCAGCCATGGCTGGTTTCCTTTGTCATGGGCGAGGTCATAGATGGGGTGTCTGCGCGATCGAGGCTCATCGCCAGCACGCGGGCGACGTGAAGGGCTTCGCGCTGCGCACCGTCGTGGATCTGGTGCCGGCAGGAGGTGCCGTCGGCGACGACCAGTGTCGCTGGGTCGGCGTGCCGCACGGCCGGTAGCAGCGACAGCTCGGCCATCTCGATCGACGCATCGTAGGTATCGGCACCGTAGCCGAAGGCGCCGGCCATGCCGCAGCAGCTTGATTCGATCGTTTCGACCTTGAGGCCGGGGATCAGACGAAGCACCTGCTCGACCGGCTTAAAGGCGCCGAAGGATTTCTGGTGGCAATGGCCATGCACCATCGCCTTGTCGGCGACGGTGCCGAGCGCGAGCTGCAGCCGTCCGGCCTCCGCCTCGCGCACCAGAAACTCCTCGAAGGTGAGGGCGTGGGCGCCGACGGCCTTGGCGTCGTCGTCCTTGCGCAGCGAGGCGAGCTCATCGCGCAGCGTCAGCAGGCAGCTCGGCTCGAGGCCGATAATCGGCACGCCGCGCGCAGCGAAGGGCGCGAAGGCGGCAACGAGACGGTCGAGCTCAGCCTTGGCTTCGTCGACAAGGCCCGCCGAGAGGAAGGTGCGGCCGCAGCAGAGCGGCCGGCCGCCGCCCGAAGGTCTCGGCAGATGCACGCGATAGCCGCCCGCCGCGAGCACGCGCAGTGCGGCGTCGAGATTTTCGCGCTCGTAGATCCGGTTGAAGGTGTCGGCGAACAGCACGACCTCGCGGCCGGCCTCCGGCCCGACGCTGGTAGCCGGCGGCACGAAGACGTCGCGGCGGAAGGCGGGCAGCGCCCGGCGCGCGCTGATCCCGGCAAAGCGCTCGAATAGCTTTCGCAGCAGCGGGCTGCGGTTGCGCAGGTTCGCGAGTGGCGCAAAGCGTGCGGCGAGGCCGGCGTAACGCGGCAGATAGCCGACCAGCCGGTCGCGCAGCGTCAGGCCCTGCGAGGCGACGCGCGCGGCGAGCACCTCGATCTTCATCTTGGCCATGTCGACGCCGGTCGGGCATTCGTGGCGGCAGGCCTTGCAGGAGACGCAGAGCTTCAGCGTCTTCATCATCTCGTCCGAGGCAAGCGCGTCGGGGCCGAGCTGGCCGGAGATCGCCAGCCGCAGCGTGTTGGCGCGGCCACGGGTGACGTCCTTCTCGTTCCGCGTCGCACGGTAGGACGGGCACATCACGCCGCCCTCGAGCTTGCGGCAGGCGCCGTTGTTGTTGCACATCTCGATTGCGCCCTGGAAGCCGCCGCCGGCACCGGGCCAGGCGGACCAGTCGAGCTTCGTGTTCAGCTCAGCGACGCGATAGTCCGGCCGAAAGCGGAACAGCGAGCGGTCGTCCATCTTGGGCGCATCGACGATCTTGCCGGGATTGAGGACGTTATCGGGATCGAAGCGCCTCTTCACCTCGCGGAAGTCGGCGACGAGGCGCTCGCCGAACATGGTCTCATGAAATTCGGAGCGCACCAGGCCGTCGCCATGCTCGCCGGAATGCGAGCCCTTGTATTCGCGCACCAGCGCAAAGGCCTCTTCGGCGATGGCGCGCATCGCCTTGACGTCTTTCTCCAGCTTCAGGTTCAGTACGGGGCGCACGTGCAGGCAGCCCTCGGACGCATGCGCGTACATCGTGCCGCTGGTGCCGTGTCTGGCAAAAACCTCGTTCAGCCGTGCGGTGTAGTCGGCCAGATGCGGCAGCGGCACCGCGCAGTCCTCGACGAAGGAGACCGGCTTGCCCTCCTGCTTCATCGACATCATGACGTTGAGGCCGGCAGCGCGGAAATCGGCGATGCCGCTCTGCAGGGCGGGCTCGGTGATCTCGACCACGCCGCCCCATTTGCGCTTGTCGTTGTTCCAGCCGAAGCCGAGATCGCCCATCAGCTCGGTGAGCTGCTTCAGGCGCGCGACATTATCCGCCTGGTCCTCTTCGGCGAACTCCACCACCAGCACGGCATCGGGATCGCCCTTGATGGCGGCGCCGATGACGGGTGCGAACATCGCGATGTCGCGGCCGAGCGCGATCATGGTGCGGTCGACGAGCTCGACAGCGATCGGCTTGAGCTTGACCAGATGCTGGGCTGCGTCCATCGCCTCGTAGAAGCTGCCGAAATGGCAGACGCCCACCACCTTGTTGCGGATCACGGGCCAGAGCTTCAGCTCGACCTTGGTGGTGAAGGCGAGGGTGCCTTCGGAGCCGACCAGGAGATGCGCCAAGTTGTTCGGCGCGTTGCGGGGGACCAGCGCATCGAGATTGTAGCCGCCGACGCGGCGCTGCACCTTGGGAAAGCGCGCGGCGATCTCCCCGGCCTCGCGGGCGCCGAGGTCGAGCATGTCGCGGAACAGCGCCAGCGTCGTCCCGCTTGCGTTCACGTCGGAGAGGTCGCGCGACACCTCGCCGAACCTTGCCAACGTGCCGTCCGCAAGCGTGGCCTCCATCGACAGCGTGTTGTCGCGCATGGTGCCGTAGCGCAAGCTACGGCCGCCGCAGGAATTGTTGCCGGCCATGCCGCCGATGGTGGCGCGCGAGGCCGTGGAGACGTCGACCGGAAACCACAGGCCGTGCTTCCTAAGCTGGCGGTTGAGGTCGTCGAGCACGATGCCGGGCTCGACCACGCAGGTCCGGTTGTCGACGTCGAGCGACAGGATCCGATTCAGGTGCTTGGACAGATCGACGACGAGGCCGTCATTGACGGTCTGGCCGCATTGCGAGGTGCCGCCGCCGCGCGGGGTGACCTTCCGTCTCTCGTCGCGGGCGATCGCCAGCGCCCGCAGCGCCTCGTCCATGGTCTTGGGCACGACCACGCCGGCCGGCATGATCTGGTAGAACGAAGCGTCGGTCGCGTAGCGGCCGCGGCTGAAGGCGTCGAACAGGACGTCCCCGGTCAATTCCGACCGCAGGCGCCGTTCGAGCGAGGAGGCGTTTGTCATCCCTGATCCCGGACTGATCCAACGGGCCCGCTTGGCCTCATCGAATTATTCATTCCTGTTTCTGACCGATTATATTATGAATGCAAAATGAGCAAGCTGGACAGCTCTTAAGGCTGCGCCGGTGCGTCCTCGGCGGCTTCGGTCAGGTGCTCGATCGCGGCCGTCCGCTTGTTGCGCAAGTGCTGGAACAGGATGTCGCTCAATTCGCTGCCGGCGCGGCGGCGCAGCGCATCGAGGATGGCTTCGTGCTCGCGCATGGCCTCGCCCCAGCGCTGCCGCTTGCGGGCGAAATTTGCGGAATAGCGGACGCGGCGAATCCGTCCTGCGAAGTTGGCGTAAGCGGTCTTCAAGGTCTCGTTGCGCGCGGCATCGACGATGCGCTCGTGGATGCGCTGGTTGGTCTGGAAATAGCCGTGCATGTCGCGATGCAGATAGTGGCCGTACATCTCGTAATGCAGCCGCTCGATATCAGCGATTTCATCGTCGGTGATGGCCTCGCAGGCGAGGCGCCCGGCCAGGCTTTCCAGGCCTGCCATCACGTCGAATAGTTCCTCGAGATCGCGTTGGCTGAGCTGGCGTACCCGCGCGCCGCGGTTGGGCAACAGCTCGATCAGCCCCTCGGCGGCGAGCACCTTGAGCGCTTCGCGCAACGGCGTGCGGGAGATGCCGAGCATCGCGCAGAGCTGGCGCTCAGGAACGCGTGCGCCCTCGGGGATGTTGCCTTCGACCACGTAGTCGCGCAGCCGCAGCAGGATCTCGCCGTGAAGCGAGGCTTCCTGGCGGTCGCTGCCATTGCTGGAGGTTTGGCCGGCGGTTTGGCCGATCGGAACCCCGTCGTCGGGAATCGTGGATTTCATATGCAGCACAATAATTTGCCCGGCTAGCCGCGTCGATGTTCACAATCGCATACCAAAATTAGATTGAAAGGACAAAAAATGAATGCAAAATGGGTGAGAAGCCGGGCCAGAGCCCGCCAATAGGGAGGTTTTCATGCATCAGGGACGCCATTTCCTCCAGATTCCCGGTCCGAGCCCGGTGCCGGACCGCATCCTGCGCGCCATGGACATGCCGGTGATCGATCACCGCAGCGCCGAGTTCGGCGAGCTTGGCCGGGCCGTGCTCGAAGGCAGCCAGAAGATTTTCCAGACGTCAGGGCCGGTGGTGATCTTTCCCTCGTCGGGGACGGGTGCCTGGGAGGCCGCGATCGTCAACACGCTGTCGCCGGGCGACAGGGTATTGATGGTCGAGACCGGCCATTTCGCCACCCTGTGGCGCCAGATGGCCGGTCGCTTCGGGATCGAGGTCGACTTCATCCCCGGCGACTGGCGCCGTGGCGCCGATCCCGCCCAGATCGAGGCGAAGCTCGCCGAGGACACCGCGCGCGCCATCAAGGCGGTGATGGTCGTGCACAACGAGACCTCGACCGGCGCGACCAGCCGCATCGCCGAGATCCGCGCCGCCATCGACCGCGCCTCGCATCCGGCGCTGCTGATGGTCGACACCATCTCCTCGCTCGGCTCGGTCGACTACCGGCACGACGAATGGAAGGTCGACGTCAGCGTGAGCTGCTCTCAGAAGGGCTTCATGCTGCCGCCGGGCCTCGGCTTCAACGCGATCTCGGACAAGGCGCGCGCCGCATCCAAGACCAACAAGATGCCGCGCTCCTATTTCGACTGGGAGGAGATGCTGAAGCCGAACGCCAAGGGCTTCTTCCCCTACACGCCGGCGACGAACCTGCTCTACGGCCTGCGCGAGGCGATCGCGATGCTGCTCGAAGAGGGCCTCGACAACGTCTTCGCGCGCCATCAGCGGCTTGCGGCGGCGACGCGCGCCGCCGTCAATCATTGGGGCCTCGAGGTGCTGTGCCAGGAGCCCGCCGAATTCTCGCCGGTGCTGACGGCGGTGCTGATGCCGCCCGGGCATGATGCCGACCAGTTCCGGAAAGTCGTGCTCGACAATTACAACATGTCGCTCGGCTCGGGCCTGTCCAAGGTCGCCGGCAAGGTCTTCCGCATCGGTCATCTCGGCGAATGCAACGTGCTGACGCTGCTCGGCGCGCTCACCGGCGTCGAGATGGGCCTGTCGGTAGCCGGCGTGCCGCACCGCTCCGGCGGCGTCGAGACTGCGATGAAGCTTCTGGAGCAGCGCCCGCAAGGCAATTCGTCGCCGCATCTGAAGGTGGTCGGCACATAGCCGGCCTCTGCGCGCACCGACAATCAAAACAACAGCGACGCGGGAGGGGATTGCGATGGGAGTCCGGCTCAAGGCCACGCATGTCGTACTGGCAATGCTCTGCGCGATGTATTTCATCACCTATGTCGACCGGGTCAACATCGGCACCGCGGCCAGCGAGATCCAGAAGGAGCTCGGACTCAGCAATACCCAGCTCGGCCTGGTGTTCTCCGCCTTCGCCTATCCGTACCTGCTGTTTCAGGTGATCGGCGGCTGGGTCGGCGATCATTTCGGGCCGCGCAAGACGCTGTTCTGGTGCGGCATGATCTGGGCCGCAGCGACCATCATGACCGGCTTCGTGAGCGGTCTCGCCGCGCTGTTCGTCGCGCGCTTTGCGCTCGGCTTCGGCGAGGGCGCGACCTTTCCGACCGCGACGCGCGCGATGCAATACTGGACGCCGTCGACCCGCCGCGGCTTTGCGCAAGGGCTGACGCATTCCTTCGCCCGGCTCGGCAATGCCGTGACGCCGCCGGTGGTCGCGCTCCTGATCCTCTGGCTGACCTGGCGCGGGGCATTCGTCGTGCTCGGCCTCGTCAGCCTGGTCTGGGGCGTCATCTGGGTCTGGTACTTCCGCAACGAGCCGAAGGACCAAGCCTCCATCACGCAGGCGGAGCTCGCGGCGTTGCCGCCGCGCCCCGTCGGCGAGCGGCCGCGCGTGCCCTGGGGCCCGCTGCTGGGGCGGATGTGGCCGGTGACGCTGACCTATTTCTGCTATGGCTGGTGCCTGTGGCTGTACCTCAACTGGTTGCCGCTGTTCTTCAAGAACACCTACGGCCTCGACATCAAGAATTCCGCCCTGTTCGCCTCGGGCGTCTTCTTCGCGGGCGTGGTCGGCGACAGCGTCGGCGGCGTGCTCTCGGACAAAATTCTTGATCGTACCGGCAATGTCCGCCTGGCACGGCTGAGCGTGACGGTTGCGGGATTTACGGGCGCGCTGTTATCGCTGCTGCCGATCCTGTTCGTCCACGACATCACGGTGGTCGCGCTGTGCCTGTCGGCGGGCTTCTTCTGCGCCGAGCTGGTGATCGGCCCGATGTGGTCGATCCCGATGGACATCGCCCCGAAATATTCCGGCACTGCGTCGGGAATCATGAACACCGGTTCGGCCTTCGCCGCCATCGTCTCGCCGCTGGTGGCGGGATTCGTGATCGACGTGACCGGCAATTGGTACCTGCCGTTCCTCATGTCGATAGGGCTCCTCCTGCTCGGCGGCGTCTCCGCCTTCCTGATGCATCCGGAACGCCCGTTCGCGGAGGCGGAGGGGCGCATCCCCACGGCAAAAGTGGTCGCTGCGGAGTAGGAGGTGGGGCTTGGGGCAAGGTCCGCCGGATATGCATGGGAGGCGCCTTGAGGAGAGGGGACAAGCCGGTCAAATGGTGCTATTCGGCGCCCCACCAACACCAAGGGTAGACCGGGAAGGACGCCGATGACCGTGCACACTGGAAGGCATTTTCTCCAGATTCCAGGACCGACCAACGTACCCGACCGGGTGCTGCGGGCGATGGACATGCCGACGCTGGACCATCGCGGTCCGGAGTTCGCCGAGCTCGGTTTCGCCGTTCTGGCCGCGATGCAGCGGGTGTTCCGGACCAAGCAGCCCGTGATCATCTTCCCCTCGTCCGGGACCGGCGCCTGGGAAGCGGCGATGGTCAATGTGTTCGCCCCCGGCGACAAGGTGCTGATGTGCGAGACCGGCCAGTTCGCCGTGCTCTGGCGCGGCATCGCCGACAAGTTCAAGCTCGACGTCGACTTCATCCCGAGCGACTGGCGCCATGGTGCCGACCTCGCCGAGATCGAGAAGCGCCTCATTGCCGACAAGCAGCATGCGATCAAGGCGGTCTGCGTCGTGCACAACGAGACCTCGACCGGCTGCCTGACGCCGCCGCTCGAGGTGCGCAAGATCCTCGATAGGGTGAAGCATCCGGCGCTGCTGATGGTCGACACCATCTCCGGCCTCGGCTCGATGGAATACGAGCACGATGCCTGGGGCATCGACGTCTCGGTCGCTGGCTCGCAGAAGGGGTTGATGCTGCCGCCCGGCCTCGGCTTCAACGCCATTTCGGAGAAGGCGCTCGCTGCCGCAAAGGCCAACCCGGGCATGCGCTCCTACTGGGACTGGCAGGAAGTCATCAGCTTCAACAAGCTCGGCACCTTCCCCTACACGCCCGCCACCAACCTGCTCTACGGCCTGCGCGAGGCGGTGAAGATGCTGGAAGAGGAGGGGCTCGAGAACGTATGGTCCCGCCACAAGCGCCACAGTGCGGCGACGCGTGCCGCGGTCAAGGTCTGGGGTCTGGAGACACAGTGCGCCGATCCTAACGCGCATTCGCCGGCGCTGACCGGCGTACGCATGCCCGAGGGCCATGACGCCGACAGCTTCCGGAAGGTGGTGCTGGAGAATTTCGACATGTCGCTCGGCACCGGCCTGAACAAGGTCAAGGGCAAGGTGTTCCGGATCGGCCATATCGGCCATTTCAACGACCTGATGCTGATGGGCACGCTGGCCGGCGTCGAGATGGGCCTGGATCTCGCCAAGGTCCCGCATCGCAGCGGCGGCGTGCTGGCGGCCATGGATGTCCTCAAGGGACGCGACGCGGTGCCGATGGCCAAGGCGCAGGTCGCCTGAACCAATTTTAGAAGAGAAGAGAGCGCGCGCGATGAACCTACCTGCGACTGCCAATGAAGACCTGCTCTACTCCGTCCAGGACGGCATCGCGCGGATCACCTTCAACCGTCCGCAGGCGCGCAACGCGCTGACTTTCGCCATGTACGAGCGCATGGCGGAGATCTGCCAGGAGATCAACGCGGACCGCTCGATCAAGGCGTTGATCCTGACCGGCGCCGGCGACAAGGCGTTCGCCTCCGGCACCGACATCTCGCAGTTTCGCGCCTTCAAGACCGCGCAGGACGCGCTGGACTACGAGGCGCGGATCGACCGCGTGCTCGGCACGCTCGAACAGTGCCGCGTGCCCGTGATTGCAGCGATCGCGGGGGCCTGCACCGGCGGCGGTGCCGGCATTGCGGCCTGCTGCGACATTCGCATCGGCACCGAAACAACCCGCATCGGCTTTCCGATCGCGCGGACGCTCGGCAACTGCCTGTCGATGTCGAACATCAGCCGGGTCGTCTCGCTGGTGGGGCCGGCCCGCACCAAGGACCTGATCTTCAAGGCGCGCCTGGTCGAGGCGCCGGAGGCGCTGGCGCTCGGCTTGCTCAACGAGGTCGTGCCCGACGTCGAGACGCTGCAGCGCCGCGCCGACGAGACCGCAAAACTCGTCGCCAGCCATGCACCGCTCACCCTCGAAGCGACCAAGGAAGCGGTGCGCCGCATCCGCCGCACGCTGTCGCGCGAGGAGGGCGAGGACCTGATCCTGAAGGCCTATATGAGCGAGGATTTCCGCGAGGGCATGGACGCCTTCCTCAACAAGCGCACGCCGAACTGGAAGGGCAAGTAGGGGCTCACCGGCTTTACTTGCGTCAGCCGAAAGTCATATGCGGCGGAATGTCCGCCTGCTTGAACTCGTCAGTATTAGTCCGCACAATGCACCGATAAATTTCCCGGCATCACAAAGCCAATAAGAACCAGGGGACGAAACTCGTGCGAATTCCAGTGAAAGCCGTCGGCGCTGCGACGGCGCTGTTGTTGAGCGCGCCGGCGTTTGCCGGCTGGGAGCCGACCAAGCCGGTCGAGATCGTGGTGGCCGCGGGCGCGGGCGGCGCCTCAGATCAGATGGCGCGGATGATGCAGGCCGCGATCCAGAAGAACAATCTGATGAAGCAGCCGATGGTCGTCTCGCTCAAGGGCGGCGCCTCTGGTGCGGAAGCGCTGATGTACATGAAGTCCAGCGAGGGCGATCCGAACAAGGTGCTGATTGCCTATTCGCTGATCTACATGCTGCCGCTGTCGGCGAAGATTCCGTTCAACTGGCGCGAGCTGACGCCGGTGTCCGTCATCGCGCTCGACCAGTTCGTGCTGTGGGACAACAGCTCAGGTCCCAAGACGGTGAAGGATTTCGTCGCGGCCGCGAAGGCGGCGAGCTCGCCGTTCAAGATGGGCGGCACCGGCTCCAAGCGCGAGGACCACGTCTTGACGGTCTTCCTCGAGCAGAAGACCGGCGCGAAGTTCTCCTATCTGCCCTACAAGTCCGGCGGCGAGGCCGCGACCCAGCTCGTCGGCAACCACACCGAGTCCAACGTCAACAATCCATCCGAGAATCTCGAAGTCTGGCGTGCCGGCCAGGTGCGTCCGCTCTGCGTGTTCGACAAGGAGCGCATCTCCTACACCAGCAAGGTGACGGACACGCAGTCCTGGGCCGACATCCCGACCTGCAAGGAGGAGGGCGTCGACGTCCAGTACCTGATGCTGCGCGCGATGTTCCTGCCCGGCAAGGTCACGCCGGAGCAGCAGGCGTTCTATGTCGAGCTGTTCCAGAAGGTGACGCAAACGCCGGAGTACAAGGAATACATGGAGAAGCAGGCGCTGAAGCCGATCTTCCTTACCGGCAAGGACATGGTGAAATTCCTCGAGGAGGACGACGCGCTGAACAAGTCGCTGATGACGGAAGCCGGGTTCGTCGCGAAGTGACCACAGCCTCGGCGTCATGCCCTGCGAAGGCGGGGCATCCAGTATTGCACAGAGTTCGACGAAAGACGGCTTCTGCACGGAGTACTGGATCATCCGCCTGCGCGGATGGTGGCCGCGCAATTTGATCTTGCAGAGCCATGTCCCAAACCGATCCAGAAATCGTCGTCGACGATCCGACCGCGCCCGAGGATGACTCGCCATCCGTCGTGAGCGCTGGCACGATCGAGATCATCGTCTCGCTGCTGCTGCTCGCGCTCGCCGCGACGCTCGGCTACGACAACTGGCGCACCGGCATCTCCTGGGATGCGACCGGGCCCGAGCCCGGCTACTTCCCGTTCTATCTCGCCATCATCCTCGGCGGCGCCAGCCTCTACGGCCTGATCTCCGCGCTGCTTGCGCGCCGCGCGACTGCCGAGACCTTCGTCACGCGCGCGCAGGCCCGCCGTGTGATGGCGGTATTCGTCCCGACGCTCCTGTTCTGCCTGGTGACGCAGTTCCTCGGCCTTTATGTCGCGAGCTTCCTCCTGATTGGCGGCTTCATGCGCCTGATCGGCAAGATCGCGCTGTGGAAGTCGCTGCTCACCGCCTTCCTGTTCACGGCGATCATGTTCGTCACCTTCGACATCGCCTTCGACGTCATCATGCCGAAAGGGCCGCTGGAAGCGGCCTTCGGCTACTAGGCGGACCCCGATGGAAGCCTTCGGTCTCCTGGTTCACGGTTTTGCTGTCCTGCTCACGGGCAAGACGCTCGTGCTGATGATGGTCGGGCTCGTGCTCGGCATCTTCGTCGGCGTGCTGCCGGGGCTCGGCGGGCCCAACGGCGTGGCGATCCTGCTGCCGCTCACCTTCACGATGGATCCGACCTCGGCGATCGTGATGCTGTCCTGTATCTACTGGGGTGCGCTGTTCGGCGGCGCCATCACCTCGATCCTGTTCAACATCCCGGGCGAGGCCTGGTCGGTCGCGACCACCTTCGACGGCTATCCGATGGCGCAGCAGGGCAGGGCGGCCGAGGCGCTGACGGCGGCGTTCACCTCCTCCTTCATCGGCTCGCTGGTTGCGGTGCTCTTGATCACCTTCCTCGCGCCGATGATCTCGTCCTTTGCGCTGAAGTTCGGCCCGCCGGAGTTCTTCGCCGTTTACCTGCTGACCTTCTGCTCCTTCGTCGGGCTCGGGCGCGAGGCCAAGCACAAGACCGTTATCTCGATGTCGCTGGGGCTGCTGCTCGCCGGCGTCGGCATGGACACGGTGTCGGGGCAGTTGCGCATGACCTTCGGCTCGGCCGAGCTTCTGCGCGGCATCAACTTCCTGGTCGCCGTCATCGGCCTGTTCGGCATCAGCGAGATTCTGCTGACGATGGAGGAGCGCCTGGCGCTGCGCGGCCACGCGGCCAGCATCTCGCTGCGCGTCGTGGTGAGCGTGTGGAAGGACCTGCCGAAATACTGGGTGACGCTTGTGCGCTCGTCCTTCATCGGCTGCTGGCTCGGCATCACGCCCGGCGGGGCGATCGCGGCGTCCTTCATGGGCTACAATCTCGCCAAGCGTTTCGCCAAGGACCCCGCAAGCTTCGGCAAGGGCCGCATCGAGGGCGTGTTCGCGCCGGAAACGGCTGCGCACGCCTCCGGCACTTCGGCGCTGCTGCCGATGCTGGCGCTCGGCATCCCCGGCTCCGGCACCGCCGCGATCCTGCTCGGCGGGTTGATGGTGTGGGGGCTCAATCCGGGGCCTCTGCTGTTCGTCGAGCACAAGGATTTCGTCTGGGGCCTGATTGCCTCGATGTATCTCGGCAACGTCGTCGGCCTCGCCCTGGTGCTGACCACGGTGCCGATCTTCGCGTCCATCCTGCGCGTGCCGTTCGCGGCGGTCGCGCCGATGATCGTGGTGTCCTGCGCGATCGGTGCCTACGCGATCCAGAACGCGATGTTCGACATCTGGCTGATGCTGGGCTTCGGCGTCGTCGGCTACGTCTTCAAGAAGATCGGCATTCCGCTGGCGCCGTTCACGCTGGCCCTAGTGCTCGGCAACCGCGCCGAGGATGCCTTCCGCCTGTCGATGATCGGCTCTGCGGGTGACCTCAGGGTGTTCTGGTCGAACGGGTTGGTCGGTTCGATCACGACGCTGGCGATCGTGCTGCTGTTCTGGCCGGTGATCGACGGCCTGATGGGCCGCTTCGGATTGACGCAACGGAGGGCATCCGCCCCGTCAACCCGTCAGTGAGACCGCCGCCCGAAAGGTGAGGCTTTGCCTTTGCCTGCCCGCTTCGGACAACCCCAATCTCGAAAACGTGAAGGGTGGTCAACCCAGCCCTTTGACCTCGCTATCAAGTCGGGCCAATTGGTGACCTGCCGCCGCTAGGTCGTGGCCTCACAGGATAGGCTAGGACTTGGCTTCTGCTGGCGGCCGCCTTTGTTCCGCGGCGATTCTGTTCGAATTTTGGCCGATCCGCGAAATCGAGGATGGCGCGCTTCACTAACGACGCGCCACGTTTAGCTACTTCGGGATCTCCGCAGCCGTTCACTAACATAGGCTAGCAAGGAACTCCCTTCCGGTTTTTTTCCTGACCCGCGACAGATTTTCCGATTCGACTTGCTGGTCGTGCGTGCGCTGTACTCGTGGCGACACCCAGAACGTGCAACCCACGGATGATCCGTCGGAGAAGACGTTCGGAGGTGGTTTGTAGAACAGGCGTTGCGCGGACGTTTAGTTCGGCGCCTTACCGCATGGCGCTCCAACTACATTTTTTATTTTAAGGGGTCACAAAGATGGCCACCACCATTGGCAACCTGATTACCCTCGATGGCCAATTCACGGACTGGCCGGCCACCGACTCCCTGATGACACCGGATAATTTCGTTGCCGGCTATCAGGTGTACGGCGCGCTTCTCAATGACACCACGCTGGGCAACACCTACGTCTTCGGCATCGACACAACCAGCGGGGCTGCGGTCATCGGCGTCGGCACCACCATTTACCTCAACACCGATCAAAACACGGCGACGGGCTATAGCCCAGCCGGCGCCGTAGGCGCGGAATATGAAGTGCAATTCTCCACGTTGGGCGGGACGCTTGCGCCGTATCTGTATTCGCTCACGGCCACCGGAACGCCAACGCTGCTCAACGGCGGCGCACCGCTGAATTTCGCGATCTCGAGCGATGGCAAAAGTGTTGAGCTTGCCGTTCCTCAGTCACTGCTTACGCCGAGCGGCGGGGCGGCACCGCACTCGATCAGCTTCAATTTCTTGAGCAACAATGGCGCCGTCGCCCTGCCCAGCGACTTTAGTAAACCCGAATACAACATCACGGATCCCTCAACACTCATCCCTGTCGATCATAGCGTGAAGAAGGTCGCGATCGTCTATTCCGCGACGACCGCCGCGCAGTACTTCGGAGGCGGAGCTGCAGGCCAGACTGCATATGCGGACCTCTTCATGGCTGCGCAACATCAAGCGCAGGCCGCGGGTGTGTCCTATGACATCCTTACAGAAGCCGACCTGACGAACGTGGCGAAGATGGCGCAATACAGTGCGCTGATCTTCCCGGATATGCAGAACGTCCAGAGTAGCCAGGCCGCGGCCATCGAAAGCGCGCTCCACCAGGTCGTCTACGATTACCACGTGCCGATCATCACGGCCGGTCAGTTCATGACCAACGATCAGACCGGCGCCGCCTTTGCGGCCCCCTATGCCGCCATGCAGTCGCTACTGGACCTGACTCAGAGTTCGTTCGGCACGGCAACCTATTCCGTGACGGCGGATGCGACGGCGCTTGCCAACCACAATTCAGTGGTCTCCGGATACGGGCCGGGAGAGTTGATCGGAGGAGCGAGCGGACAGTTTGCTGGCACGACCGCTGGCCTCTACACGAACACTGGTTATCTTACTTTTTCCGGCGTTACCAAACCCGCAACGGTTCTCGCGGACATCAATATTCAAGGTGGCGCTTCGGTCGCGGGCGTGGTTCAGACCACCACTGGAGCTACCAACACGCATTTCGCTACGACTGGTCTGCTGGGCGACAGCAATCTGCTGCAGCACGCGATCCAGAATGCCGTGTTCGGTACCACCCCGAGCCTGACGCTCGACATCACGCGGATGGCCGGTGTTGTCGACTCTCGTACCGACCTCGATCAATCGCAGTTTCCCGCCGATGTCTCGCCGGCGGGAAAACCCGGGATCTACGACGTGTTGCTCCCGATCCTGCAACAGTGGAAGCAGCAGTACAATTTCGTTGGCAGCTACTACGCCAATATCGGCGACAACGCCAATCCTGCCAATAACAACTCAACCAATTGGGCCGTGTCCGCTCCCATCTACAAAGCGCTCATCGCGATGGGCAACGAGTTCGGAACACACTCCTATACTCACCTGATCAACCCGCCGACAATCGATGCGAACGGCAATCCGGTGCCGACCGCGACTTGGGATGAGAACACCAATACTCTCTACGTCACACCCCCCGCAAATGGCTCGGCGCCGAACTGGACGTTCGCTTACGAATTCGGGCAGTCGAAGACGATTTTTCAGCAGCAGCTCGGGATTACACTTGCTGGTACAGCAGTCCCTGGGGCGAGCGACACCGCCGCAACCGCGCACCAGATTCTGCAGTATTTCCCAACAACGCCGGGTGGTCTGACCGGGTATGTCTCCGGCGGGTGGACGGGCGTCGGCTCGGGCTATCCGAATGCCTTCGGCTACCTCAGCCCCAACGACACGAACTCCGTTTACATCGCTCCGAACATCACCTTCGATTTTACCGAGATTCAGTTCGACAAGAAGACTCCCGCGCAGGCCCTCGCAGATTGGGAGACGCTGTTCAACCAGCTTTCCGCAAACTCGGACACGCCCGTGATCGTATGGCCCTGGCATGACTATGGGCCGACCGACTGGAACACCAGCGGCACGACTACAGATCCGGGCTACACCTCGGCCATGTTCACGAACTTCATCGCTTACGCTTACAACAAAGGCTATGAGTTCGTGACCTCGGAGGATCTCGCCGCGCGCATTGCTGCGGAGCAAAAGGCGACGCTTTCCGAAACGACCAGCGGCAACGTCATCACCGCCAAAATTACACCTGACCCGACCGCTCTCGATCTCGGTGCCATGGCATTGAATGTCACCAATGGCGGTACCCAGGTCATTCAAAACGCTGGCAATTGGTACGCCTACGACAGCCACAGCGTCTTCCTGCCCTATGGTGGCGGCACCTTCACCGTCACGCTCGGCACCACGCAGGATGACGTTACCCATATCGACGCGCTGCCCATGCGTGCCGACCTCAAGTCGGTCACCGGCAACGGGTCAAATCTTGCGTTCTCGATGACGGGCGACGGTGTCGTCGACGTTCACGTCAAGACGCCGGGCACAAACATCGTCTCTATCCAGGGCGCGCCGACAGCCACCTTGAACGGCGATGATCTGTCACTGACGTTCAACGACGGCGCCCTGGCGCTATCGGCAACCTCGCCGCAAGGCACGCCGGTTTTGCATAACGTGACGATTACGGATGGCGCAACCGCGGTTGAGACCGCCGGCAATGACATCATTTTCGGTGGCTCTGGGACGACCGATACCGTCACGTGGACCGGTGCGGAAAACAACTACGCCATAACCTACAATGCGGCGACGCAGACCTTCACGGTTAGCGACCACCGCGCCGGTTCGCCCGATGGCACGGATACGGTATCCGGCATCGAGAATTTCAAGTTCTCCGATGCAACATATGCGAGCTCCAACTTCACCACCGCGCCGGTCACGATCGAGTCGTTCGGTTCGACGAGCCTGCTCCAGCAGGGCAGCTACTACGAGCTCGGCGTTTCCGGTCCGATGCTGAAGGACGGCGGAGCGCCAGCGGTTAGCGGGTCATTGGTGGCGATCGGAGCCGAGCAAACGGCAAGCGGGTTTGACGTCGCCTGGAAGATGTCAGGCGCGGACAGCTATACGGTGTGGACCACCGATGCGAACGGCAACCATCTCACGAATCTCCTGCAGTCGGTATCGGGTGCCGCCGTTACCCTGGAAAATCTTGAACTCACCTTCCATCAGGATCTGAACGGAGATGGCAGGATCGGGGTGCTGACCACGCTCAGTGATTTCGATGGGAACCACAAAGCCGACATTCTCTGGCAAAATAGCGACGGAACGATAGCAGTCTGGAACGACGGGCAGCTTGCTGGAGCGCACAATCTAGCCAATGCGGGCGTGGTGCCGAGCGACTTTCACATTGTCGGATCTGGAGATTTCGACGGCAATGGACGCGCCGACATTCTCTGGCAGAGGGAGGACGGCACGGTCTCGATCTGGGACGATGGGCAAATCTCGAGCGCACATTGGATTGCGAATCCGGGCGTGGTGCCGAGCAGTTGGCACATTGCCGGTATTGGCGACTTCGATGGTAACGGCCGCAGCGACATACTTTGGCAAAATAGTAACGGAGCGGTCTCGCTATGGGACAATGGGCAGATTTCCAGCGCACATTGGATTGCGAATCCGGGAGTCGTGCCAAGCAGTTGGCATATCGCCGGGACCGGTGATTTCGATGGTAACGGTCATACAGATATCCTTTGGCAAAACGATAATGGCGCAGTTTCGATCTGGGATAATGGTCAGATTGGCAGTGCCCACATCGTCGCCGCCGCCGGCTTAGTGGCAAGCACCTGGCACATCGTCGGCACGGGAGACTTCAACGGTGATGGACGTAGCGACATTCTTTGGCAGAATGACAATGGCGCAGTGTCGATTTGGGACAACGGTCAGATCGGCAGTGCTCATATTGTGGCAGCCGCCGGTGTGGTTGCGAGTAGCTGGCACATCGCTGGCATCGGCGATTTCGATGGGAATGGGTTCGCCGATATACAGTGGCGGAACGATAACGGCGCAGTCTCAATCTGGGATAACGGCCAGATAGGTAGCGCCCACATTGTGGCGAATGCAGGTGTGATGCCAAGCACGTGGCATGTTGGCGCAGATGGTGTGACGAATGAAATTCTGACAGGTGGGTCGGGTAATACCATCCTCTCGGGGGGGCCGGGCACTAACACACTGATTGCGGGCCCAGGAAATGACTTGATGTCTGGCGGTCCCGGAGCCGATACCTTCGTATTTGCGCCAGTGAACCCGACCGTTTCAAATGGCGTCTACCATGCCGGCTTTGGCAATGATGTCATCACCGACTTCACAGCTAGCTCTGACAACATCAATCATGACGTCTTGCAGTTTGCATCGTCGATGTTTGCGACGGGGACCACCGCTACTTCGCTTGCTGCTGGAACAGCTCATAACGCTGCGGGCGGGTTAGTTGCGCTAGCGCAGCATGGCAGCGATGTCGTGATCACCGTGGATCCAACGGACACGATCACGTTGAGCAATGTGTCACTGACAGTACTCAAGGCGAGCGCCGCGGCAGATTTCCACTTGGTTTGAAGGAGTCCTCGGCGTGAAGTGTTGCGCCGGTCTGCGCGGCCGTAGAACGGGTTCTTCGGATCCGGTCCGATCACCTTGCACTTGCAGAGCTCGGGGCGGCCGTTGAGATCGGCCGGCATTGGGGTGACGTAGGACCTTATGGAGTATCCAAGTTATTCTCACGGATATCTCCAGAACAACCGGTGAGGGGATAACGCACGACAGTGCCAGCATCGGGCGCGCTTAAGTTAGTCAACCAAAAGCTTGCTTTGATCGAGCATGAAAACAGCCGCCTACACCACCTTCGCCCGTCGGAGTTCTTCAATTTCCTCTTGATCTATTCCAAATTCCCGAAGCACTTCCTCGGTCTGTTCACCGAAGTCCGGCGGCCGCGCCACCATCGTGCTGGGTGTACGCGACAGGGTGAAGGGCTGCGCCACCAGGCGAATATCGCGGCCCTCCTTGTTTGGGACCTTTTGAGCCATGGCGAGGTTTTCGACCTGCGCATCTGCGAACACTTGGTCGATGGCGTAGATCGGTCCGCAGGGCACGCCGGCCTCGTTCAGCTCCCTGACCCAGGCCTCGGTCGACTTCCTCACCGTGTGCTTCTCGATCTCGGCGTTCAGGGCGTCGCGGTTCTTGGAGCGGGCCGGGGCGGTCGCATAGTCGGGATTGGTGAGGAGCTCCGGCGCGCCCACGGCTTGGGCGCAGCGCTCCCAGATCCGCCCGCCGGTGGTGGCGATGTTGATGTACCCGTCGGAGGTCTTGAACACGCCGGTCGGAATGCTGGTCGGGTGGTTGTTGCCGGCCTGCTTGGCGACTTCCTTTTCCATCAGCCAGCGCGCGGCCTGGAAGTCGAGCATGAAGATCTGGGCCTGCAACAGCGAGGTCTGCACCCACTGGCCCTGGCCCGAGACCTCGCGCTCCAGCAGTGCGGTGAGGATGCCGATGGCGCAGAACAGGCCCGCCGAGAGGTCGGCCACGGGAATGCCGACCCGCATCGGACCCTCGCCCGGCGCGCCGGTGATCGACATGAGCCCGCCCATGCCTTGCGCAATCTGATCGAAGCCCGGCCGCTTGTGATAGGGGCCGTCCTGGCCGAAGCCGGAGATGCTGCCATAGACGATGCGCGGGTTGATCGCGCGCAGGGCCTCATAGTCGATGCCCAGCTTCTTCTTCACGTCGGGGCGGAAATTCTCGACCACCACATCGGCCTTGGCGGCGAGCCGCTTGAAGACGGCAAGGCCGCGTTCGTCCTTCAGATTGAGCGTCATGGCCCGCTTGTTGCGGTGCAAATTCTGGAAGTCAGACCCTCGCCGCGGCCCGCCCGGCTGCTCGCCGCCGGCATCCTCGGTGAGCGCATCGATCTTAATGACGTTGGCGCCCCAATCGGCCAGCTGCCGCACGCAAGTGGGCCCGGACCGCACGCGGGTCAGATCGAGTACGGTGAAACGTGACAGGGCTTCCGAGGCATGTAGGAAGGGCATTTTTCGAGAACTCCGGACATAGGGGCGGTATGCCGATCTTCTGATCGGTTAAATTGAGCCAAAATTCAATGGTCTGACGAGAAGCCCGCTCCCTTGCCGCCGCAGTGGCGCGTTTTAGCCCGGATGCCTCCGCAATTAACGGTAATTAACCGGGATTGCGCAGGGGTGGAACGTGGCCGAATGGTTTGCGCCGTCCATTGCGTTTGCCCGCTCCGTCGAAACTGCAAATTAACGCCAGGAAATCAATCCTTTGGACTTTGTGCGCGACAATGCGGGTCGCAATCGCGGCGAATCGCTTCGTGCGCTCTGCGTTTCCGCCTGCTCCCGATGGTCAAAGCTTGAGACGACACGATGACATCGACATCTACCTGGACGCCGACCTCGAACAAGCTGATCTCCGACGATCCCTTTTACACAGTCGTCGGCGATAGTATTCACGGGAGCTACATCCCGGCCAGTTCGGGAGGCTCGACGACCGGCGGTTCGACATCCGGCTCAGTCATGTCGGTCACTTCGGGTGGCATCTCGATCAACCTGATCCTCGATGCGGCCGCGCAGGCGGCACCAACCAGCTTCAAGAACGGCCTGCAGCAGGCGGTTGCGATCCTGGCCGCCAACATCACTGATAAGATCACCGTCAACATCAAAATCGACTATAGCGGCACCGGCGGTGGCGCCGCTGCCGGCCCGGACTCGGGCTATTACGAGAATTACTCGTGGGTCCACTCGGAGCTGGTCAACAACGCGAGTGCCGGCGACACCACATTCAACAGCCTTCCGACCGGATCCACGATCCAGGGACAGTCGAACGTCGCGGTCTGGAACGCGCAGCTCAAGCTCTGGGGCGTGCTCGGCGCCAACGACACCACCACCGACGACGCCAGCGCGAATTTCTCGACCGACATCGACCCCAACCTGTTGGTCGGTGTTGCGCTGCACGAGCTGACCCATGCGATGGCGCGCGTGCCCTATGGTTCTGCGCCCGATGTATTCGACTTCTACCGCTTCACGAGTCCGGGCGTCCGCCTGTTCGAGGGCCGCGCGACCGCGCCGGCGGCGTATTTCTCGTTGGACGGGGGGATCACCAAACTCGCCGACTACGGCCAGAACTCCGACCCGAGCGACTTTCTCAACAGCGGTGTGCAGGGATCGAACGATCCGTTCAACGAATACTACACCAGCAGCACCATTCAGGGCCTGACGACGACCGATCTGAAGCAGCTCGATGCGCTCGGCTTCCACCTCGCGCTCAACTCGCCGACGACGCTCGAGTCCTACGGTTCGACGAGCCTGGTGCAGGCCGGCAGCAATTACTTCATGAACCCGACGGCCGGCGGCGCCGGTCCGTCGATCAAATATAGCGGGACGTCGGTCGTTGCGGGACAGTTCGGCGACTATGTCCCGATTGGCGCGGAGGCGGTGACGAACGGCTACGAGGTGGCCTGGAAGAACACAACCACAGATCAGTATTCGGTATGGAGCACGGATGCCAACGGCAACTATACCGGCAATTTCTACATGCCGGGTCCGGGCAACAGCATTGCGCTGGAAACACTCGAAACCAGCTTCCATCAGGACCTGAACGGTGACGGCACAATCGGCGTCGTACAGTCCGTGATCGAGGCGATCGGAACGACCGCTCTGGTCGTGTCAGAAAACAATTATGTTCTCAATCCGGTTGCCGGCGGCACGGGGCCGATACTGAAATATCAGGGGGCCCCCGTCGCGCCCGGTCAGTTCGGCAATTATGTTCCAATCGGCGCAGAGCCGGTGACGAACGGCTACGAGGTGGCCTGGAAGAATACGACCACGGGCCAGTATTCGGTATGGAGCACGGATCCCAACGGGAACTATACCGGCAACCTCTACATGCCGGGCCCGGGCAACAGCACGACGCTGGAAACGCTTGAAACCAGCTTCCATCAGGACCTGAACGGTGACGGCACGATCGGCGTCGTCCAGTCCGTGATTGAGGCGATCGGAACGACTGCCCTCGTCTTGTCAGGCAACAATTATCTTCTCAATCCCGTTGCGGGCGGCACGGGGCCGATGCTGAAATATCAGGGGCCCGCCGTCACGGCCGGTCAGTTCGGCAGTTATGTTCCGATCGGCGCGGAGCCGGTGACGAACGGCTACGAGGTGGCCTGGAAGAATACGACCACGAGTCAGTATTCGGTATGGAGCACGGACACCAACGGCAACTATACCGGCAATTTCTACATGCCGGGCCCGGGCGACAGCACGGCGCTGGAAACGCTTGAAACCAGCTTCCATCAGGACCTAAATGGCGATGGGACGATCGGCATTCCCACTAGCGCGAATACTGCCGGGCAGGTTGCGATCGTCGCCGGAGATAGCTTCGTGTTCGGAGCAGGCACCGGTGAACAGTCGAATTCCGGCGGCTTCGACTTCTCGCAGCTAACGACCGCCCCGGACGCAGTCAAATTCGCGGTCAACCTAGCGGAATCGGTCGGGATAGGGAGCCTCGGCGAACACATTGCCGATTGCTTTGGACATCAACCCGCTCTTCACCACGAACTGCTCGCCGGCTTTATTCTTCATCATTGAATCGCGTGCTGCTCAACCACGCAAACCGGGCGTGGCACCACGGCATATCGGCCCAAAAACACAAGACGTAAGAGCGTCGAGGCATGCAATCGACCGGAGCGGTGCCGAACGTCCATCGTTGACCGTCGGCTCGACCTAAGTCGGGCTTCGATGCAGGGGACCCCTGATCCAGACAAACCTGTTGGAGCGGCAGTTCCTTCAGAGTAGGATACGGGGTGATCACACGGGGCTGGACGTGATCCTCTGCTCGATCTATCGGTTAGTCGGGGCGTCAGCGTGGCGCGGAGACAACTGTTCTGATCGGCCCGCCAAGCTAGCCGACCGGGCACGATGGCGATCCTGCTGCCGCTCAACTTCACGATGGATCCGACCTCGGCGATCGTGCGGCGAGATCGCCGTCAAGATCGACTTGCGCCCCTGGATTTCCCAGAAGTCGCGCACGCCATTGCGGATTGATGCAGCGCTTCTTTGAAGCAGCCCGGTTTATTTCTACTCTGCGGGCTCGAAACATCATGCAGCCATTCATTGACATTTACAATTTTTCCCGCAATTAACATTGCGGCATTTATGTGCCGATTTTGAGACGGGGATCATTTAAGCTATGGAGAAATTTGCGAGCCGCACCGATGAAGTCGATGCGCTACATTACGTCGGAACTGCTTTTAGGGAGCATTGGAAGCACGCCCTGATCTGCTTCACCACGTTGTTCGTACTCGGCGGAGCAGGAGTATTGTGCAGTGCCAAGGCGACCTATTCTTCAAGGGCCGTGTTAACCTTGGCGCCCTCAATCGAGGCACTGGTCAAGACCGAGGCCGTTCTCGATCCAGTCCTGCAGAACCCGCCATTCAATCAACAGCAGATTCCAATCGAACTGATACGCAAGCAACTGGCCGATAGTGTGACTGTCTCTCCGGAGTTGGCCACAGGCTCGGCCCTTCGAGCGCTGTCAGTTTCCGACGAAACACCGGAGCAGGCACACGCTGTTCTCCAACAGCTACTCAAGAGCCTATTTGCCGCTTCTGTACCGCGCGGCACATCCCGCGAATTTCTTCTGGAGCGGATCAAGAACCAGACCACTGCCCTCACAAACCTGAAAGCTCTGGCGCGGTCTCTGCAGGAGAATGCAAGGACTGTGAATGGAGGAAGCGAAGGTGAGCAATATTCTCGCGCTATGGTAGCGCTTGTATCGGATATCGCGAGCAAGGAAAATGAACTTTGGCAACTGCACAACTCCCTTCTCGGCATGCAGCCGAGCGACGTTATCGTACCACCGACGATCGCCACTATGCCGAACCCGAAGCGTTTGCCCGCGAAGCTGATCTCTGTCGCCACGGTGGCAGTCGCACTCACGCTCGCATTTGTAATTTTGCTGAAGCAATGGCGTCAGCGGTATTCCCTTTCAACACGCGTAAAGCTGCGCCAGGCCGCGAGCGATAGTATGGCGACAGCTAGCGCCTCTGTCCGAATTGGCTGCAAATCCAGCGCATAATCGAATTGAAGAATTTGAACCAGAGGCAATGCGGTTTCTGTTTGCTCTGGCGTTATGCGTCCTCACCGCCGGATGTAAGGGGGCGGATAGTCATTCCTTTCTGCCGGCGTTTATGCGCGCCGACGAAGCCAAACCACGGCCGTCTGAGACTACCCCCGACGTCAAACATTTGGTCGGCACAAAGCTTGCTTCCGTGTTTGTAACAGGCTCGCAGCCGACGAACGTTCGGGTGTCGGCCCCGCTGCATGACCCTCGCGGCACTGGTTGGACTGCTTGCGTTCGCGCCGAACTGACGTCGGCTGTCGGCAGGCCGCTTGGAACCCAGACCTACCGCATATTTATAAGCGATGGAGTCGTTTTTGATCGCCGGCGCGTTGACGCTGATGACAACTGCGTCATCGAGAACTACGAGCCGATCTCCTGAAGACTATCCTCATATCCGGCGCGGGTGTCGCCGCGCAATTGTATCCGAATGTTGCTGGCACGGCGCAGCCCTCAGACCGCGTTCCGCGTACATTCTGATCATGAAATTCTCGGGTCGCTCGCGCGCTGTATCTGCGGCCGACCTGTGCATTGTTCGAGATGAAGGGTGGGATCGCGAGCAGCCGGGCCAGGCCCATCGCCAATTGGGTGTTTGGCATCGAAGGCGATTTGCAATGGTCGGATGAGAAGAGTCGCGCCTCCTTGCATCGGCGTCGTCTCCCGTCTTCCCGGCCTGACGTTCCTTCCCGCCGGCGCGCCGCCGACAGCACGCTGACGATCGACCAGAAGCACCAACAGTTCGGCACGGTTCGCGCCCGGTCGGCATCCTGGCAGCCCCGACGGTGCCGTTCTACGGCACCGGCGGTCCGGCCCTGCGCCAGGCGGCGATGTAGCGAATGTGAGACGCAATCCAGGACACTCCGGCAGGCTTCCGGGGACTGGTTCTGACGGCTCCGGCGGCAACGGCGGTTTTTCTCCGCTCGGTGGCGCCGATATGACGGCTTCCCGTGAACCACCGCGACCTCCGGGGACACCAATTCCGGCAGCGGGGGAGGTGGTGGCGGTGTTACCACTGCAACTTGTCCAGCTTCGGCGGACCTGGCGCAAGCGGCGGCTATGTCGAACACGTCAGTTGCCGGCTGCAAGCTATACTTACACGATCGGCACTGGAGGTGTGCTGGCACTGCGGGGACGAAAGGCTCGCCCGGTGCCGCCGGCTTGATTATCGGCGGAAGAATTCTAACGACTAGGCAGGCTGCCTTCTGGCAGCCCACCATCCGGCGACGAATCCGATGATGCTATCGCCAAGACGCATCATCGGCTTTTCGTACAGCCTCCAGCTTAACAGCCCGATCAGGCAGGTCGCCGCCATTGCTCCAAAGCGAAGTGGTTCCTGCATCCACTCTGGCGGAAGGGGCGGCTGCAGGCGGATGTAGATGAAGGCAAAAACCAAAGGATGGATCAGGTAGATCGAATAGGAAGCGTCGCCAAGAGCGACGCCGATCTGGCTCTTCGCTGGAATGTTCAGGAAAGCAATCAGCGCGAAGTAAAGCGGGATGGGATACGTCGCTCGACCGAACGGCAGCACAAAGAATAGCGCCGCGCAGATCAGGACGGGGATGACGACACCGAAACGCGAGGCTCGCTGGTAGGTTAGATACGCCATGATCCCTGCGAGGAAATTTCCGTAGTAGCTGAAGAACTGTTCGAAGTACCAAGGCAGCATCATCGAGTGGTGGGCGACAAGCCCGGCAATCAGCGCGGCGATCAGCCCGCGCAGACCGAACAGCGGGACTGTCACTGCCGCTAGTACGTAGAACGCCATTTCATGCTGAAGTGACCAGCCAAGGTCGTAGAAGGGGAACCCCTCGGTCGGAAGCAGCGTGAGCGACCAGTTGAAGAAGGCGTCGGTCTGTCGTTCGTTGCGACCAAGAAACCGGGTTAATTCTAGGAAGACGAAGGACGTTGCGATCCACAAGGGATAAAGCCTAAAGATGCGCCGGATCAGAAACGGCAGAGGGGCGAAATGTGGTGACGTCGTGACAAGGCAGATCACGAAGCCCGATATTGCGAAGAAAAAATCGACCGCGATCCAGCCGTAGTCGCGCAAGATTGGGATCGGGTAGGACGTCCCTGTCGGGAATAGCATGGTGACATGCCAAGAGTGAAAATAAGCGATCGACAGCGCCGCAACGGCGCGCGCGATTTGCAGCCCATCTAGCTTTTGGCTTTGTTGCATCGGTGCCCCCTGCGCAGTTCGGCCGGCATCTTAGTCGGAAGTTTGTGGCGTTCAACTACATATCATAGGTCAAGAGACCGGCGCTCGCTCGGGCAACGCGGGCCCTCGGCCGCCCTTGTCGGGCGTTTTTGTTGGGGGAATGAAATGAGGCTTATCGACGAACGGCACCGCCGACTGGACGCGTCGGCTGCCTGTACGCCTGTAGGCGTTGCGATCGCCTCGATAGGTTCAACTTCGACGACGCATGCCGGCTGTACCGGGGGCGCGGGTATCGAATGCAGGATCGGGCAGAACTCGAGCGGCAAGCTCGAATATCTCTAATACGCGGGCTCGTGGCCGAGCTTGCCGGACGCGGCCTGAAGGTCGACTACCACTCGGTATGGGACTTCGTGCATGCCGAGAAGCTCAGCTTCAAAAAAAGCGTGGCTGGCCGAACGCGATCGACCCGAGGTCGCGCGGCGGCGAGCCCAGTGGGCGAAGTATCAAGGTCGCATCGAAGCTGAACGGTTGGTCTTCATCGACGAGACCTAGACCAGAACCGACATGGCCCCTTTGCGGGGATGCCGCGCGGGCACAGGCTTCCCGCCAAGGTCCCTCACGGCCGCTGGAAGACGATGACCTTCCTGGCGGCCCTGCACCATGACCGGATCGATGCGCCATGGTTCATCAAGGGGCTGATCGATGGCGTGAGTTTTCGCACCTATATCGAGAGGGTTCTTCTGCCCGTCCTCCGACCCGGCGATATCGTCTTGGACAACCTCGGCAGCCACAAGAGCAAAAGCAGTTCGCCAGCTCATCCGCTCGGTCGGCGCCAAGCTCTTCTTCCTGCCAAAATACTCGCCCGACCTGAACCCGATCGAACAGGTCTTTGCCAAGCTCAAGCATCTGCTCCGAAAAGCTGCCGCACGAACCGTCAATGCGGTCTGCGCCGCAATTGGCCAGGCACTCGATGCCCTCACCCTCGATGAATGCGCCAACTACCTCAAAATCTCAGGCTCAAACCTAATGCCATCACGCTTTAGATGGACCGCGGGCGCTTTTCGTCCGGTCCGTTCATGCTTGCGCCGGCTCGGCAGTCTTCGCCAATGTGTCGTCGCGCTTCACCGACTATCCTGCGCGGCGACATCAACAATCAGTTCGCAGGTCCACGGTCGCGAAATACTGGACTTAACAAGGGCGTCAAACAGCAAAAGCCCGTCCTCAGGTCTTGTCATCCTTGGCGCGCTTTTTGAGATTTTTCGGGAGCGTAGACTTCGCAGAGCGTTGCGCGCCGCATTCACGACGCTGTCGTGCGTCGAGGGTTCCCGCCGGCTTGCGGAATTCGTCCGCCGATCAAGCAGCGCTGAAGAGAGGCGGGTTGAGAGCGCCGCGAAGCGCACGCGGGTGCATGCTCGGATAATGCCGACAAACCTGTTGGAGCGGCAGTTCCCTCAGAGTAGGATACGGGGTGATCACACGGGGCTGGACGTGATCCTCTGCTCCGTCTATCGGATAGTCGGGGCGTCAGCGTGGCGCGGAGACAACTGTCGTGACCGGCCCGCCAAGCTAGCCGACCGGGCACGATGACATCAGAGACCTCGCGCACGGCAAAATCGGCATAGGAAGTTGCAGCAGGAGAAACTGTGCAGAAGCAGCCTATTGTTGTTTTCGGAATCGGTGACATCGCCGAGTTGGCGGATTTCTATTTCACTCATGATTCCGACTACGAGGTCGCCGCGTTCACGGTCGACTCCGCTTTTCTGAAGCAGCACGAATTTCGCGGCCGTCCGGTGGTCGCCTTCGACGACGTCGTGGACAGGTTTCCGCCCGACAGCTTCGGCTGCTTCGTAGCCGTCAGCTACGCGAATCTCAACGCTGTGCGGACTGAGAAAGTCGCTGCCGCGAAGGCAAAGGGCTATCGACTCGCAAGCTATCTCAGCAGCCGCGCGACAGTATTTCCTGGCTTCGAGCTCAGGGAAAACTGCTTCATCCTTGAAGACAATACCATCCAGCCCTTTGCGACGGTCGGCGCAAACGTGACGTTGTGGAGCGGCAACCATATCGGCCATCACTCGATAATCGAGGATGATGTGTTCCTCGCGTCCCATATCGTTGTATCTGGCGGCGTGCGGATTGGGCAGGCCAGTTTTGTAGGGGTGAATGTCACGATCCGCGATCATGTGACGGTCGGCCGGAAATGCGTCCTTGGCGCGGGCGCTCTGGTGCTCGAAAATCAGCCGGACTTCTCGGTGGTTGCGCCGCGGGGATCCGAGCGTTCACCGGTGCCCAGCAATCGTCTTCGAAAACTCTGAGTCCGCGATGCCGTGGCAACGCCTGGGTCTTGTGTATGCTCCGAGCGGAACGCTGCCGTGGGCGCGGAGCCATGCGGCGTTGCCCGTTCCCTCGTATCTGGGAGGAGACATCTTTCGCTTCTTCTATAGCTCGCGCGATGTGGACAGGCGCTCGCATGTCGGATGGGTAGACGTGGAGGTGTGCGAGAAGCCTCGGGTCCACGGCATCGCGCACGTGCCCGTGCTCGCACCGGGAGTGGACGGCACTTTCGACGACAGCGGCGTTGGCATCGGAAGTGTCGTCGTGACCGATGGTGAGATTGCGATCTATTATATGGGCTGGAATCTCGGAACTCGCTCACCTTGGCGAAATGCAATCGGGCTTGCACGATCTTCATCTCTGGACGGTGCGTTTGCGCGATATTCGGCCGGTCCGATTTTGGACCGTTCGCCGGAAGACCCCTACACGCTTTCCTACCCATGTGTGTTGCGGTTCGGTCCCGATGAATGGAGGATGTGGTATGGCTCAAATCTCGCGCCCGCGGTCGGCAACGCGGATATGCAGCATGTAATCAAGCAAGCGCGATCGGCCGACGGGATTCGCTGGAAGCGGGATGGCAGGACCGTAATCGGGTTCGCCGACGAAGCCGAATATGCGCTGGCGCGTCCAAGCGTGGTGCCGGTCGGCAACAGTCTATTGATGTGCTTTGCGTGTCGCGGCTCGCGCTATCGTATTGGTGCGGCGGCATCGAGCGACGGCGGGACCAGTTGGACGCGGCTGGACGTCGCGATGGGGCTTGTTCCGTCCGATCGAGGTTGGGATAGCGAGATGACTTGCTACCCTGCGCTGTTCTTGCACCGCCAGCGCCTGTGGCTAGCGTACAACGGCAACGGATACGGGGCGACGGGCTTTGGTCTGGCTGTGTGGGAAGGTTCGTTGCCCGTCTAGACCCTCAGGATTGTTTCGGACGTCCGGCGAGGTATTCGGCGATCGATCCAGGCTGACGCACGTTGTAGCCCAGCAGTCGGCGCAGTTCGCTGTCGCTAGTAAACTCATTTCCTAGCGCACTGGGCAGATCGATCTGCTGGCGGATCAATGGAATGGTGTAGACGTGATTGACAGCACGCCGCGCTTTGGCTGTCGCGTTGACACCGCCGCTGTGGAAGACCATGCAGTCGAGCACGATAAACGAGCCCGCAGGCGCGGAAATTGGCAAGGCTTGCGTCTTCACGAAATGATCCGATGGAAAGGCTTCCTGGCGGTGTGACGCCGGCAACACCATCGTGGCGCCGTTTTCAATTGTGAACGCATCGAGGCAGAACAGTGCATTAATGGCAAGCGGACGTGACGATACGAAATGTTGATATGGCAAATCCCTATGCCAAGCCCCTTGGTTGTATTGATTTCCATTCGGCGGATTGACGATGCCGTTCTGCTGGTTGAGCACGACGTAGCCGGAGATCAGTCGGCTGCAAATATCCAGGATCCTGCTGTTGGTAGCCAGCTCAAGAAAAAGTGGATCGTGAGCCAGAGGCAATCGGATGGTATTGTGTTCGTCAATCGATCTGAGCGCATCGGCGCCGCCGTGTCGGGATGTATAACTTTCCTGCGTCCGATCGAAAGCATCGGTTAGCGTCGCCAACTGTTCGCGGCTATAGCCGCCGTCGACCACGCCGTATCCCAACTGGCGGATGGACTCGCAGGTTCTCTCGACGTCGTTCGCCGATTGTGTCTGTTCGAGGATACCATAGCGTCGGGGACTATCGTTCTGCAGGGTATTCATCTCGGGATCAGTTCGTTCCAGGTGATTGGATGAAGACCGTCGCGTTCCAGTCGCCTAGCGACAGCCTCCTGAACATGAGGCGCCGTCGCGATCAGGGTCGGCCAACGAAGATTCTGAACCGCATCTCGATAGGATGCAACGGGTTGCCCGAGGTCCCAGGCCTCGGTTGGATCGTCGAGCACGAGCGAGTCGATACGCGCCCAGGTTTTAGGTGCATAAGTCCTCAGCAGGGCTGCGGTCTGGCCGGCACCAAAGGTCAACAGGTTCGTAGCGGATCGCGACCGATCTAGGAGAAACTGATCCAGCGTTCGCCAGTGCTCCAAATAGGATTGCCGTTCGGAATGGAGCCGGACCGAGTCCGCGTCCTGCGCGAGAGGCTTATCGCGATCATCGGTCTGCGCAGCGAAAATTGACATTTGGAAATCGCCGATGGCGCTCGGTGCCGAGGCCTGCTTTTCAGTCGCCAGCGCCGCCCGCCTGCCGCAGATCCGAAGGGCGCCGCGTGTCAGACTATAAAGATGATCGTAGAACAGCAGCTCCACGTTTGGCGAGTGTCCGTCCGGACATATGATCACTATGCGTCCGTCTGGTGCAAGATGGTCACGCAACGATCGGAGAAATGCGGTTGGGTCGATTGTATGCTCAATGACATTTACTGCGATAATTAGGTCGAAAGGACCTGTGCCGGCGGGAACATCCTCAATAAATCCGCGCACGAGCCTGATGCCCTGCTGCGATCGGGCCGTCTCTGGCAACGCAGGATCTACGCCGCAGGCATCCGCATCAGGCCAGGTTTGCCGCAGTTCGGATAACAGTGCGCCCGAGCCGCAGCCAATTTCCAGAATGGCACTGGGTGGGACGCATTCACCGCGGATCCAGCGGCCGTAGGCCTGCGCCCGCGCAGCATCCGATTTCGGGGCAGCAGCAGCGAGATTGTAATTGTCATCGTAAATGGCGCGTATATCATTTTCCGCTGAACTCGATGCGTGGAAGGCCGTGCCGCACGCCAAGCAAGACATTTTGGCCAATGCGCGAGGCGTCGCCCGTCCGTCGCTGAGCATCGATTGGCAAGGATGCGGGAGCGCTAGTGCGGCGGCGCCGCTACCGCAAATCGGGCAAGGTACGGATGATACGGCCGCGCCTATCAAGTCTTTGCCTCCGGATGTCGCACCAGGACCGTGAACTCGTACAGTCCATAGTCCTGCAGGAGCGCGACCGATCGGCCGTACCGTGAAAGGCAATACCCGAGCATCTCTGACGGGTCGGCATAGTATAGGTTTGATCTTCGCCGGTCAGGATCGCTCGACAGGCTTAGGACGTTGAAGCCAAATCCTTTACGTCCGGCGTGGGCGAGGACGTCCAACGTTTCGCGAATATAAGTAAGCCACGTCTCATCCGAGACGTCGCCTCTGACGTTGAATATCCCGCTGGCGATCGCAAAGTCGGCCTTTGCATCCAACGAAGCTCCGATGTGCCAGCTCCGATCATCACCTTCTCCGTGAAGCCTCCGAGCCGCCTCGACCATGCTGGGTGCTATATCGTATCCCCTGAAATGTCCACGATGGCCAACGCTTCTGAGAAAGCCCAGAAAATCTCCAAATCCGCAGCCAAGATCGATAATCGACCCGTCTTGGTCGTGCTCGAGCAATCGAAGAAACTGCCGATGTCGAAGCTGATGCGATTCAACCCCATTCCAATCGACACCGCGCGATGTCGCGCCGTGGGCGTCGAGTTTGGCGGCATAATACGCCGCCACTTCGGAGAGAATTCTCTCTTGCTTTGAGTCTGTCACTCTTGGTTCTCGATATCAATGAGGGAAGCAGACTGCATCAGCCTCTCGACAGGCTGAGTAGAGGAGCGGTGGACGGAGCGCACGATCGTGTAAGGTCTGCGCTTAGTTTCCGCCAGGATGCTCGCCATGTAGATTCCCAGGATGCCGAGAATCAGTGTGATAAGTCCTCCGAGAAACCACAACGAAATGATCTGCGAGGCAAATCCGCTCACTCCGATACCATTCGTGAGGTAACGCAGCAGGAAGTAGATGATGACGCCAATCGACGTCATGAAGATTAACAGTCCAGTATAAAAGACGAGATACAGCAGCCGTGTCGACGAGGTCGTCAGGTGCTTTACTGCAAGATCGATCCGCTTCCAAATCGAGTATGTCGACGGCGAACTCGAGAGCTTCGCGACGACCATCGGGATTTGGCAGAACCCAGTGACTTCCCAGAGATCGGACATGACGAATTCCCGATCGCGGTGTCGGATCAGCGCATTGACGTAGGCGGCTTTCATCAATCTCGAGGTGACGAGATTCCGCGGCAGAGGTCGGTCGCCAAGCGCGTCGACTAGGGCAAAAAAGACGGTGCCCCCAGCACGCTCCAGAAAGCCGCCGCGCCGAGCCTGCTGCACGCCATAGACGACATCGCAATCGCCCTGACGAAAGCGTTCATAGAACAAGGCCAGGTCTTCGGGCTGCTCCTCAAGGTCGCTGTCGATCAGGAATACGAGATCGCCGGAGGCATAGGCCAATCCGGTCATGATTGCCTTGTAGTGTCCAAAATTGCGGGAAAGATCGACGACGACAACGCAAGGGTCCGAGCTTTGCAGTTGCAGAGCTACCTCCAGGCTGTCGTCTGGAGATCCGTCATTCACCATGATCAGTTCGAGGTCGTCGGTTATCTTGCGAGCCGTTTCGATCGCTCGCCGATGGAATTCTCGGATGTAGGGTGCGGACCGATAGAGCGTGGTGACGATCGAAATTTTCATCGGCCGCTCCTCCGATTGCTGAGGCCCGCTGGCCACGAATAGTGTACGAGTCGCCGATGTTTGATTGGAGTGAACACGATCTATTCAACAGGGCAATTGCTGCTGTGCAAAACGGAGGGCACGCCTTCGAGTGGACCATTCAGCTTTACGGTTTGCATCATTTTGCAGTTTGCGAAAACAGCGTATTTTGCAACGCTTGGGCATTATGGAATGGCCTACCGCCTATTGTCATACGATACGCGAGCCGCACGCGCAAACGTGCGGAACTCCTAAATCGCGAACTTTGAACCGGTGTCGTAACCTTCGGCCCAAAGCTTTCCGATTGGCCCGGAGCCGGGGGTAATAGCCCGGAACTCTTCCGGAGCATTTCAATTCGAAAGTGATAGAGAACTTAACTGCGATCAAGGGTTGTCAGGCAGGCTTGGACGGGCACCGTAGCGACGGCAAGGCGACACTCTCTTGCCTGCGGATCGATATCGATATCTATGGCGCATCGCCGACGGCGCGGTACACCGTCAAAGGCGAGAACCACCAGTCGCAGCAGGATCGATGGGTCTGTGATCTGCTTCAATGCCGGCGACGGGGCGGCCGGCTTCTATTGCACCGCTTGAAGCAGTCCAACCCCGGCTGCGGGCTCATGTTTCGGGGATGACACCTGCCGTTCGTCGGCTGAGATCCCTCCGTAAACAGCTAATCCAGCTTCGTGCCGACCAACCGTTTGCGATCGGGAGCCGCAGCCGACAGTGGCTCGGCTTCTTTGTCACGCACAAGTGCAGGGAGATACGCATGACTATCCGCGCCCGTATACCCGGCGGTCAGGGTACACAGCCCCACAAATAACAGAGCACGCATTTCACCAGGTTGCGAGTCCATCGGGTCTTCACGCGATGGACAGCTTGGCGTGCCCAGAGGAGGAATGCCGGCGCCACTGGCGCCGTAAAGTCACCAATGCCAATGTGAGGGCGAGTGCCAGGGTCGCAACAACGATCAGCTTCTCCAGCAAACGCCTCGGATTAGGTATCGTGGCGGTTGTTGGCTGTACGATAACATCGCCCGGCTGCATGCCACGAAGGCTATTGTGCAATTGCCATAGATCAATTTCCTTGGTTGCGATGTCTGACACCAGCGCCGCCAGCGCGCGAGAATATTGCTCTCCTTCGCTCGCCCCCTCGACAGTCTTTGCATTCTCCTGCAGGGAGCGCGCGACAGTTCTCAGGTTCGTGAGAGCGGCGGCTTGATTCTTGATCCGCTCCAACAGAAATTCGCGGCTCGTCCCTCGCGGTACCGAAGCGGCAAATTGACTCTCGAGCAATACTTGCAGAACCGCGCGTGCTTGCTCCGGTGTGTCCCCGGAAACCGAAATTGTGCGCACGCCTGAACCTGCGATCAACTCTGGGAACACGTTTACGGCCTCAGCCAACTGATTTCGAGCTATCTCGATTGGGGTCTGCTCCCGATCAAGGACGGGTTCTGCAAAACAGGATCGAGAACGGTCTCCGTCTTGATAAGCGCCTCGAAATACGGCGTGAGCGACAGCATGGCCTTTGAGGAATAGGTTGTTTTGGCCGTGAGCAACACTGCTGCGCCACCAAGAAGAAACAAGGTAATGAAGCAGATCAAAGCGATCTCCCGATCCTCCATAAATACGCTGACCAAGTAAGGCAGCGCGTCGACCTCGTCGATCCGCCTCGGCTCCAAGCCCGCCATAATTTAAGTAATCCCCGCAACAAGTTGAAAAAATTCGACGCGAAGAAAATGTCGCGATTAATGGCGATTGCGCGAGCAAATGCCAACCACAACCTTACATGGAACTATGACAGAGAGGCGGTCCCCCATGGCACCGCATTCGTCGTGGTGATAATGTAGGCAACAGATCGCCGTGTTCCTTCAAGCCGTCGCGCGTGATGCAATCGCGGCACTCGACCCAATCCAGGCACGCCCGCGTTCGTCTTTGCCTGTGGATAAGCGGTGCATAACTGGCACCGTGAGAACGTGTCTGGCTGAGTTGGTTACAACTTCAACCAGCTGAGAAGGCTAGATAAAATGACTGGCGGGAATAGGTTGATCACCGGAAAGCGCCCCCGGTTCAAGCTGGCGGGTCTTCGCCCTTGCTCCTCTCTCCGGATCTGAGGAGCTTTGGCAGCGGCGGCATCTGTTGGCGCGGAGTATCGGTCGGCTGGTCGGGGAAGGGATCAAGTTCCTGTGCCTTCCTCCTGGCGATCAGGGCGCCAATAGAACCGATGACTACCAGCAAGACCCCTGCGATTATCAGCCAGTGGGGTAAGCTCAACGTTGCGACAATCGATAGCCACATAGTCTCCGTCAAGCCCTGTACTCTCTAAAGCGGGGGGGGGGCGCTTGCTAGGCGCTCTGGGTAAAGCGCGGGTCGGACCGCTCCGGCATCCGAACTTGATCGATCTGCTGACGCATTCGCACGAGCCTTTGCGCCTCAGCCACCAGACGCTGCTTGTCCCTGGGAGTCAAATTGAGCATCGCTTCGCGAGCAGTAGAAAACTGATTGAACGTGTCATTCAGAAAGAGTCTGATTTTGGTGCAAACTGCGCCCGCTCCAAGGGCTCCGATCCCAGCGCCGGCGAGAAGAAGCGCTATTCCATTTCTAAAATCCGGTTTCACCCCTTTCGATGCAGCATCCGCGCCTTGAATATTGACGGCTGCATAGCCTCCGACCGCTGCGCCTCCGAGCATCGCCCAACCGCATATGCCCTTTACTGCATCTGCAAGCCATTCGGCCATATCAGGCATGCCGAGTCCAGCAGGATCCGAGATGAACTTAATAATTTCGCCTCTATTCATTTCGAGTCCTCAAATCAGCACCACCTGCATTGGCGAAATTAAAATTGTCCGAAAATGACAGACGTATGCAACCATCGCGAGCGGGCCGAGTCCAGCAGGATTTCGGCTCGTCATTTGCGAACCAGAGTGACGGGGCCGGCGTCGAATTATCTGATTCCTAGCGGTCCCAGACGCGCGTGTGTCAATCGGCTCCCAAATTTGCAGGCCGAATGACAAGCAACGAGGACCGTCTAAGCATCCTAGGACAAATTTCGCGATCTGGTCGCGGGACTTCTTTTCCCGTACACGCGGCCTGTGCGTCAGGCTGTGCCTCGACGCTGGGTGAATCGGAATGCTTCAGGACCCGTATCAAACAGTAGGTCAAGCACGCTCACGCCATGTTCAAAGCCGCCATGGAGCTGCGGGTATTCCGGATACCCGTCGTAGCTCATCCACTCAGTAGTGATTCCGTCAGCGGCGAGAAGAGCCTCGTCAAGGTAGGCTCGTGCCGAAGGGCCGCTTAGATAGCGATCCGCGCCCGCGGCACGCGCGATCGCAAGAAGCCTCACAGTTTTCGTACCGTCTGCGGGATAGGTTGTATCCCGGACAATGCGTGTCTTCAATCCAAGCAGCCCTGCTATCTCGCGCGTGAACAGTTCGTTCACATCAGTGAGGCGCGTCTCCTTGTCGGCCCGCTCGTACCAGACCCGCACGACTGGCGCGAGCAGGTCGAAGAACGGTGCGCGACGATAGGCCAGTTCGAGTGCCCGCCAGTGTTTCTCGGCCCATGGCTTTTCGATAGCGACTTCGTCGATCGCCTGGTCGAACCGCCCTTTGGTCACGACAGGTATCGTGAGCCACTCGAGGCCGTTGGCAGTTTTAATACGGTTTCGATTGTGCCAGTGCCGCTTCACAAACTGCATGCGATCGAAGATCACGTACTCATCGCATTGCCCGATCAGGTCGAAAAATCCCTTCCAAGGGATGTAGCAGGACTGAATGATAGAGATTCTCACTTAATGGCCCTGATAAGATTTCTGCTTCTTGGGCTGACGCGGCTTGCTATTCAGTCGGGCTTTTACAGCTTGCACTCACAACGGTCCACAGTTCTGCTTGACTTGCAATCGACTTCGAAGCGGCTGCAATAGGCGTTCAGGTGAGGCTGCTTGGTGGGCTTTGCTATCAAGGAAGTACCGGCTCGGTTGCAGTGAGGAACCCTCGATTTGCCGCCTCTTCTGCGGAAGAAAGGCGCAAGTGTCAGGACCTGCAATCGCGACGACTATGTGATGGTGTCCCTCATTCTTATTCCGCTCGCCGAGCGGAAACAGCCACGAGCAGCCTTAGGTCAGTCCTCTGCGAGCCCGGCCGCGGCGTGGTGTATGATTATCTGCGCTGCTGTCCCCGACCCAAATTCCGTCAGCAGCGTGCGCGGAGATGGAGCCGACCGCGGTCGCTGAATATGCTGGCCAAGGAGTGGTGGATAAATGATCGACAGGAGAGAAATCGTTGTAGGCACTGCCACCTGCGCTTCTCAGACGCGAAGAAATCATTGCGTCAAGCAAATTGCGCCTTCGGCTAACTCCCTCGCATCGTGCGGCAACAAAAGAAAGGTTAGGGTGTCATCATTCCGCGTTAAGCATTTTTTGTGCATTGCGTCATCGGGAAGAAACTGAACTTCTGGCCACCGGAACCGGTTCGGAAGTTGGAATGTTGATGCCGAGATCGGGACTAGTCGCCACGTCCGAACAGGTGTTGCTACACCTCGTCTCGCATGGATGTTTTGCCACCGATCAGCCGCAGTGCCAGCCAGCAAGCCGGTCCGCTCGCGTAGTCTGCTCTGGTCCGTGTCGCTCTCTTTGCTGGCCACCCCCCCGGGAACGTTCCAATTTCCATCGCCAAGGTGGACTGGCCAATCCACCGCCGGCTCGCAAGCCGGTCATTACGGCGCCATACTGGTCGGGGCCAAGGTCGGCGACGGCGACGCGCTTGGTATTCTCGTGAACGGTGTCGATTGGAAGGTCATCGCATGCGGCAGAGGCAGTGGGGCAATCACATCCCTGTTCGTCTCTGATGTCGATCAAGAAGCGGGCTGCAGGATAGGCCTCTTAGCTCCGCGGGCTGCCGGCGAGTGCGAGTCTATTCTGCGTCGACGCGAAAGAAACGGCGGCCCCTTGAAAAGCTGAAAAAAGCCTGCCGCAGTTTCAGATAAGGGCTGGATTGTTATCAAGGCATGTGTGAATTGGAGTAGTGAACCGCAATGTCCCCTGCTAAACGTGCATTGATCTAGCACGTTAGCAATTCAATAAGCACCCGAGATCAATGAATTGCCCCTTCGGACTGTCCTTGCTCGACGCTCACAAATCATCGGCCGCAACAGAAAATATGCGAAATGTGCAGTTGGCGAAGATATTCGAAGCAACGGCCTCTTGCGCATCCTTGATTGCTAGCTTCTCTGTTCTGATTTGGATGCTACGTCTTTGCCAGCACGGCGTCGATTTTACTGACGAAGGTTTTTATTTGAACTGGATTGCAATTCCGCAAGAGTATCGCGCATCCATTTCGCAGTTTGGATTTGTGTATAATCCTCTATTCCGACTCGTCGGACAGGATATTGTGCTGCTCAGGCAAGCAAACGTACTGATCATTTTTTGCTGCGCCTTCCTGCTGTCTTTGACTACGCTACACACGCTGCTTGCAAGCCCATCTGGGAAATCAGATGGAACGGAGAGGCGGCTACTTGCGCCCGCGCTAGTAATCGCTAGCGGGGCGTTAACGTTTTTTGACCTTTGGTTGCCGACTCCGAACTACAACTCCCTTACGTTCGTATCCTTGATGGTTACCTCCATCGGAGTGCTACTGACCAGCCGCGCTCTAGCACGATCGAGCGTCGGCGGATGGGTTGTTGTCGGGGCGGGTGGTGCATTGGCGTTTCTCGCCAAGCCGCCAGCGGCGGCTCTGCTCGGCGCCCTCGTGCTCGCTTTCACGCTTGCCGTCGATAAATTCTCGATTCGTGGATTGCTCGCGTCCATTCTGACCGCATTGTTGATCCTGATCCTCGTAGCGCTGGCCGTCGATGGCTCGCTCCGGGGATTTGTAGCCCGGATGCAGCTTGGCTTCGAGCTCAGCACTGTGCTGGCAGCCGGCCAGTCGCTCGGAAACCTATTTCACCTGGATGGGTTGACCCTGAGCCGGGAGCAGCGGGTCAATTTTGGGCAGCTGCTCGTCCTCGCTTACGTCATGATCGTGCTCACCGCCAGCGCGAGGTCGGCGTTGAGGATCGCGTCCGCGACTATCGCCGCGATTGCTTCAGCAGGTGTGGTCGGTGTGAGTCTCGGGTGGATGAGTCCGACGATCTCGTACGAACCGTTTCAGCCATTGCTGTTCTGCGCGATCCTGTTTGCGACAGTCGTCGCGGCACTGCTCTTTTCGCCTTGGAGGCGTGCACTTCTTTCGCGGGAGATCCTCGCGACCACCGCATTCTTTGTCGTACTGCCGTACGTATACGCCCTTGGGACCAACAACAATTATTGGCAACATGGCGCGCGCGCAGGCTTCTTCTGGCTGATGGCCGCTGTCGTGCTCAAAACCGCGCCGGCTGCGAAAGAGGGGCCTCTCGCCCGCTGGCGCCTTACGCCCGTCCTTGCGGCGGCCTTAGTTGCAACGACTGGAATTCTGTTTGCTTCAGCAGAGCATCCCTATCGTCAGATCGCGCCTTTGCGGATGCAGAATACAGCGAGCGAATTCGGCAGCGGCAATCAACAACTCCTGCTGAATTCCGAAGCGGCAGCCTATGTCCGCAATCTCAGGACCATTGCGGCCGAAAACGGATTTGCGCTGGGTCGCCCGGTGATCGATTTGAGCGGCGTCAGTCCCGGCGCTATCTATGCTCTTGGAGGGAAGCCCCCCGGCGTCGCATGGCTGAGTGCGGGATATCCCGGCAGCAGCAACTTCCTGAAAGCTGCGTTGGCAAATGTCGGATGCGCACAGCTCGCCTCGTCTTGGCTGCTGACGGAACCCGGCTCGCCCGATTCGTTTTCGTTTGACGTGCTCAGTCCGTTCGGTATCGACGTCTTACGCGACTACAAGGAAGTTGGAGTAATCCAATCGGTCCGGGCGTTCGCGCCGGTCAAATTCGAGCAGCGCCTTTACAAGCCCGTGCGGGACCTGAAGGACGCTGTCGATGCGTGCGAGCGGGCCAGGGCGGCGAAGCCGTAGCGATGACGGCTACGCTTTTCGGATCAGTGCAGGAGAATTTGCCGCAGCGTGTCGCAGACCCGCTCCTGCTGCGATTCGCTCAAGCCGATCCAGAACGGCAGCCTGATCAGCCGTTCCGAGACCGATGTCGTGGTCTTGAGTTCGCCGGCCGCGCGACCAAACCGCCGTCCCGCTGGCGAGGAGTGAAGCGGCACATAGTGGAACACCGCGTGAACTCCGTGCTCCTTGAGCGCGGCGAGAACCGTACCGCGGTCGATATCTTGGGACAGCAGGACGTAGTACATGTGTCCGTTCTGGCGGCAACCGTCAGGCACGATAGGACGGCGCAGCAGGCCCCGCTGCTCCAGTCCGGCGAGCATGCCGTGGTAGCGATTCCAGATCGCCAACCGCTCGGCCGTCATGCGGTCGGCCTGCTCGAGCTGGGCCCACAGAAACGCCGCGGTCATCTCGTTCGGCAGAAAGGACGAGCCGACATCCTGCCAGTTGTACTTGTCCACTTCGCCGCGGAAGAACCGGCTGCGATTGGTCCCTTTCTCGCGCATGATCTCGGCCCTGGTGACGAGTTCGGGATCGTTCAGAAGGATGCACCCGCCTTCGCCGGACATGATGTTCTTGGTCTCGTGAAAGCTGAAGCTTCCGATACGACCGATCGCCCCGAGCGCGCGTCCCTTGTAGTCGGCCATGATGCCCTGGGCGGCATCCTCGACAATGCTGAGGTTGTGACGCTCGGCGATCGCCAGGATCGGGTCCATGTTGCAGCCGACGCCAGCATAGTGCACGGGCGCGATCGCGCGCGTCCGCGATGTGATCGCGGCCTCGATCTGCCGCTCGTCCAAGTTAAGCGTGTCCTCGCGCACATCGACGAACACTGGCACCGCGCCGCGAAGAACGAACGCGTTCGCGGTTGATACGAAGGTGAAGGAGGGCACGATGACTTCGTCGCCGCTCTCGAGGTCGAGCAGCATTGCGGCAAGGTCGAGAGCAGAGGTGCAGGAGTGCGTCAGCAGCGCCTTGGCACATCCGGTGTTCCGCTCGAGCCATTCGTGGCAGCGCTTCGTGAACGGACCATCGCCGGACAGGTGGAAATTCCGCTGCGCCTGCTCGATATAGCCCAGCTCGTTTCCGGTCAGATGTGGCCGATTAAAGGGTATGAACTCGGATATCATTCCTTACTCATCGATGTCGACCGCGGGGTCTCGCCGGAAATCATATCGACATCCATCCGCGAGGCTGCTAGCTCGCTCCCGTGGAGAGAGATGGCCTTGAATCACAAAGCCGATGCGAGCGGAAACTTGGGGCCAGCCGACTCCGGGCGTCATAGCCGGGTTCGCCGCCTTGTTCAAGGCTGGTCGGCAAATCTGGTCCAGCTGGCTCTTGGCATCACGCAGCAAGTCCTGCTCGTCCCGGTCTTCCTGCATTTCTGGAGCAGCGATGTGCTCGCGGCCTGGCTGGCCATCCTCGCCGCTGGAAATCTTATGCTCATCGCAGATGCCGGCCTGCAGCTCCACGCGATCAATCGCTTCCTGACCTTCAAGTCGAGCGTCGATCCCGACGGGCGCACGGCAAGCTTCTACGCGCGCATGCGGCTGATCTATTTCGCCGTGGCGGGCGCGCTCAGCGTGGTCGTGCTGGCGCTGACGCAATTTGCGCCGCCGGCCGCCGTGCTGGGATTCCAGGGAGTGGCGGGGTTCGACACCGCCCTTCTTGTCATGACAATTGGCGTGCTGGTGATCCTGCCGTCCAACCTGGTGTCGGCGCTGTACCGGGCGCGCGGCGAGTACGGCCGCGCGGTGTGGCTGCAGAACGGCGCTATCCTCGTCGCACAACTGGCTCAGCTCGTCGCCATCCTGATGCTCGGTACGCTGGTCGCCGTCGCTGTCGCCTTCCTCTCGACGCAGGTTGCGATGGCGTTCTTCCTTGTCGCAATCGATGCGCCGCACCTGTTTCCGTTCCTTCGTCGGAAGCAGGCGCCGGTGTTCCGGCGCCAGTTTTGGCGCTGGTCGGTCGGGCAATTCCGGCTGGCGTTTCCGTTCGCGGTTGCCAACGTGACGGAGCTTGCGTTGCTCAACGCGCCCGTGCTCCTGGTCAGCGCGTTCCTAGTCGATCGTATTGCAGTCGCGCAGTGGGGACTGACGAGAGTGGTCGTTGGGCTTCTGAGGGGATTGTGCGTCCAGGTCAGCCTGCCGCTCGCCGCCGAGCTCGGGCATGACTACGCCATCGGAGACAGGGATCGTCTGCGCCAGCTCTTTGCACGGGGCTCGCTGCTCGTCACCATCCTGTCCAGCCTGATCGTGTCGGGCCTCCTGCCGTTCTGGCCGGATTTCTTCGCCCTATGGACGCATGGCAGCGTCCCCTATGACGCTGCGCTCACCGCGACCTTGCTGCTCGGCTCCGTCGCCACCGCGCCATCGCTGCTCGCGCTCTCCTTCGCCAATTACAGCAATCGACGGGACCTTCTGGTTCGTACGAAAGGCCTGCAGCTCGTCGCCTTCCTGGTTCTGTCCATAACGCTGATCCCCGTGCTGGGCGTGCTCGGAGCGGCGATCGCGATCGTGCTGAGCGATCTCCTGATTCAAATGGGCGTGCTCGGCTCCATCCTCATGCGCCAGACGTTGCAGAATGCATTTCGCCACCTGCTGTTCAGCGGCATTGTCGCCACGGTCATCATTGTCCTCGGATACGGCCTCGGCGCCGTTATCAGGTCCTCGCTACCGCTTGCGGGCTTCCCACGCCTCGTCGGCGAAAGCGTGCTGTGGCTGGTCGCAGTGTGTCTCGTGGCCGGCGTGGTCTGGACTCGCCGCATTCGTGCGACACTGATGGCGTCGGTTCCGGACTAGCGGACTATCACCCGCTGGTCCGGACGACGTCTGTTAGAGGAGGCTGGCTTGGCGGATGAGGTATTTGCCGTAGGCGGTATTCTTCATCGGCTCGGCGAGCTTCACGAGCTGTTCTGCATCGATGAAGCCCTGGAGGAAGGCGACTTCCTCCGGACAGGCGATCTTCAGTCCCTGCCGCTTTTCGACGATGTAGATGAACTCCGAAGCTTCGAGCAGCGACTCGTGAGTTCCTGCATCGAGCCAGGCATAGCCACGGCCGAAACGCTCGGCGCGAAGCTCGCCGCGTTCCAGATACCACTGATTGACGTCGGTGATCTCGAGCTCCCCGCGCGCCGAAGGCTTGATTTCGCGCGCGACATCGACGACGCGCTCGTCGTAGAAATAGAGGCCCGTTACGGCATAGTTCGACTTCGGCGCCTTTGGTTTCTCGACGATTCCCGCCGGACGGTGCGATAGGTCGAACTCGATTACGCCATAGCGCTCGGGATCGTCGACCCAGCAGGCGAATACCGTTGCGCCGCGCGTCCGCTCGGCCGAATTACGCATCAGGGCGCGCAGGTTGTCGCCATAGAAGATGTTGTCGCCGAGGATCAGCGCGCAGGCACTGCCGGCCAGGAACTCGCGGCCGATCAGGAATGCCTCGGCGATGCCGCCCGGATGATCCTGGATGGCAAAGGACAACTCGATGCCCCATTGCCGTCCATCGCCGAGCAGCCGCTTGAACTGGTCGATCTCCTCCGGAGTCGTAATGATCAGCAGCTCGCGGATTCCGGCAAGCATCAAGGTGGTCAGAGGGTAGTAGATCAGCGGCTTGTCGTAGATCGGCAGCAATTGCTTCGAGGTGGCAAGCGTCAACGGATAGAGCCGGGTTCCGCGACCGCCGGCCAGAATGATTCCTTTGCGTTTCATGTGCTCGCACTCTATGTCAGTGTTCACGGCTACTTAGGGTAGGGTGGTCCGTTAGCACGCGCCGTAGCCAACTCAAAGGTCGGAGACGGTCGAGTCGATGCCAAGACCCATCCCCAGAGAGAAAAATCGTTAATTTTTCCAGTGCGTTAGACCGGGGAGAGGTGGCTGCGTTGCTAGGTCTCCACCTCTGGGCTAGGAATGGAGCGGGGACGTCTTCGGCACGACTCTTCCGCGCGCCGCGCCCCTTCCGGCTGACCGACAAGGCATCATGGCGAAGCGCGTCTACTGCACTTACTTTGACCACAACTACCTGCCGCGGGGCGTCGCCCTGTATCAGTCGCTGCAACGATATGCGCCGGGTGCGCGGTTGTGGGTGCTCTGTCTCAATGACATCTGCTACCGCGCGCTCTTAGCGCTCGACCTTCCGCATCTCGTGCCGTGCCGGCTCGCCGATTTCGAGGCCGCTGATCCCGAGGTGGCGGCGACGCGGTCGACGCGCAGCACGATCGAATATTTCTTCACCTGTTCGCCGGCCTGGATGCTCTTCGTGCTGAAACGAGAGCAAGACGCGGAATGGGTGACGTATCTGGACGGCGATCTCTATTTTTACGCGTCGCCCGAGACGATCTATCATGAGCTCGAAGGCTCGTCGGTTGCGATCATTCCCCACCGTTACACCCGGGAGATCGCGCGGCTGAAGAAGTTCGGCACTTACAATGTCGGTTGGGTCGGCGTTCGCAACGAGCCGGACGGTCGGGCAGTCATCGAGTGGTGGCGAAAGAAGTGCATCGAATGGTGCTATGATTACGTGGACAACGGGCGCTTTGCTGATCAGGGTTATCTCGATGCCTTTCCCGGTCTATCCGCGCGGGTTAAGATTATCGATAACATCGGAGCGAACCTGGCTCCCTGGAACATCGGCAACTATCGAATCGATTTCAGCAACGACACCGTCATCATCGACAAGGCGCACCCGCTGATATTTTTCCATTTCCAGGGGCTGAAGAAGGGCCTGGTCTGGTTCGTTTTCAACAGTCACCGGCGCTATCGGGCGCCTTTCTCCATGAACGCGCGCGAGCACATCTATAAGCCGTACATCAATGAATTGCTCGAGATCGAGCGAAGCACCAGCGCGCTTCTGGCTGTTCCCAAAATGAAGCCGCATGGGCGGTCATCGAATGTCGGTCTCAGGAAATACCTCGAGGGCAAGGTGCGAAATTTGGCAACGCGAGTTTTGCAGGTACTCGACGTCGTGACCGGGCGGGCCTTTTTCGTCTACAAGGGAGTTGCGCGCTAGAATCCGCGCATGCTGCTTGCGTTCATACTTTGGGGGCACTGCAGGACCTCCCGATCATACCCTTGGCTGTGTTCTGTCAAAACTACCGATGTCGACATTCCAGAAGAGGTTTGCTAGTTCGTTCTGAACACACTTCAGAGTCAAGAGCAGTGAATCAGTGGTGACCAATGCTGCCGCCGTTTTGGGAATACGGACGCGAATATGACGAGTTGCGGGACGAGATTCTCGCTGCGGTCGATCGTGTCTTCAGCTCAGGTCAGTTGATTCTCGGGCCGGAGGGGCTGGCTTTTGAGCGCCAGATGGCCGAATGCGTCGGCGTGACCGGAGGCGTCGGCGTCAATAGCGGCACCGATGCGATCTACATTGCGCTCGCCGCGCTCGGCGTGAAGGCTGGCGACGAGGTCATCACGGTGCCGAACACCGCGGTCCCGACCGTATCGGCGATCCAGACGCTCGGCGCACGCCCGGTCTTCGTCGACGTGCGGGACAATGATTTCCTCATGGATGTCGAGCAGGTCGAGGGGGCAATCACGCCGCGCACGAGGGCGATCATCCCGGTCCATCTGTATGGCCAGTGCGTCGATCTGGACCCGCTGATGGCGCTAGCCGAGCGGCACGGGCTCAAGGTGATGGAGGACTGCGCCCAGTCGCAGGGCGCGCTCTACAAGGGGCGGCAGTCGGGAAGCATTGGTCATGCGTCGTCGTTCTCGTTCTATCCGACCAAGCTGCTCGGAGGGTATGGCGACGGCGGAATGGTCCTCAGCCGTGACCAGGCAGTCATCGATCTCGCCCGTTCGCTGCGCTTCTACGGTATGGAGCAGACCTACTACGCGGAGAGACATGGGTTCAATTCAAGGCTGGACGAGGTTCAGGCAGCAATTCTCTCGCTGAAGTTGCCGAGAGTGGAAGGTTGGATCGAGCGCCGCCGTAGCATCGCCGGCCGTTACCGGCGCGGCTTTGCGGGTTGCGGCCTTGAGATGCCGGCCGAGAACAACTATGGCCGTCACGTCTACCACCTCTTTGTGGTGGAGGCGCCGCGTGACCGTGACGAAACCTTGGCACGAATCCAGGCGCGAGGCCTGAAATGTGGTGTGCAGTACAAGTGGCCCATCCACCTGATGCGAGGTTATCACGATCTCGGCTATCGCCCTGGACAGTTTCCCGTTGCGGAGAAGAAGGCACAAAGAATCTTCTCCTTGCCCATCTATCCGCACCTCACGGACGACGAGGTCGACGAGATCATTGATGTCGTGAGAGCGGAAATCTAGCATGGCCGAGCATCAGAACCTCGATTGGCTGAGGGACAGGCTGCGGGCTTCACTGTACGCGGAAGCCAATGACCCTTCCGAGCTGATTGAGTGGCTGCAAGACCGCCGCAAAGAGGTGCCGTTTTCTGCTCATTTGATCGCATTGCGCGATGTCGCGAACTGGCGACAGGACGACGACGGCAATATCCACAACGTGAGCGGACAATTCTTCCGGATCGAGGGCGTGAGGGTGCAGAGCGCGCCCGGCCTTCGCGAGATAGCTGGATGGGACCAGCCGATTTTCACGCAGACCGATGGCGGCGTTCTCGCGTTGCTGTCCCGGGAAACGCGAGATCGTGGCGTGGAGTTTCTGCTGCAGGCGAAGGCCGATCCGGGCAACATAGGCTATCTGCAGTTCTGCCCGACCATTCAGAGCACGTGGGAAAACATCCGCGGCCTGAAAGGCGCCCGCCGCGCGCCATTTGCGGAATGCCTCGATCCGTCCGACAATATTCGTCTAATCTACAGATCGAAGCACAATGAGGAAGGCAGCCGCTTCTGGCAGAAGTCGAACGAAAACATGATCCTGTTCGTGGAGGACGCGTCCGCGCTGACGATCGATGATCGTACCTACCGCTGGGCCAGTCTGTCGCAGATCAAGCAGATGATGCTTCTCGACAACGTCGTGGGACCCTACGTCAGGACTGTCGTCGCGCCGCTGTGACGTCCAGTTGATTGCGGCGGCCTCTCACCCCGACTATTTCCTTTTCGAGAGGAGATAGGTTTCTGCTTTCGAACGATGGCCTGTCACCTTGGACACGTCATACGGAATGGACGGCCAGCTTCGTTCCAGGCGCAGCCCGGCTGCTTCGCACAGGCCGATCAGTTCCTGCCTGCCGAAAACGATCTCGACCACCGGCGCGCCATAGGCATATTTTCGCAGATATGTCGTCGGGTGATCGTCGAACACCGGCACGCTGTGCAGGATGCAGTAGTCGGCGACGCGCGCCGCCTCGCGGATCGCTGCGGGATAATCGATGATGTGCATCAGCGATACGCCGTTGAACACGATATCGAAGGCGGCGTCGGCATAGGGCAGGGCGGTCGCGTCGGCGACCTCGAAGGCTGCGGACGGGTAGTTGGCATGCGCCCGCTCGATCATTGCGGCGGAATAGTCGATGCCGGTGTAAAGCAGTCCGCCTTTGACCAGGGCATCGAATACCTCCGAATAGTAGCCGCTGCCGCATCCCACCTCGAGCAATCGAGGCTGCCCGATGCCGGTCGCAGCAACAGCCTCGGCGGCCACCTGGAGGTCGAGCCGCGGCTCGCCCCGCTTCATGGCGGCGATCAGGCCAAGATAGGCCCGCTCCTGACGGCGCACGGTCCGCGCAGCGAGCCAACCACCCGATGAAGCCTGCGCCTTCCGGGCTTCCTCGACCCCGCCAAGCACGCTGTAGTCGGTCGACGTCAGGATCTGCCGGCGGAGCAGCGGCGACGCGTTGACAACGCGTTTGCCGATTTGCCTGATTGCGCGGGGCAGCTTCATGGTCAGGGCCTCAAGGTTTCGACGTAACCGAGAATCTCTCTCGTGCGATGACGATAGGTGTGTTCGCCGAGGGTCTTTGCGTGACCAGCCTGCGCGATGGTGGTGCGGCCGCCGGCATCGTCGAGATATCGCTCGACGGTCTTCAGGCAATCGTCGACCGTGCGCCACACGGCGATTTCGCGATCGGGCTCGAACAGGGTGTGAAGATTGTCCTTGAAGTCGGTGAGCAGGAATGTCCCCACGCCGGTCGCCTCGAACAAGCGCATGTTCCCGGCCTCCCGGCCGGCGAGGTCGATGTGCGAATTCAACGTGATCTTCGACCGCCGCAACACCTGATACATGTCCGCGCCCCAGACCTCGCCCTGGAAGCAGGCGTGCAAGGGCGAGGATGCAGCAAGCGTTCGCGGCAGCGTGCCCCACAATTTGAGATCATAGTGTCGCGCCACGGCCTCGAGCAGCGTGATCCGCTGGCGGTGATCATCGGAGATTGTTCCGACGAATGACACGTCGACGGGAGCCTCGACCGCCGCCGGAAGGCGTTCCAGCACGACCGGGTCGAAGGCCAGATGGTTGACCTCGGCGCGACTGCCGCGTTTGCGGAACCACTCGACCGTCGTCGGCAACTGCGAAATCATAAGATCGTAGGCGGCCCAGTCTTCGCCGGGGGACGGCTCGATGCCGACCTGTCCGATGATGACCGGGTTGCACAATGCCTTGATGCGGCGGATCAGGCGTGTGTCGACGTGGAAGGCGTCCTGATTGAGAATGAGATCGGGGCGGAAGTCCTCGATCTGCGCGAGCAGGATGCGTTCGCTCTGTGAGTCGAGGCGCGGGCTGAGGCCCACACGCCGCGCCAGTGGACGCAGCAACGGCTTGAAGGGCACCGCCGCCCGCTGCAGCCAGCCGGGGAGCCGCTGTACCTTGCTGGACGTGATTTCGGCAGGTGCCTCGATGGTCATGCCGTGTTCGCGCGCCCAGGCCGATTGCAGATAGGAATTGTTGACGTGGATCTCCGCCGCGGTATGGCCGAGTTCGGCGAAGTTGCGCGAGTAGAAATCGGCCACGCCGAACAGGGTCGCGTTCCTCGCCGACATCTGGTCGACGTAGGAGGCCTCGGACAAGGCAGGGTCGCGCCGGTACAGCCACGCCAGGAAGCGCGGGTAGTCGGCGTTGAGTATCAGAATGCGCATCCCCTAGACCGCGATCCGGAAGCTGTAATTCTTGTCGAGCCAGGCCTTGTAGCCGCCGCTTACGATCTCGTCCCACCAGCTCTGGTGGTCGAGGTACCAGTGGACGGTCTGATCGAGGCCGGCCTCGAAGGTGATGCTGCAGCTTTCGCCGAGTTCGTTTGCGAGCTTGCGCGCATCGATGGCGTAGCGGTGGTCGTGGCCGGGCCGGTCCGTGACATATCGGATCAGCGAGCGGCAGGATTGGTTGGTCGCCGCCGGGCATGACGGAAAGCGCGCGGCCAGCGCCGGACTTCCGGCAAACGCGCGGTCGATCAGATCGCAGATCGTGCCGACGACATCGCGATTGTTCCGCTCGCTGCCGCCGCCGACATTGTAGGTCTCGCCCGGAGATCCCCGCTCGACGACCGTCATCAGCGCCCGACAGTGCTCGGACACGTGCAGCCAATCGCGAATGTTCGACCCATCCCCGTAGATCGGCAGCGGCTTGCCCTCCAGCGTATGGATGATCATCAGGGGAATCAGCTTTTCCGGGTGCTGATAGGGGCCGTAATTGTTCGAGCAATTGGTGATCAGCGCGGGCAGCCCATAAGTCACCACGAAGGAGCGGACGAGATGGTCGCTGGCCGCCTTGCTGGCGGCATAGGGCGAATTCGGACGATAGGGCGTGGACTCAGAGAAGGGCGGGTCCGTCGGTTCGAGCGATCCATAGACCTCGTCGGTCGAGATGTGGAGGAAGCGCGCATGCCGCATCGTGTCGGAGGCGCGCCAGGCATCGAGGGCCGCCTTGAGCAGGGTGAACGTGCCGAGCACGTTGGTCTGGAGGAACGCCTCGGGATCGACGATGGAACGGTCGACGTGGGATTCCGCGGCCAGATGCAGCACGCGATCGAACTTGTGCTCGTCAAACAGTGCGCGCACCAGACCCGCATTCCTGATGTCGCCCTTGACGAAGACGATGCCGCCGTTCGCGATCAGCGGTTCGAGGCTGCGGATGTTGGCCGCATATGTCATCGCATCCACGACGACCAGCCGGTCATCCGGACGAGCCGCCCGCCACGCATGCACCAGATTTTGGCCGATGAATCCGGCCCCTCCAGTAATCAGAACGTTATGCATTCAACACCTCGACGATTAGCATTGGTTTTCTCAACGTGCAGGCGCCGGAGCCTTCGCTCGGTCCGACTGGGCGGTGAAAGCCGGCCTCGGCGTAACGTACCAGAGAATGAAGATGATCAGGGCCCCGTTCGACAGCAGGTTCGTGGCCAATGGTACGTTCAGGAGCACCTGGCTCAACAATCCCCCCGACAGGATGACGAATCTCGGAGGCAGGCCGGCCGAGGCCCGGTTTCCAAGAGAGATGACGAGCCCGCAGGCGGCCGCCGCGACCGGCGCCGCAAGGGGCCCGACGGATGCGATGCCCTCGGTGGCAAACAGTGATGCGTTCAGGTTCCCGAGCTCATAATTCTTGGACATCAGGACCGATAGCGGGTCGTTATAGGTACAGCCAAGATACGTCTTGATCAGAAGGATCTGACAAAAGTGCGTTAGCTGATGGGTCGAGAAAAAGTCGTTGTAGACGTCGAGTGCGATCGAGGGGAACGCGATCATCCGGAAGTTGATTGCCGAGAAGTATTTGATGAACAGCTCGTACGGGATGGCTCCGAGCTTGTAGGGAATGATCAGCAACAGTCCGCCGGAGATCGGCAGGAGCAGAGACAGGAGAATGGCGGCTCTTGGTTCGAACCCTCGGGCGACCACCGCGAGAAAGAGCAGCCAGAACGGGGCAAAGAAGGTCAGCTTGGTCAAGGTGATTGGATAGAACGCCAGCAGCAGCAGAAGGGCAATTGCTGCTTTCACTCTTTCACCGCTCGTGACGAAGCTGGCAAAGGCGAACGGCAGCAGCGCGTTCGACGTTATGCCGATGGCGTACCGGAGCGGAGCAGGAAATTCCAAGGCGTTCCGGAAGTCATAGATCGTGTCGATGCCCGCCAGTCTGAAATTGTAGAATGTGCCCGCCGCGACTGTCGCGGCCGCGATCATCAGGATGACCAGCCGCAACTTCTTCGCCGCGTCATCACTCAGAACGACATGCTGCTTGATGGGTCCGGTGATGAAAAGCACCGGGACCAGGAACGCGACGATCGAAGCGATGGCGGAAGCGAGCGACAGCGCCCGGTCGTAGGGAAATTTCGAGAATACACGCAGCCACGCATAGCCGACGATCAGGGTATAGAGATAGAAGCCCACGAAATAGCCGAAACTGAACCGGGCACGCGCAAAGAGGACGGCGACTGCCGCGAGCAGCAGGACGACCAGGGCCGCTGTCGGCAACTGCGCCTGCGCGAAGGCGACCGCTCCGGTGTAACCGTAGAACTGGGCGACATAGACCAGCGACACGCAGCAGACGACCAGGTGAATCCAAAGCAGCAGCAGGCGTCCTTGCCACGACGAAGGGGTCGTGAGGCCGAAGGCCCCGGTCGGTCCGAGGACTCGTTCCGCGGCTTTCATGCCGGCTTGCCGAAGAGTGGCCGGGGGGTCACGTACCAGAGTATGAAGAGCAGTGCAGCGCCGTTGGTCACGAAAGTGATCGTGAGGGAGACGTTGAGGAAGATCTGCGGGAGCACGCCGGCCGACAACAGGACAAATCGCGATGGCAGGCCGGAGGAGGCGGAGTTGCCGACCGCCACGACCAGGCCGCAAATGAAGGCGGCGAGCGGCGCAAGTCCGACGCCAACCGAGGCGATGCCTTCGGTTGCGAACAGTGATGCGTTGAAATTCCCCACATTGTAGGCGTTCTGCATCACGATCGCCAATGGCTCGCGGTAGGGGCAGTCGATGAAGGATTTAAGGGCGTTCACCTGACAGAACCAGGTCAGGTCATGATGGGCAAAGAAGTCGTTGTAAAAGTCGAGGGCGCTGGAGGTCAGCGCGATCATTCTGAAATTGACCAGGCTGAAATAGGCGATGAACTGCTGAAACGAGATGACGTTCAGGTCGAGCAGCCTGGCCAGCAATATGCCGAACAGGATCGGTACCAGCAGAGACAGGATCACCGCGGTTCTCGTCGAGAAGGCCCGGGATGCGACCGCCAGAATGATCAGCCACACCGGCGCGAAAAGCGAAAGCTTGGCCAGGGTGATAGGATAGAACATGAGCAGCAGGAGCAGGCACAGGGCGGCCCGCCACTTGGCGCCCTCGACGACGAAGCAGGCGAAGGCGAACGGCAGCAGGACGTTCGAGGTGATCCCAAGCCCGTACGAGAGCCAGGCCGGAAATTCGAGCTGGTTGCGGAAATTGTAGATCTCGGAGATCCCGACCAGCCGAACATTGTAGAGCGCGCCGGCTCCGAGTGCTGCGGCGGCAAGCACCAGGATGCAGGTCAGCAGCCTTCGAAAGCCGGCCTCCGACAAAACGAACCTCTGTCTGGCCGGTATCGACATCAGCATGGCGGGCAAGAGGAACGTCAGTCCCGAGGCGAATGCCGAGGCATAGGCCACGACGTGGTCGTAAGAGAACGTCGATAGCGGGAGCAGCCAGAGGTATCCCATCAGCATGGTGAAGAAGTAGAAGCCGACGAGGTAGCCGAAGCTGAAGCGGCACACGGCGAACAGGATCGAGAGCAGAGCGAAGGGTGCGATGTTCAGCGCGGCGAGCAAGAGCCTGTCGCTGTTCGTGGGGGTCAGGCGCATGAGCGGCGCGTAGTACTGCACGACATAGGCCATGGAGACGAAGCAGGCGGCCACGTGCAGGTAGATGAGGAAGACCGGCCCGAGTCCCTCGTTGCGGCTCGTGTCGACCTCGATGGGGCTACGGTTCAAGATCTCGTCCACTTCGCTGCTCATCTGCGCAGGGATTGGTTGGCCGCGAGACCGTGGCCGGCCGATCCGTCAGGTCTTCGTGACGACGAAGGTGTGAAGAAAGGCAATCGCTCCGAATGCAACCAGGATCGAGGCGACCGCGGCGATGACCAAGAGGGAGAGCCGCTTTGTGCCCACCGGTTGCAGCATGACCTCGGGCGCGAGCGCGATGCGCGTGCTCTTGAACGCCCTCGCGGCGATCTGCGCCTCGAGGAGAGTCGATGCAAGGGCATCGCGCTGGGAGCGTAACGTGGTGAGATCGCGCGTCGATTGGGCGCGATCCTCGTTCAGGACGGCTAGCAATTCCACGCGGCTCGCGATTTCCTTGCGGAACCCGTCAATGTCGGGCATCGCCTTGTTGTCCGCTTCGAGCTGCGTTGCGGCGCGCTGGAGCGCCGTGCTGCGCTCGAGTTGCATGTCGCGAATCGAGCCCTCCGTTTCGGCCAGCAGTCCGCCCACGCGGTCGAGCACCTTCCCATATTCCGCGATCTGCTGGTCCACCCCGTCGCTGGTCTGCTTCATCAGCACAGTCCGCAGGGAGGCGGCCTCGCGCACGAAGTCGCTGCGCTTGGCGTCCTCTTCCACGATCTGGTCGATGATCTTCTGATGGAGCGCCTTGGCGTCTTCGGCGGCGGCGGGGTCGATGGTGCTCTGGATGCTCACCGTCTGGCCGATGCTGTCGGCCGACAAATTTTGGAGTGCGCCGAGCGTCGATTGTTGCGCGCCGTTCTTGGCCAATGCCGCCAGGGCGGCCGGCCCATAGACAACGGGTATGCGCTTTGCGAGCAGTTCCGGCGATTGGATCGGCTCCTCCCGCCCGTTGAAGGCGAAGGCTCCGATCTCGACCGCGGATCGGACAAGCGAACGGGGCTGGACAAATATGAAGATGGCCGCGGCCAGGACGACGAAGATGATCCCCGCGACAGACAGAAAAGTAACGCGAAACGACTGAAGTGTCCCCAGAATCGCGGCAGTGGCTTGGTCAGTCATGCTCTTGAACTTGGCTTGAAATCTCACAGTCTTTTAGACTGGTTCGCCGACTGTTAGGCGAAATGACGGGCCGAGTCCATTTTTTGGAGTTTTTCGCGCCCCGCGAAGCTCGCAGTTCGCGTTTCGGGCTGGAAGGCTCCGCAGGACAGGGATAGGGATAGGGATAGGGACAGGTCGGTGCAATTGATTTCTCGTGGAAATTGCGCCCGGTTGTCATCTCCGGCGGGTGCCAATTGGCTTGATCTAAAAGAGCTTTTGCGTATAGACCTCTAGGCCGCGAGGGGGCGGATATTGAGGCGTCCTGGCCTCGGCCTGCGTGATCAGGGGGAAGGTTTCATGCTCAGATTCGGCTTGCTCGGTTGCGGACGTATCTCCAAACGGCACGCGGATCTGCTTGGCTCCAATCAGATCGAAAATGCCAAGCTGATCGCGGTTTGCGATCCGGTCCGCGAGCGCGCCGACGCTGTGGCGACGAAATTCGGAATACCTGCAGACTACGACATCGAGACGTTCCTTGCCAGGAAGGACATCGACGTCGTTACCGTGCTGACACCGAGCGGCATGCATCCCCAGCATGCGATCGCCTCTGCGAAGGCGGGCAAGCACGTGGTCGTCGAAAAGCCGATGGCGCTTCGGCTCCAGGATGCCGACGACATGATCCGGGCCTGCGACCAAGCCGGCGTGAAGCTGTTCGTGGTCAAGCAAAACCGCTTCAACGTGCCGGTGGTCAAGGCCCGCGAGGCTCTCGACGCCGGTCGCTTCGGCAAGCTGGTGCTCGGAACGGTCCGGGTGCGGTGGTGCCGTGACCAGGCCTATTACGACCAGGACGCCTGGCGCGGCACTTGGGCCTATGACGGCGGCGTGCTCACGAACCAGGCGAGCCACCACATCGACATGCTGGAGTGGTTCTTCGGCGACGTCGTCAGCGTGCACGCCCGCGCCACGACGGCGCTTGTGAAGATCGAAACCGAGGATACCGCAGTCGCAACGCTGAAATTCCGCAACGGCGCGCTGGGCATCATCGAGGCGACGACGGCGGTTCGTCCGAAGGATCTCGAAGGCTCGCTCTCGATCCTCGGCGAAAAGGGCGCGGTCGAGATCGCCGGCTTCGCCGTCAACCAGATCAGGCACTGGCGCTTCGTCGACGAGCTTCCAAGCGACAAGGAGGTTGTCGAGAAGTTTTCGGTCAATCCGCCGAACGTCTACGGATTTGGCCATCAGGCCTATTACCAGCACGTGGTAGATTGCCTGCTGCACGAGCGCGCCGCACTGGTGGACGGTCTTCAGGGCCGAAAGAGCCTGGAACTGATTTCGGCGCTTTACGAGTCGATTGAAACCGGCAAGGAGGTAGCGCTTCGTTTCGAACCGCGCAGGAGCCGCCTCGGGCTGACCGCATGAACATGCCGGAAGTACATCGGGTCGGCGTACGCGACGACGTCAAATTCGGCGCCGGCGTAAAGCTGGTCGAGCCCTGCAACCTCTATGGTTGCGTCATCGGCGACGGCTGCTTCATCGGGCCCTTCACTGAGATCCAGAAGGACGTGATGATCGGGGCGCGCACCCGCGTGCAGTCGCACGCCTTCATCTGCGAGCTCGTGACTATCGGCGACGACTGCTTCGTGGGTCACGGCGTGATGTTCGTCAACGATACCTTCGCAACGGGCGGCCCGGCCCGTGGACGCAAGGAGCTGTGGCGCACGACGGTCATCGGAGACCGCGTTTCGATCGGCTCCAACGCAACCATCCTGCCGGTCCGGATCGCGAGCGATGTCGTGATTGGGGCAGGGGCGGTCGTTACGAAAGATATCACCGAGCCCGGTACCTATGCCGGCAATCCCGCGCGCCGCATGGCGCCGCGCAAGGAGGCTTGATGCGAGTACCATTCGCCGATCTACACCTTCAGTACCAGAACCTGAAGTCCGAGATTGACGGCGCGATCGCGGCCGTCATCCGCGACAGCGCCTTCATTCGCGGGCCGTTCGTCGACGCGTTCGAGGCGGAGTTCGCCAAGACCGCCGAGGCGAAGCATTGCATTTCCTGCGCGAACGGCACGGACGCGCTCTACCTTGCAATGGTCGCGCTCGGGGTGAAGCCGGGCGACGAAGTGATCACGACGGCGCATTCCTGGATCTCGACATCCGCGATGATCACTTATTCCGGCGCCAAGGTCGTGTTCTGCGATACCGACGATGCCACCTTCACGATCGATCCGGCCGCGATCGAGCGGGCGATCACGCCCCGCACGGTCGGCATCATCCCGGTGCATCTGTACGGTCAGCCGGCCGACATGGACGCCATCATGGCCATCGCGCGGAAGAACAAATTGTGGGTGATCGAGGACTGCGCGCAGGCTCACCTGGCGCGCTATAAGAGCCAGCTCGTCGGCACGTTCGGGGCGGCTGCGACCTACTCGTTCTATCCGGGCAAGAATCTGGGCGCGATGGGAGATGCGGGCGCGGTCGTCACGAATGACTCGGCCCTCGCCGAACACATGACCAAGCTCGCCCGGCATGGTGGCGTGGTGAAGCATAAGCACGACATCGAAGGCATTAATAGCCGTCTGGACGGTATGCAGGCGGCGATCCTGTCGGCCAAGCTGCCGCACCTCGAGGCCTGGACCGTGGCCCGGCAAGAAGCAGCGTCGGTCTATGACGCCGGCCTCAAGCAGATCGAGGATCTCGAGGTGCCGCAGGTCGCGGCCGGCCGCACACACGTCTACCATCTCTACACCGTCAAGCATCCTAAGCGCGATGCGTTGGCGAGCTACCTGAACTCAAACGGCGTGCAGACGGCGATCAACTACCCGACGGCGTTGCCGTTGCTGCCGGCCTATGGCCGGTATGAGCACAAGCCGGAGCAGTTTCCGAACGCCTCTCGCGACCAGCACAAGATACTTTCCCTGCCGATGTACGCCGAGATTAGCCGGCAACAGCAGAGCTACGTCATCGGCCTGATCCGGAAGTTCGAAGGCTAGGGCCTGCTTCCGGCCGTACCGATCACCTCGCGATACCGTCTGGTCGCGGCTTCCTCGCTGTACTTGGCAGCGACAACCGCCGCCCTACGCCCTTTGGCGGTGGTGCCCGCACGATCCGTTGCGGCGTCGGAAATCGCCTTGGCAAGCAGCGCCGGTTCCTCCGGCGGCACGACCCAGCCGATCGCTTCCTCGCCCAGCACGATCGCCGCCTCCGAATGAGATTCGGAGCACACGATGATCGGCCTGCCAACGGCCAGCAGGTTGTAGAGTCGACTTGGAATCGACACGCCGGCTATATGGCGTCGGTAGGGGATCACCCAGACATCCGCTGCAGAGAGGAAATCGACCAACTCGCTGTCGGGCACCGGGGCCATCATCGTCATGTTGTGGAGTTGCTCGGCGGCCGCCAGTTCATTGAGCTTATTCCAGCCGACGCCCCATCCGGAAAACAGGAAGTGGATATCCCGGTTGCCGGCCAGCAGCCTCGCTGCTTCGAACACTGCCCTGGGGTCATGAGTGAAGCCTAGATTGCCGGAGAGGCCGACGACGAATTTATCGCGGAGAACATTGCGAAATGGATTGGCCGGACCGAGCTCTCGGTATCCGATCGGTATCAATGCCCAGTTGGGGATGAAGTGAATTTTCGCAGGCGCAACGCCCTTGTATCTTGTGAGCAGGGGAGGCGTGTCGCGCCCGATCACGATGATGGCGTCGAGTGCCCGGAAGAGCTGAGAATTGGCAAAGCGCAGCAGGCGCGCGGAGATCGAGGTGGGCTTGATGAACTTCGCCGCTTCGAGCGCCTCAGGATAGAGATCGTAGATCAGCAATACGGTTGCGGCCCCCCGCAGCCGTGCCGCAAGGACCACCGTGTAGGGCAGAGTGAACGGGGTGGTCACGCAGAAAACAGTGTCGCTGCGCCTAACTCGTCGCAGGATTTCAAGGAACATGTCAGCGGCGAGCGCGCACATCCCAATCGCTCTACGTACCAGGGCGTGCTTTTCCGATCTCCTGCTCCTGATCTCGACGACCTCTGGCTCATTCTCCGCGCCTGATGAGCGTGATCCCGCTGTGCCGGAAAGGACAATCACTTCGCGGTCCGCTGTCAGTGCGCGGGCAATCTGCCCCAAATACACTGCTGTCGTAGTTTGGTCGGGCGGATAGTGTTGCGTTGCGACGAACAGCCTGTCCGATCCCATGATTGAGTTACTCACGCAGAAAAGCTCTCCGGATTTGATGCCGGTCCGCATTCCTTGACGTTGATCCATCCTTTCTCGCTCTGGAAGGAGATGTACGCTCTTTTGATCCCATCTTCCATCGACGTCGTCGCGCGCCAGCCGAGCGCCGCGAGACGGCTGATGTCGAGCAGCTTCTGCGGCGTGCCGTCGGGGCGCGAGGGGTCGAACGTGATCGCGCCGCGATAGCCGATGACATCGGCGACCAGGCGGGCGAAGTCGGCGATGGTGATGTCCTTGCCGGTGCCGATGTTGATCAGCTCCGCCCCGGAATAAGTCTTCATCAGGTGCACGCAGGCATCCGCCATATCGTCCGCATGGAGGAACTCGCGGCGCGGCGTGCCCGTGCCCCAGACCGTGACGGTCCTGGCGCCGGCGACCTTGGCCTCGTGAAAGCGCCGGATCAGGGCGGCGACCACGTGGCTGTACTCGGGATGATAATTGTCGCCGGGGCCGTAGAGGTTGGTCGGCATCACGCTGATGAAGTCGCTTCCATACTGGCTGCGATAGGCCTCCGCCATCTTGATGCCGGCGATCTTGGCAATCGCATAGGGCTCGTTGGTGGGCTCGAGCGGGCCGGTCAGCATCGAGTCCTCGCGCAGCGGCTGGCTCGCGAGCTTCGGATAGATGCAGGAGGAGCCGAGGAACATCAGCTTCTCGGCACCATTCAGATGCGCGGCGTGGATCACGTTGGCCGCGATCGCGATGTTGTCGTAGATGAACTCGGCGCGCAGCGTGTCGTTGGCGGCGATGCCGCCGACCTTGGCGGCGGCGAGGAACACCACCTGTGGCCGCATTTTCGCGAACCAGTCGAACACGGCGGCCTGGTTGCAGAGATCGACCTCGCGCCGGTCCACCGTGACGAGCTTGACGTCCTCCCGCGCCAGCCGGCGCACCAGCGCGCTGCCGACCATACCGCGATGGCCGGCGACGTAGACGCTCTTGCCCTTCAGCTCAAACGGTGCGTTTGCCATTGGCGACGTCCCGTTTGGCCTCGGCCAGATCGCTCGCCATCATCTCCTCGACGAGCTGGGCAAACGTCCGCTTCGGCTTCCAGCCGAGCTTGTCGCGGGCCTTGCGGGCATCGCCGATCAGGAGCTCGACCTCGGTGGGGCGGAAGTAGGTCGGATCGATCCGCACCACAATCTTGCCGCTCTTGGCATCGACGCCGGTCTCCTCCACCCCCTTGCCGCGCCATTCGATGCGGCGGCCGACCTGCGCGAAGCAACGCTCGACCATCTCGCGCACCGAGCGCATCTCGCCGGTGGCGAGCACGAAGTCGTCGGGCGCATCGGCCTGCAGGATCATATGCATGCCCTCGACGTAATCCTTGGCATGGCCCCAGTCGCGCTTGGCCTCGAGATTGCCGAGATAGAGCGTGTCCTCGAGCCCGAGCTCGATGCGGGCAACGCCACGGGTGATCTTGCGGGTGACGAAGGTCTCGCCGCGGATCGGGCTCTCGTGGTTGAACAGGATGCCGTTGGACGCGAACATGCCGTAGGCCTCGCGGTAGTTCACCGTGATCCAGTAGCCGTACAGCTTGGCGACGCCGTAAGGCGAGCGCGGATAGAACGGCGTGGTCTCCTTCTGCGGGATCTCCTGCACGAGGCCGTAGAGCTCGGAGGTCGAGGCCTGGTAGAACCGCGTCTCCTTCTCCATGCCGAGGATGCGGATTGCCTCCAAGAGGCGCAGCACACCGACGGCGTCGGCATTGGCGGTGTATTCGGGGCTCTCGAAGCTGACCGCGACATGGCTCTGGGCGGCGAGATTGTAGATCTCGGTCGGCCGGATCTGCTGCACCAGGCGGATCAGATTGGTCGAATCGGTCATGTCGCCGTAATGCATCATGAACGGCACGTTGCCGACATGCGGGTCCTGATACAGATGATCGACCCGCGCGGTGTTGAACGACGACGAGCGCCGCTTGATGCCGTGCACGACATAGCCGAGCGACAGCAGATACTCGGCCAAATAGGCGCCATCCTGGCCGGTCACGCCGGTAATCAGCGCCACGCATCGTTCAGTCATTTGGTCTCTTAGGCAATTTCGTGCCTACCTCCCAACTTCCTCTCTTGGGCCTTCTTTTCTAGTGGGCGACGATTGTCAAGCTGACTTCGATTGAGGTCCTCTGATGGCCAGTTGGCTGGAGTTCGAGAAAAAGCGTCTCCTCAGAGGCCACTAAGTCAGATTATCTCTATTCCAGAGTAGTCCGCTTTACGCATCGGAGCACGGCGCCACGGCCGCCGCTTTGTGCTGCACAAAAACAATTCTGTTCACGAATGCAAATAGGTGGATCAGTGTCATTAGCCTCCCTCCAATACAGCTATTGCGGGCAGACTGCTGAAAATTCTGTCGACTTTAATGCCTTACGTCCTCTGCGAAGTCGCACCTGGTGAAAAATCGCAGTGGACAGGCTTCCATCCCATGCGAAGCAATTTGTTCGGAGTCGCCACGAGTGGGACGCCCATGCGTCTCCACGCAGCCCCATATCCGAGCGACGTGAGCCCTGTCTCGATCCATTTCTCAGGTATCTGAATTAGCCTTGGTGGCCTATTGAGCGCAACGCGATATGTGGCAATCATGCCCGCAACGCTGATCACATTAGGATCTGAGACGATAATTGTCTCGCCGATTGTGAGCGGGCTCGATAAAACAAAATCAACCGCTGAATTGAAGTTGTCAATCGACAGTACCGATCGCGGAGCGTTCAGGGAGCCGAAAGGAAGTGGAATTGGAAGCCGCGCCACCTTGCTTATAAGGGCGAAGTTACCCTTCTCTCCGGGCCCGTAGATGACCACGGGCCGAAGGATTGTATAAGGCACGCCAATCGATCGGATAGCATCTTCTGCTGCGAGTTTGGATCGTCCGTATGCGTTAGACGGCCGAGGAGCAGAGTCCTCTGATTGCGGTTGGTCCGAAAACGAAGCGCATTGTGCTGCAATTGATGAAACGAATACGAACTGCTTCACTCCAGTATCTCGGGCGGCCTGAGCTAGCGACGCTGTGCCCTTAACGTTGACCAAGTTATAGGACTGTTCGCTTGCACGCCTGTGTGCGACTCCTGCCAGATGAACAACAGCATCGCATTGTGACAGCAGCGGACGCCAGTCGAATCTGCTGGCCAGATCTGGCACCCGAATATGCCTGATCCTCTCATGCCTCGCGTCAAGGGTCCCTCGTGCGGCGGCCAGTACGGTAAATCCCTGCCCAGCGAGATACTTGACTAGGTGCCGGCCAACGAAGCCGTCGGCTCCTGTAATAAGCACCATTTTCGTCATGCGAAGCTAAGCCGTTTGGCGCAAGGTTTCAGAAAGCAGTGAACGTAAGACTCGTAGGCGGGGTTGTATCGTGTGTCAACGTCCGGGTTCTGGCGGTTTCCTCCTCTTCGGGCATCGTTTCGTGGTGTTGCAGGCGCAGCAGGTTCCAGTCGCGAAATACTACCTTGCGGCGGCTGCCGCTCGGAATGTCGTCGAATCGTGTCTCATCCAGAATCCTTTGCTAACATCCATTGGGAATAACTCGATAAGGTCTGCGATTATGCCGCTGAGGTTGTTCAGAACGTCGTGTGACGATAATGCTCCACGACAGCCTGTGTATGGGTATGGCAGGTCCAGTTGCTGACCAGCCAAAATCAAGGATAGGCGGGCTAGCAAGAATTTGCATGCTCGACGAGTGACACGTATCAGTGGTAGGGAAGCTCAGTAAAATCGTCGGCCACGGATGACCCGCCTTTCGCATCTCACCTTGCGCAATTTCCTGATTGCGCTCCACGACCTGTTGGCGACAACGGCGGCGCTGTTCGTCGCGTTCTATGTGCGCTTCGAGGGCGGCGAGGGCTTTGTCGAGCGCCTGCCGCTGCTGTTCGAGATCCTGCCCTACTTCCTCGCCTTCAGCGCGGTCGTGTTCTTCATCTTCAACCTGACGGATAGCAAGTGGCGCTTCATCTCGCTGCCCGACGCGCTGAACATCATTCGCGCAGCAACCGTGCTGACGGTGGCGCTCCTGGTTCTCGACTACATCTTCGTCGCCCCCAACATCCGCGGTGGTTTCTTTCTCGGCAAGGTGACGATCGTCCTCTACTGGTTCCTTGAAATTTCCTTCCTCAGCGCGTTGCGACTTATCTATCGCTACTTCCGCTATACGCGCGTGCGCCGCCATGCACGGATCGACGATGCCGCGCCGACGCTTCTGATCGGCCGCGCCGCGGATGCCGAGGTGCTTCTGCGCGGCATCGAGAGCGGCGCCATCAAGCGCCTCTGGCCGGTCGGTGTGTTGTCGCCATCGCGCGCGGACCGCGGCCAGACCATCCGCAACGTGCCGGTGCTGGGCGGCCTTGACGATCTCGAGGACATCAACAACGACTTCGCCAAGCGCAACAAGGCCATCGCCCGCGTCGTCATGACGCCGTCCGCCTTCGAACCGGAGGCCCGTCCGGAGTCGATCCTGGTGCGGGCGCGTAAGCTCGGCATGATCGTCAATCGCATGCCCTCGCTCGAGAGCGGTGACACGCCGCGGCTCACCGCGGTTGCGGTCGAGGACCTGCTGTTGCGGCCGAGCGAGAAGATCGATTACGCGCGCCTGGAAGCCCTCATCGCGGGCAAGGCGGTGATCGTCACCGGCGGCGGCGGCTCGATCGGGGCCGAAATCTGCGAGCGCCTCGTCGCCTTCGGCGCGGCGCGTCTTCTCATCATCGAGCATTCCGAGCCGGCGCTCTACGCAGTCACGGAAGCGCTCGCGGCACAGGGTGCCGCTGCCGCGATCGAGGGCCGGGTCGCCAACATCCGCGACCGCGAGCGCATCATGCGCGTGATGGCCGAGTTCAAGCCGGACATCGTGTTCCACGCCGCCGCGCTCAAGCACGTGCCGATCCTCGAACGCGACTGGAGCGAGGGGGTCAAGACCAACATCTTCGGCTCGATCAACGTGGCCGATGCGGCGCTTGCCGCCGGTGCCGAAGCCATGGTGATGATCTCGACCGACAAGGCGATCGAGCCGGTGTCGATGCTTGGCCTGACCAAGCGCTTCGCGGAGATGTATTGCCAAGCGCTCGATCACGACCTCGCGGTCGGGGCCGGCAGCGGCAGGCCGCCGATGCGGCTGATCTCGGTCCGGTTCGGCAACGTGCTGGCGTCGAACGGCTCGGTGGTGCCGAAATTCAAGGCCCAGATCGAGGCTGGCGGCCCGGTGACGGTCACCCATCCCGACATGGTCCGCTATTTCATGACCATTCGCGAGGCCTGCGACCTCGTCATCACCGCGGCGACGCACGCGCTCGGCGCGCAGCGTTCGGACGTCTCCGTCTACGTGCTCAACATGGGCCAACCGGTCAAGATCGTCGATCTGGCGGAGCGCATGATCCGATTGTCCGGCCTCCAGCCCGGCCACGACATCGAGATCGTGTTCACAGGGATGCGGCCGGGCGAGCGGCTGAACGAGATTCTATTCGCCTCAGAGGAACCGGCGGCCGAGATCGGTATCGCTGGCATCATGGCCGCGCAGCCGAACCAGCCGCCGATGCAGGTCCTGCGCAAATGGATCACGGCGCTCGAACAGGCAATCGCGCGCGACGATCGGGCCACCATCAGGACCATCCTGAAGGATGCCGTTCCGGAATTCGGGTCAACAGCGGCCTGACATGGAATCGCTTGGCAAGATCGTCGTCGCGAGCCAGCATTACCCGCCGGATCCGAGCACGACAGCGGCGATCATGGCTGAGATTGCCTGCCATCTCGCGCAAGCGCACGACGTCGTCGTGTTGTCCGGCTCTGCCGGCGCGTCGCCGGCATCGCAGACGGGTTCGGGTAAGCCGCGGATCCTGGCGGTCAAGAACCGGATGGCGGGAAAGGCGGCGCTGGTGCGGCGAGGTGCGGCCGAGCTTCTGTTCGCCTCGCGCACCTTCCTCGCCTTGATCCGGGAGCTGCGGCACGGCGACGTCGTGCTCACCGTGACCGCGCCGTTCATGCTGCCTTACGCGGTGGCCGCGGCAGCCAGGCTCAGGCGCGCGCGCTCCGCGCTGATCATGCACGATCTCTTCCCTGATGTCCTCGTCATGGCGGGGATGCTGAAACCCGGCTCGATCCTGACCAGGATGATTCGCGCAGCCAACGCCCGGATGTTTCGCGCGCTCAATGCCGTCATCACGATCGGCCGTGATGCGGAAAGGCCGCTGCTGAGCTACCGCGGCATGACGCGGAACAAGATCCGCTTCATCCCGAACTGGGCGACGCTCGTGCCGGCTCCGCGTCCGCTGACATCCGACAATCCGTTCCGTCGGGGGCTGCCGGCCCGCTTCATCGTCGGCCTGTCGGGCAATCTCGGCTTCACGCATGATCCGGAGATCGTGTTCGCGGCGGCGCGCCTCTTGAAGGACGACGCGGACATTCACTTCCTGCTCTCCGGCTGGGGGATCGGGTTCGAGCACTTGAAGCAATTACAAGCCGATGCAAATCTGCCGAATGTCAGTTTCGTGGCGCGGGTCGAGGATGCACAGCTTGAGGCATTGCTGGCGGCCGCCGATCTCTGGATCATTCCGTACCGGAAGAACGTCGCAGGGGTATCGGTACCGAGCCGATTCTACAATCTGCTGGCGGTCGGCCGACCTGTGGTGCTGGTCTCCGAGCCCGCGGCCGAGGCCGCGTTGACCGTGGTGGAAAACGAGCTTGGATGGGTCGTGACGCCGGGGCGGGCGGATCAGCTAGCGGAGGCGATCCGTGCGGCAGCGCGTTCCAACGACGGCACCATCGCAGCACGTGCGATGAAGGTCGCCCTAAAGTTTGATCGCGCCACGGCGATGGACGCTTATGCTGACCTAGTCGACGAATTGTTGCGAAAGCCCGATCTGATGGAGCAACGATGAGCGAACGCAAATAGTCGTGCTTGTGACGGACGCTCCGATAGAGATTCAATCGACTGGCGCGGTAAGTAGGCACCGCGGACCACACCGAAGCGCTTTCGGCTTTGCGCGCCCGCCTGGTGCCTATTCTTACATCAAGCTTTCAATCGCCGTGATCGCATCGTGTAACCGGCTCGCGTCGTAGACGAGTTGGTCCAAATCCATCGACACTCGGATACACTCTGAGATGCTGCCTGCATCAGCACAGGCACGAGCGGCTTTTGCGATCAGCGCCGCGTCCGTTAGTTTGGCATGAAGCCCGGCAAGCAAGGCTTTAATGGTGAGCTCTGCAACTTGCGTGTCTATCATGTCACCTCATCTATCGAATTTTGCCGCAGCAAGGGTCCTTGGCCGGCTCAGTTGCGCCGAGCGGCAATCGGAAGCCATGCCGCTCGATCGTCGAAAGTTATTGAGCTCTTTCAGGAGGAGCAGGTGCCGAAGCTGCGCGCCATTCAGCAAGGCTTCGAAGACGGAGAGGACCTCGCGCGCCTGGACGTAGACCTCCATGCTGATGGTATGTTGATCAAAGCCGTAGGAGGCGAGGCGGGCTTCGATGTCATGCGCGGCGACCGGATCCAACTGCCAATCCAGGGCGTTCTGGACTGTGTAGAATTCCGCGGTGCCTTGCAATTCCGGAGCGATGCCCACCACGTCGATACGCCGGAGCGTCGTCTCAACCGCCTTTTGGCGGTAAGCGCTCAGAAGGCGGTGTCGCAGCACGCGATAGCGCTGCATCTCCCAGGATAGTTCGGCGATATCGATGGCGAGGAGCCATTCGACGGCTGATTGGGGAGCGATGTTCCGGAAGATTGCCGCCTGAAGGGCGTGATAGTGGTCCAGGCTTTCTCCAGGGAGCAATTGGGGAGGGGGACACAAAGCCTGGAATTCGATCGGCAGCGCAGTGACGGTTTGCGGTCGTGGACTATCGAAAGGTGCGTTCATTGGCCTGGTGCCTCCAACAGGCGCTGCGAGGTGGTGCCGCTATTGACCATGTTTGCTTCGCTTTCCGCATGCACGGGGCTCGCCTCCCAAAGCTCCTTGGCAATCGGGAGCGGCGCGATCTGCATGTTGACCCACCATGCTCTCTCGTCGCCATGCCGATGCAGGCTTTGGTGATGAGAGCGGCAAAGCGGAACGGTGAATTCGTCGCTGACTTTGCGTCCGAGCGCTCGTGGTTGCGCGAACTTCAAATGGTGGGCATCAGCGGGGCTCTTGTGGCAGACAAGACAAGCCTGGCTCCGGACGAACGCAAGATGCGCCTTGCTCCGCTTCCTTTGCGGCTCCTTCGGGAAGGCGAGGCCGACCTGTTGCCGCTCGGGAAGGGAAGCGACCTCCGCTCCGACTGGATCTGCATTCGCCGCAAGCTGCCCGTCCACCAGAGCTGTATCGGCCGGTGACATCTGATCCTGCTCTGCTCGGCTGACGTCGGGAAGGGCGGCTTCCGCGAGTTTCTTCTGGTAGGCGGCCTCAAGAATGCGGGCGTCCGCCGCCAGAAGGGTATTTTTGAGAGCGAGGCTGACCTTGGCCCAGGCTAGAAGGCCGTCGCCGGCCTCTTGGGATGCCAGCTCGCCCAGGAGCCGCTCCAATAGCTCGGCCGAGCGCTCCGGCGGCAGGACCGGGGGGCGGTTCAGAACACCTCTCGGCGGCTTTCCGTTCGGGCCTGGGGCGGCTTTTGGCTCGGCGGCGGCTGGAGGTCCGACGGCCGCGTCCGGCGCGTCGAGATCGTCCTCTCCGGCGATGCCAACCAGGGCGAATAGGGCATAGCGGCGGGCGTAGGTGAGCGCCGCGCCCATCCGGTGCGGCGCTTCGACGTCCTTGGAAGCGCAGACCGGCCAGTCCGACGAGATCCATTCCCCGGAGGCGTGGGCGAGCAAGGTGGTGAGATGGATCTGGCCTGTCACCTGCTCGATGCGGGTGGTTTGGATGGTGGCGATCTCCTGCTGGCTGAGCGTCTTGCGGACGATGTCCAGGCCGCTGGCGAGCGAGGCGTAGCGAAAGATCCGGTCTTCCTCGCGCGGGAACGGAGACCTGATGATTGCGCTCAGCGTCTTCTCCGGGTTCATCAGCTCGGCCTGGGCCCGGGCCAAGGCGGCTGCGATGGTCCCGATGCGTTCACTGGATTGATGCATGGGCTCCCTCCACAGCCTGAGCCTCGAAGCTGATCGCCCCGGACTTGGAGCGCTTGGCCCTGATCCCGTGGCCGATTGCCTCCCTGGCATCGTCCGGCATGAGCTTCTTCAGGTCCGCCTTGGCCGTCTCGTGCTCTCCATGCGCGTCTCGGGTCCGAAGATAGGTGGCGGCCAGCTCCGCCCATTGGTTAGAGGTCGACATATCGACGACTTTGACGGCTTCGAGCCTTGGGCGGCGTTTCGATGTTGAACGGTGCAGGTGATTCACCCGACTGGACGCAGCGCCAGAATTTCTTCTCGGCCGTGAGCAGGAGGTGCTGATAGAGCGGGTCGGCGTGCACCTTGATCTCGACCCATTTGCCGCCGCCCGTGATGATCGAGAGAACGGACGTGCGGGCGGCAATGACCCACATGTTGTGCTGCAATTGGGCCATGTGTTTCTCAGCCGCCGCTTCCTCCGTAAAGGCCCACGGCAGCATGAACTTGGCCTCGAAGACGCTACCGGTTTGTTCGACGACGCCATCGAGCGTTGCAGCCATCCATTTGTGGACGGGATGTCGAACGCGCTTCTGAATGTCCTTGACCGTGTGACCGGAGAACCGCTGGTACCAGGCGCGATTCAACACCTCGGTCACGGTGCCGAGCTGAACGATCAGGTTGTCCGAGAGATCTTGAGATTCGACCTCACCACGCTTCTCCCGCCACAGCCGAACGAGCGCGTCCTGGTCGTCCCCCATGATGATGCGTGCGTCCGATCCGCCGATGAAATGACGTCGGTCGTTGGGATTGAACTTTATGATCTGGCTTGGCGTATCGGGGCCGTCCGCCTGGACGAAAGCCATCGGCATCTCCTGTTATCACCTGGCGAATGCAGCTCCTGGCTGCACTGCCTTGAGCCCCGCATCTGCGAGGTGAGATACCGGCGCTGCCCGCGCACCTGTTCGAATCAGTAACGCTCCAATTGCCGACGAATGCCAGTCTTATCTGCAGCAAGATTGTTGCTCTTTTGGGCGCGCCAAATGAATGTCAAGCGAACACTACCGGCCTATCCGCCTCCCTTGCGAAACGAGTTGAGAAGAGGCGCCAACTGTCCGAAAATGTCGGCGTCCGTTCGGTGCATCTGGAGTCAAAGATTCAATGCGTCCCGCCGTTTTCTTCGATCGTGATGGCGTCCTCAATGAGGAGGACGGCTACGCTTTTGATCCGAATAAAATTCGGTGGGTGGCGGGCGCCCAGCAGGCCGTCAGAGCGGTCAATGACGCGGGTTACTTCGCTTTTGTAGTGACGAACCAATCAGGGATCGCCCGAGGTCTTTACGAGGAACGCCACGTTCAAATTCTGCATGAATGGATGTCGAATGAGCTCGCCAAAATGGGCGCTCATATTGACGCCTTCGAGTTTTGCCCCCACCACCCCGACGGACGCATCGCTCAATATCGGCGCATTTGCAGCTGTCGCAAGCCGCAGCCTGGAATGATCAAAGCCCTGCTGAACCGGTATCAGGTGAGTATCGGTGAAAGCTTCCTGATTGGCGACAAACAGAGCGACCTCGATGCCGCACACGCGGCGGGCGTTACGGCGTATTTGTTCGAGGGGCCGAACCTTAAGGCATTCATCGCCCCACTCTTGCTGAATCGATCACATTGATCGTTCGCACCCAGAGCAACTCACTCAAGCGCTCGATGTGGAATGCGCTCCATTCTGCCGCAAGAATGTTGCTCATTCTGCTTCGGGGGCTTGATATCCAACGTCGGTGCGAGCGGGTGCTGACATTGCAGGACCGAGCAGGCCCAGGATGACATCAAAACGACAAATCGAAGCCAATCGTGCAAACGCGAAGAAGAGCAGCGGGCCGAGGACCGCCGCCGGGAAGGCGAGGGCGAGCAGAAACGCACGCCGACACGGATTGTCGCGATGGGTTGAAAATGCTTCCCGTTCGAACGCGCTGGCCGAGCTGATTGTGGCGGAATTGGACGGGCCGAATGGTGAGCTTGCGGCGCAACATCTTGCTCAAGCCAAGCTTCGACTATTTGACATCCAACATGCCCGATGCCGTCTGCTTGCGGCGTTGATGGAGTGTCCTGGGCCACAACAATTGAAAGATTTGGCCGGCCTGGAGCGCTACGAAAAGATTGCGCGGGCGAGACAGCGGCGTGGGCTTAAGCACCTCGATGGCGTCAAGATGTGAGGAAGAGGGCAGCAAGTTCGGCTCGGAGCGAGTAGGCCGTCGCAATCCTCAACACCTCTGTGCGATCCCCCAATCCGCGCACGCGGCCGCCGTGCGTCAGGAGGGGGAGGACATCCGCATCGAAGTGCAAGTTTCCAGGCATTTGGCGGGGGCAGGCCCGGCGGCTGATTGTGGTGGGATGGGTGCAGGTCCGCAAAAGGCCTGCGGTCCTACACGAAAATCATCCTTGTGCCGTCGGGCAAAACAGTGGTTCATAGGGTGCTGGTCTCAACTGCGATACGAAGAACCAGCACCATGGCCGATGAATCTGAGGCGTGTTCCGATCTATCGACAATCGCCAAACTCAATGGAGACTTTTGCAGGAACTACGGAAGGCGCCTGGGGGCGTTCCTCTACCTGCGCTCGATCAGTGCCGCCCGCGGACGTTCCTGGTTTTGGGCCGGCTTGCTTTCGGCCGGTTGCTCGATGGTCCTGGAGTGGCTGGGCCGGCACGGCCTTCCTTGGTAAGCCGTCGCGTGATCGCCCGAACGAGCGCGTTAGCCGTGTTGAAGCGCGCAATCCCACGTCGTGCTCGCGCCGCCTCGGAGAATCGAACCGTTCGCTTGACCTTGCCGTCGGTCGGCAGCAGCACGTAATCGAGCACCGCGTTATTGTGCTCGGTCAATCGAATGGCGGCGATCCAGCCTGGAGGCAGACACGCCTCCCGCTCAATGCTCCAATGCGGCGCGTGGTTTTGCTTCCGACCCGGGGTCCAACGCGCGGCCCTAACGGACAAACAAGTTGATCCATTGACACGCACGCAGTCGCTCCAGCCGCCCGGATGTGTGTGCCCACCAGCCTTCCTGATCGCGCTAACCACCTGCAAGAGCAGCTTGGCCCTGAGTTCCGTCCACAGCGGACGCGAATCGATAAATTCATAGCTCCGCTTCGGTGTGTAGCCGAGCAACCGATAGAGATTGCGCAGACTCCCAAAGTGGGTTTGACAGGTCGCGACACAGGGAAGGCCGGGCGTGCTGTCGATGATCAATCGGGTGAGGCGCCCTTCTTTGAGGAGCGTTCTGCGCAGCCGAACCAGCATTTCCTGCTCGGTGAGGTCGACGCGCCGCTCCTCGATGATCTTGTTGACCTTGACGAAGACGCTGCGATCAATGATCGGTTCGATACATCCTTTCAGTTCTGATCCACTGCTCAGGGGGATTGTTGATGCGGGTCTGCCGCAACTTCCAAGACTTGCGATTGAACAGGAGGTTTCCGATATAGCTTTCGTTTCGAAGTACGGCGCCGACCGCTGCGCTGGTCCATGGTGCGGCGGTACTGGAAGCTATGCCCTGCTTGTTGAGCTCCCAAGCAATCACGGATTCGGATCTTATTTCCAAGAACCTGTCGAACATCCATTTCACGACGGCGACTTCCTTTGGATCACCGGGCCGCACTCGAATGTGATCCGTGGTGATGTATTTCCGATCGCCGTTCTTCAGCACCCCTCTTGATTGCATCTTTTCATCGACGAGCTCGCGCACCAAGGCGTAACCTGCGCGGCCGCAAGGCTTATAGCCGAGCCGGGCAAACCGACACTGGCCGGCATGGACCTTCGCTGAAAGCTCGCGACTGTATTCGGCCGCCATCACTCGCTTGATGTTCTTGACGATACTAGCGAGCATGCTGCCGTCGTTGTCGAACTGTTCAGCGCAATAGGCGACTTTGATGCCGGCGCGCTTGCAGACGAATTCGTAATGTGCGCTCTCGTCAACATCCTGGAAGCGTCCCCATCGGCTTACGTCGTAGACCAGGAGGTGACCAAAGTCGGTCCGCCCGCTCTCGACATCTTGGAGCAATTCGAGGAGACCGGCCCTGTTCTTGAGGAGCAACCCGCTCTCGCCCTCATCTTTGTAGGTGCGGACGAGCGTGAGATTATGCGCGTGAGCGTAAGCTGCAATCACCGCAGCCTGATTTTGAATTGAATATTGCTGCCGGTCTGTCGACATCCGAACATATTGAGCGGCTCGAAGGGTGAGGAGCGACTTCGGCAGATGGGCCTTGTGAAGTATGAGCGCGTTACTCATGGTTCACCTCGCCACGAAGCCGGTTGCGGACGGATAGAACTCCCTGGGCTTTTGCGGTTCAAGTTTTTCGAACGGCGTCAGTCAGCGTTGGGTCTGGGAAAAAGATTTGGTGACGCTGGCGCTCCGCACCGAGCCGCGCGGCTAGGTCGTGAGGTTGGGCGTCATAGATGAGGGGGCCGATCCCCTCGGGCTTTCGCGGTTCTAGCGGTTTTGGGATTGTTGAACGCTTGTTGGCGAGTAACCCGGCGGTTCGAGGCGACCGCCTGGACGAGACTTGAGCCTATCGCGTCCTGGATTGCACGAAACGGCGAAACAGCTGACCGGATCAGCTCCCAACGCTTCGGCAATGGTGACGAACTCGATCACATCAAGCCGGCGTTCGCCGGTCTCGAATTTGGCGACGAAGGATTGTGGCTTGCCGAGCTTCTTGGCGAGCGCCTGTTGGCGGATGCCCGCCTTATGTCGCGTTGCGACAAGCAGCTGGATCAGGCGGGCATATTCGGCGGATCTGAGCGACTTTTCCATGGCCGCCGGGCGGTTTCGAATCGGCGGCAGGCAATCTGATCCCAGATCGGGATTATCCCAAAATAGGATCGCATTAACTCTGTTCTGGTAGCGGCCTGCGTTCCGGCTCGACTTCGCGCGCCAGCGGAGCGAAGTCGACCCGTGTTGTTGGCCGTTGAGCGGAGTTGAGAGGTGGATGGACGGAGACCGGCGCGTCGGGCTCAACCGAGTGGCATGGAGCGTGAATGCGCGAAGGCGCAGCCGTTCAAGGTGGGCGCGGTGCGCTACATCAAGCTGGGTCCGGCGGGGCGGTGGGCACGGAAGGCGATTTCCGACGGCATCGTCCCGTTCGGCTATCGCTTTGTGGGGCATGAGGCCTGCGTCGGGGAGGACTGGGACGAGGTGCGCCGGCAGTTGATCGCGGCGGGTCGTAACGACCGGGTGCTGAAGGATGATGAGCGCGAGCTGAAGGAGTTTTATGGGCTGGGGGAGGATACGCTCCGGTTCACGGTGGCCGACGGCCAGATCTGGTGGACGTTTGCGCAAGCCAGCGTTTGTGAGGGTGACAAGGACGACCCGGACGCGCCGCCTAGGTTCCGGCGCACGCGCACGCCCTGGTGCAACGCATCGCTCGGTGGGGACCCGCTGACGGTTCGGTCCTTAAGCTCGGCCCTGACCAGCACGGCGAATTACCGGCGGACCATCTGTGCGGTCCAGCGGGCCGACTATCTGGTGCGGCGGATTCGCGGCGAGGATGAGCCGCTGCGGGCCCAAGCCAACCAATTGATCGCAGATATGACCGCGACCGCGGTGGCGCTGATCCGGCGGTTGGATTGGCGGGATTTCGAGACGTTGGTCGATCTGATCTTCGCTCACAGCGGCTATAAGCGCCAAACCGCGCTCGGCGGCGCCCAGGCCGACATCGATTTTATAGCAAGGCAGCCGCTGACCGGAGACACCGCTTGGGTCCAGGTCAAATCCCAGGCCTCGCAGGCGATGTTTGAGGACTATGTTGAGCGCTTTCGCCGCGAGGCATGCGCGGCCTCGTTGTTCTTTGTCTATCACTCCGCCGAGCGGATGATCCGCTTAAGACGGCCGGCGCCCGACGTGCATGTGTGGTCGGCGCAGACGATCGCGGACGCTGCCGTCGAAGCCGGCCTGTTCGGCTGGTTGGCCGAGCGCGTTCTTTAAGGCGGTTCGCGCAGCCCGGCCGGCCGTGGATTGTCATGTCTGGCGGCCGGGCAAGGTCGCTATTCGGCGGCCTGGGCAAATCCGGCCGCAGGTGGCGCCTTCCGCCGGAGCGCCACCGTCTCAAACGGCTCGGACGTCGCCCCGAGGACCACATCGAGGCCGCACACCGCCTTCAGGCGGCGCAGCGCGACGTCGCAATAATGCGGATCGATCTCGATGCCATAGCCGATGCGGCCGGTTCGCTCCGCGGCGATGAGGGTGGTGCCCGAGCCGAGGAAGGGATCGAGGATGATGCCGTTGCGGCGCGAGCAATCGCGGATGGCGTCCTCGACCATGGCCACAGGCTTCACGGTCGGATGCAGTTGCAGGTCCGAGCGAGACTCGCCGAAGGCGTTCACGCCCGCATAGTTCCAGACATTGGTGCGGTTGCGACCATGTTTGCCGAGCTGGATGTTGTTGATGTGCGGCGCCGCGCCGGACTTGAACACGCAGACAAGCTCGTGCTGCGAGCGGTAGAACGAGCCCATGCCGGCGTTGTTCTTGGCCCAGATGCAGAGGTTCTTCAGCTCGCCGTAGACGCCTTCCGCAGCCGTCAGCATGTCCTGAACATGCCGCCAGTCGATGCACTGGAAATGGATCGCGCCGCTGACCGAATGGGCGACGAGATGGCCGAAGACGGATGCGAGGAAGGCGATGAACTCGGCTTTTGACATTTCGCCGGACGCCATGGCGAATTCGGGATGGCTGATCTCGCCATTGCCCGAGACATGGCCCTCGATCGGCACGTTGTAGGGCGGATCGGAAAAGACCATCTGCGCGCGCTTATCGCCGAGCAGCGCGGCGTAGGTCTCGCGCCTGGTTGAATCGCCGCAGATCAGGCGATGCTCGCCGATGTGCCAGACGTCGCCGGCTCTGCTGACAGGAGGCCCTGTGGCGGGCTCGACGAGCCGGTCTGCCGCGTCCCTGCTGGTGTTCGTATCCTCGAACGCCTCGGCGATGAGGATATCGATCTCCGGCGTCTCGAAGCCGGTGATGGCAACGTCCAGATCGATGTCGAGCTCGGACAGATAATGCAGCTCAAGGCCCAGCAGCCGCTTGTCCCAGCCGGCGTTCTCCGCAAGCTTGTTGTCGGCAATGACATAGGCGCGGATTTTCCGCCTCGGTCATATCGGCGAGCCGGACCGTCGGGACGCGGGAGAGGCCGATCCGCTTGGCCGCGGCCAGGCGGCCGTGGCCTGCGATCACGCCGTTGTCCTGGTCGATCAGGATTGGATTGGTAAAGCCGAACCTGCGGATGGCTTGGGCGATTTGCTCGATTTGCTTTTTGGAGTGCGTGCGCGCGTTGGTCGGGCGAGGCGTAAGCTTGTCGGTCTGCTGGTAAATGATGGTGAGGTCACGAAGGCTGTGTCGATCTTGCAATGGAAGGCTCCTTTTTGCGGGTTGCAGAAGGAGCCGTAGCGGACAGACGATGCGGCTTCACTCAGAATAAAGCCGCGGTCATTTTTTTGAATGAACCTCATTCAAGAACGACCGCCAGCTCATCGGAAGGCGCCATTCTCGGACGAGGTGTTCCGCGGCGCGTTCATGGGCCGGTCTTTGATCTGCTGCCCTTGCAGCATGTGCGGACCGCGCCTCGCTTTGCTTGTCGTCGCCGTCCTGGATCTGAGCCAGAACAGCTCTGTATTCGCCCATAGCGGCCCATAGGCGGAGTTGCGCACAGAGGCTTTTCGGTGGGCGCCCGCGCTTGGCTTTCAGCTCGCGCCGTATGCCCATGATGATCAATGGCCTCAGCCAGGACGGCAGCGGCTTATCCGGATTTGCTTCGAGCAGACGGGCAAGCTGCTCCGGCGTCGGCAGATTGCCGTTGTTGATTTGCAGCTCCCAATATTGGAAGTCGGTTTCGTCAAACAGATTGTAAAGCGTGGGCGTGACCGACATGCGCTTTGTCTCTGAAGAGGAAGCCTAACACGGGTGATATTTGCGATGCCGCGCCAACAGCGCCTCGCCGAGTTCGGTCGGCTCACCTCGCACCGCCTTTAGGAACTCCTCGGTCTCGAGGTTGACCGCGCTGCCGGGCTGCACGGCGTTTCGATTCCGCTGCTCGATCTCTGCTTGGTAGTCCTCGATCGAGGCTGGCGCCGGGACCAGCAGGAAGCGTCCTTTTTCGGTCGGGTCTTCGGACGAGAGGCGAGCGCGCAGTTCATCGATCAGGCGGATTGCCATCGGCTTGGCCTCCGCGGCTTGCGCTTTCAAAAGATAAAGGGCGATCGCGAGATGCGACAGCCGTTGTGGTTTTCCGCCGATGGTGATGGTTTGTGTCTTGAGGGCGAACTTCCGCGTCATAGCGTCAAGGCTGATAGAACCCTTCGGCCGGCCACGCGGATTGCCTGACTTGCCCTTGATAAATCTGGTATCGCCCGGCGGCGGGACGCGCCCCTGCGCAGACACGCCTTTAGTAGACGTCTTCGCCATTGGACCTTGCCCTTTCGAGGGCCTCCTGTTTGAGCTTGGCGATGTGCGCCGATTCCGCGTCGTACTCTGCCTTGTAAGCTTGGAAGACTTCCTCATCCCAGGGCGGGAGCCCGACCTCGCGGATCAGAAGGCGGGTGAGCTCGAGCGGCACGCCCTTCGGCCCGTGGATGACGCCGCTCGTAGGCTCGCGCGGCGGCGGCTCGAGCAGGCCAGCGCGCTCACAGAGCTCTAAGAACGCTTTGATGGCGCGGATTTCGCCTTTGAGCACGCGCTTGAAGAGGCCGTGCAAGGTGGCCTCGTGCAGGTGCATCTTGGTTTTCTTGCCGCTGACCTTGACCTCGAGAGGCGCATCGAGCAGGGCAGCAATGTCGGAGGTTTTGTCGCCACCCGCCGTGCGTTGTCGCCGCTCCGGCTGTCGATGGGCGCCGAACCGCGTTTCCAAAGGCGGCTTGCCGTAGCCAACTTTGTATGTGGCTTGGTCTGTGGCGGGATCGCCGTCGTGCTCGGGTTCGCTGTGCTGACCCATGATCTTGCTCCAGTTTGACGCCTCGGAGCGAGATCTCTCTTCCGGAAAACCCAGAACAAAGCACGCCGAGGCGCGGTCATTAACCGCATCCAGCTCGTCATCTTGTTTTGCCGGGGTTTCTGGGCAATTGGTCCGGCCAGCGACCGGACGCAAAGGATATTTAGGGTGCGAAATTGCAGTCGTCAAACATATTCAAGCCGCTGCAATGCTGAGGGTGACCGGCGCGATTTGTGGACAGGCAAACGGCCGTGATATCCCGCGCGCGAGTTATGATTTCCCGCTGGCGGGGAAGACATTCCCGTGCCCTTGGTGCGGGAATTTGGCGGAAAACCCCTTTATTTGCGGGGAGATGTTAGGCTTCCGCCGTGCTTGAGGGTGCGGATTTGATGGATTTGCCCTGTTAATTCCCGTGAGGGTCTTTCTGGCTGTGCTCACCGCTCATCCGCGATCACCTTGCCGTCGTTCGGCAGCTCCCCAGGGCTCACCAGCTCGACCGCCCCGCCAAGCTTCGTCACCGCGCGCAAAGTCGCCGCGACCTCCTCGCGCAGTGCATCGTTCGCGGCCGCTGTTTCCGCCCTCAGCGTCATCGCGTCGGTCTCGCCCTGACGCGTGACGACGAGCCGCAGCCGCCCCAAATCGCGGTGGCGCTTGCCGATCTCGGCGATCTGCTCGGGGCGGACGAACATGCCCTTGACCTTGGTGGTCTGGTCGGCGCGGCCCATCCAGCCCTTGATGCGCATGTTGGTGCGTCCGCATCTGCTCGGGCCCGGCAGCGCCGCGGTGAGGTCGCCGAGGGCGAGCCGGATCCAGGGATGGTGCGGGTCGAGCGAGGTCACCACGATCTCGCCGACGTCGCGTTCCGCGACCGGATCGCCGGTGCCGGGCTTGACGATCTCAAGGATCAGATCCTCGTTCACGACCATGCCCTCGCGCGCCTCGGTCTCGAAGGCGATCAGGCCGAGATCGGCAGTCCCGAAAGCCTGATAGGCGTCGATGCCGCGCGCCCTGATCTCGGCCTGGAGCGAGGGCGGGAACGCGGCACCCGAGACCAGCGCGCGCTTGATCGACGAGATGTCGCGCCCCGCGGTCGCGGCGGCATCGAGCAGGATCTTCAGGAAATCCGGCGTGCCGCTGTAGCCGATCGGGCGGTAGGCCTCGATCAGCTCGAATTGCTGCTCTGTATTGCCCGGACCGGCCGGGATCACGGCGCAGCCGAGCGCGCGGGCCGAGGCATCGAAGATGAAGCCGCCGGGGGTGAGGTGATAGCTGAAGGTGTTGAGCACGACGTCGCCCTCCCGGAACCCGGCCGCGAACAGCGCCCGCGCGCCGCGCCAGGGATCGGCCTGTCGCCCCTCCGGCTCGAAGATCGGACCCGGGGAGGTGAAGAGCCGCGGGAACGCGCCGGGAGTAGCCGCCACGAAGCCGCCGAAGGGCGCAGAGGCCCTCTGCAGGGCCGGCAGCTCCGACTTGCGCAGCACCGGAAGACGCGCCAGCGCCGCTCTGGAGGTCACCGAGGCCGGGTCGAAGCCCCTGAGCCGCTCGGCATAGGCGGGGGCGGCCATCGCACTGCGCAGCACGCCCGGCAGGCGGGAGAACAGCTCGGCCTCGCGCGCGGCTGCCTCGCGCGTCTCCAGGGCGTCGTAATGGGCGGTCATGGCTGGTCCTTACGGGTTGGCATCCGTTGCACGCCGGCGCCGGCATGGGTATCAGACGGCAACTGCGGTGGCCTGGAGAGATTGGGGTGGCGGACGAACGAATCATGGCGGCGGAGGGGACGGCGGACGTCATCGCGCGCCTGAAGCGCCGCCTGATCGACGAGGCGCTGCCGCTGTGGTCGGCGGTCGGCTGGGACGCTGCCGCAGGCGGTTTCGTCGACCGGCTGCACCGCGACGGCACGGCGGATGCGGCTGCGCCGCGGCGCGTGTTCGTGCAGGCGCGCCAGATCTGGTGCTATGCCAAGGCGGCACAGATGGGCTGGTATCCCGACGGCCGCGCCATCGCGCTGAAGGGGCTGGAGCACCTGCTGGCGAAGGCCAAGGCGCCCGACGGCCGGCCCGGCTACGTGCACCGGCTGACGCCGGAGGGCGCGGTGCTGGACGCGCGGCGCGACGCCTACGACCACGCCTTCATCCTGTTCGCGCTCGCGGCCGCTTATGCGCTCGAGCGGGACGCCCAGGTTCGCGCCGAGATCGACGCGCTGCTCGCCTTCCTCGACGGCCATTTGCGCTCGCCCCATGGCGGGGTGCACGAAAGCCTGCCGGTCTCGCTGCCACGCCGGCAGAATCCGCACATGCATCTGTTCGAGGCGATGATCGCCTGCTTCGACGCGACCCACGATTTGTCGTTCCAGAACCGCGCCGGCGAGTTCTTTGCGTTGTTCCTCGCCAATCTCTACGACAAGCAGAGGCGGATCCTGACGGAGTATTTCGAGGAAGACTGGTCGAAGATCGCGCCGGTCAGCGTCGAGCCCGGCCACCAGGCCGAGTGGGTGTGGCTGCTGAAGGGGTTTGAGCGCATCACGGGATGTCCGACCGGACAGCGGCGATCCGAGCTCCTGGCCACCGCGCTGCGCTATCGCGACGAGGCGACCGGCTGCCTGGTCGACGAGGGCGATGAGGCCGGCCACATCCGCCGCAGCACGCGCCGGCTGTGGCCACAGACCGAGATGGCGAAGGCCTGGATCGCGCAGGCCGAATCGGGCGAGGCTGGCGCGGCGGAGGAAGCGCGCGCGGCGTTGGTGCGGCTCGAACGGCACTATCTCAGCCATCCCGTGCGGGGCGGCTGGTACGATCAGTTCGATCGCGACGGCACGTCGCTGGTCGACACCATTCCTGCGTCGTCGTTCTATCATGTTCTCTGCGCAGTCACGGAAGCGGAGCAGGTGCTCGGATAGACTCTTGTGTTTTGACGCGTTTTCTTCACGCGAACCGGTTCCCACGTTGCTCGAAACGCTATAGCCAGCGCTTACGCCGCTTGAAACTCTTCAGGTTCTTGAAGCTCTTGCGCTGGTCGCCGGCGCCGCCGAGGTAGAATTCCTTGACGTCCTCGTTGTCGCGTAATTCGTCCGCGGTGCCGTCGAGCACGACCTTGCCCTGTTCCATGATGTAGCCATGGCTCGCCACCGAGAGCGCGGCGCGCGCGTTCTGCTCGACCAGCAGGATGGTGACGCCGAGGTCGCGGTTGATCTTCTGGATGATCGCGAAGACCTCTTTCACGAGCAGTGGCGACAATCCCATCGACGGCTCGTCCATCAAAATCATCTTCGGCCGCGCCATCAGCGCGCGGCCGATTGCGAGCATCTGCTGCTCGCCGCCGGAGAGATAGCCGGCAAGCCCGGTGCGCTCCTTGAGCCGTGGGAAATAGTTGAAGACCATGTCGAGGTCGGCATCGACCTCGCGGTCCCTGCGGGTGAAGGCGCCGAGCTTGAGGTTCTCCAGTGAGGTCATGTCGGCGACGATGCGCCGGCCCTCCATCACTTGGAAGATGCCGCGGCGCACGATCTTTTCGGGATCGATGCCGGCGATGGCGGAGCCTTCGAACAGGATCTCGCCGCGCGTGACTTCACCGTCCTCGGTCTTGAGCAGCCCCGAGATCGCCTTCAGCGTCGTCGACTTGCCGGCGCCGTTGACGCCCAAGAGCGCCACGATCGCGCCCTTGGGCACGTCGAGGCTGAGGCCGCGCAGCACCAGGATGACGTCGTCATAGACGACCTCGATGTTGCGCACGCTGAGGAGGGATGCTGCTGGCACGATGCTGGGCGACGGACGCTCGATGTGAGCCGCTTCACTCATGGTCAGTTACTCTCTCGATGTCGTCACCCGCCACCGGGTCGGCGCGAAGCGCCGCCCGATGACAGGCTCCGGCGGGTGACCCAGTATTCCAGAGACCGCCCGACGTTGCCTGAGAAGCCGCGGCGTACTGGATCCCCCGCTTTCGCGGGGGATGACAGTTGTGCGTGAGGCGAGCGTTGAGCTCACCACCCCAGCAATTCCGGCTTGCGCGGCAGCTCGATGGTCTTGACCTTCTCGAGCTTGATCGTGCCCTTGGCCATGAGGTCGTTGAGATCGCCGTCGGTCGCACCCGCGACCTTGGTGCGATAGAGGTCGACCTTGAGGGAGCCGCGGTGATCCTTCTCCGTCCAGGTCGAGGGATTACACACGCCTTCCATTCCGGCCGGCACCCAATCCTTCTTCTGATAGAAGCCTTTCGCCACGTTCTCGCCGGTGGCGCCGCCGTTCTTGACGGCCCAATCCAGCGCCTCCTTCATGTAGAGCGCCGAGCAGACCGCCGCGATGTAGTGCACGGGACGATAGACCTTGCCGGTCGGATCCGACATCTTGGAGATTTCCATCACCGTCTTCATGCCGGGCGCATCGCCGCCCCAGCTCACTGCGGTGCGCAGCGGGAAGATCACCCCATTGGCGGCATCGCCCGCGGTCTTGGCTGCGTTCTCGTCCATGCCCCAGACATTGCCGAGGAACTGCACGTCGGCACCAGCGGTCTTGCAGGCCTTCATAACCGAAATGTTCGAGGCCGCGGTATTCCCGAGATAGGCGTAATTGGCACCGGAGGATTTCAGGCTGAGGCACTGCGCGCTGTAATCGCCGGGCGACAGCGCGAACACCAGCGGCGGCAGTACCTCGAAACCGAGCTCCTGCGCCATGGCTTCGCCGGCGGCCTTCGGCGCGTTCGGGTAGGGGTGGTTGGCGCCCATGTGCACGAATTTCGGCTTGCCGGGCTTGCCCTTGGCCTTCCAGTCCTCGGCCGCCCACATCAGCATCGCGCGCAGCGAGTCCGAATAGCTTGGGCCATAGAAGAAATTGTAGGGCGCGGGCTTGGCCTTGCCGCTCGTGCCTTCCGGATCGGTAAGCGCAGCGGCGTATGAGCCCGACATATCGGGAATCTTGTCCTGGGCGAGGAAGCCGGTCAGCGCCTCGGTGTCGGCGGTGCCCCAGCCCATGATCGCCGCGACCTTGCTGTCGGGCGCCGACCACTTCTTGTAGAGCGCGATCGCGCGTGGCACCTGATAGCCGTAATCGTTGGTGTCGACGCTGACCTGCTTGCCGCCGACGCCGCCGTTCTTGTTGACCCAGGCGAAGGCGTCGGCGACGGCCTGGCCGTAGGGCTGGCCGACGTCGGAGGTGCCGCCGGAATAATCGGCGAGATGCCCGATCGCGATCTGCGCCTGCGCGCACGCCGAGAATGCGGCGATCGCCAGCGCGAGCGATGCGGTGCTCAGAAGCGATTTCGTCCTCATGGGTTGGTTCCTCCTGTTATCGTTTAAGTGAAGTTTCCGAGCTCAATGCGAGAACGGGTAGAGTTTCCAGTAGGCCTTTATCTGCCGCCAGCGATGTGCGAGCCCGTCGGGCTCGAACATCAAGAACGCGATGATGATGAGCCCGATCGCGATCTCGCGCAGGAAGGTGATGTTGGTGTTGAGCGAGAGCGCCTGATCGATCGCGCCGCCTTTCAGGTGCAGGCTCAGCCACTCCATCGATTCCGGCAGCAGCACCACGAAGGCGGTGCCCATCAGCGTGCCCATGATCGAGCCGGTGCCGCCGATGATGATCATGGCCAGGAACAGGATCGAGCGTTCGATGCCAAAACCCTCCTGGGATACCACGAGCTGGTAGTGCGCATAGAGCGCGCCCGCGATGCCGGCGAAGAAGGCGGCGAGGCCAAACGACAGCGTGCGGTATTTGGTAAGGTTGATGCCCATGATCTCCGCGGAGAGATAATGGTCGCGGATCGCCACCAGCGCGCGGCCGTCGCGGGTGCGCATCAGATTGGTCACGAGAATGTAGCTGAGGAGCACATAGGCCAGTACGACGTAGAAGTATTGCCGGTCGCCGCGCAGCGTGTAGCCGAAGACCGAGAACGGCTCGGCGCTCGCCGGCACCGAGCCGCCGGAGAACCATTCGGCGCGGGAGAAGAAGTCGAGCAGGATGTATTGCGCGGCGAGCGTCGCGATGACGAGGTAGAGCCCCTTCAGCCGCGCCGCCGGGATACCGAAGATAAGCCCGACCAGCGCGGTGATCACGCCCGCGAGCGGGATCGCGAAAAACACCGGGATCGGCGCATTGTTGGAGATGTAGGCCGACGTGAAAGCGCCGAGCAGGAAGAAGGCGGCATGCCCGATCGAGATCTGTCCGGTGAAGCCGACCAGGATGTTGAGGCCGAGCGCCGCGATCGAGAATATGCCGATCTGGATCAGGATGCTGAGCCAGTAGCCGCTGAAGAACTGCGGCGCGAGGCATAGCAGCAGCACGCCGGCGATGGCGAAGTTGCGACTGGTCCTGGTCGGGAAGATCGTGGTGTCGGCCGCGTAGGATGTACGGAAGTCACCAGCAGGGATGAGGGCAGGGCCGGCCATGGGTCAAATCCGCTCGATGTCGTGGGTGCCGAACAGGCCGTAGGGCTTGATCATCAACACGATGATCAAGACGTAGAACGGCGCGATCTCGTAAAGATTGCCCCAGTGCAGATACTCGCTGTCGACATATTGGGCGATGTTTTCCAGGAGCCCGATGATGATGCCGCCGAGCACGGCGCCGCCGACGGAATCCAGTCCGCCGAGGATGGCCGCCGGAAACACCTTGATGCCATAGGCCGCAAGGCCCGACGACACACCGTTGACGACGGCGACGACGACGCCCGCGACCGCCGACACGGTGGCCGAAATCGCCCAGGCCATCGCAAAGACGCTCTTCACGGAAATGCCGAGCGACTGCGCGACCTGCTGGTTGAACGCGGTGGCGCGCATCGCAAGGCCGTATTTGGAGGCGCGGAAGAACCAGGCCATGCCGATCATCATGGCGACGGACACCACGAGGCTCATGACATAGACGGTCTGGATCTGAAGCCCGAACAGGTTGACCGACTGGCTCTCGAACACTCGCGGGAAGGGCTGCGGATTGACGCCGAACATCCATTTCAGTGCCGCCTGGAACACGGTGGAGAGACCGATCGTGACCATGATGACCGAGATGATCGGCTCGCCGATCATCGGCCGCAGGATCAGGACCTGGATCGCGATGCCGAACACGAACATGAACACCAGCGTCATCGGCATGCCGACCCAGAACGGCACCTGGTATTTCGCGAGCAGTGCCCAGCACACCCAGGCGCCGACCAGCAGAAGCTCACCTTGCGCGAAATTCACGACCTGCGTCGCCTTGTAGATCAGCACGAACGACATCGCGACCACGCCATAGAGCGTGCCGACCACGAGGCCGTTGACGATGAGCTGGATGAGAAAGGCGGTGTTCATGTTTTATGGTATCCTTCGCCTCTCCCCGCTTGCGGGGAGAGGCCGACGCGCGCCGAGCGATGCGAAGCATCGTCCGGAGCGCGGCGGGTGAGGGGGAGCTTCCACATGCGAGGTGCTGATAAGTCCAAGACCGGGCGCGCAAGAAGCCTGCGAGCCGCGTTGACGGATGTGGAAGGAACGCTCTGGTATCGCCTGCGTGCCCGCAGGCTGAATGGCCACAAGTTCGTCCGGCAAGAGCCGATTGGGCCCTACACCGTCGACTTCATTTGCCGCGAGTGCCGCTTGATTATTGAAGTTGACGGTGGACAACATGCCGACAATCCGCCCGACGCCGTGCGCGAAAAATGGCTTGCCGACCGCAACTATCGGATACTCCGCTTCTGGAACAACGACGTAGCGAGCAATCTGGCCGGCGTTCTCGAAACCATCGCGACCGCCCTCGCGGAAGCTCCCCCTCACCCGGATCGCTGACGCGATCCGGCCTCTCCCCGCAAGCGGGGAGAGGCGAAGAGTCGCAGTGCGCACCCCCTGATTCACTCCGCCGCCTCCGCCATGGGGCCGTGGCCGCCGAGGTCCACGACGCGCAGCGTGGTGCGTACACGTTGGGTAGTGCCGTCCTGGAAACGGATGACGGTGTCGACGGGGATGTCGGCGTCGCCGCGGTAGATGGCGTCGATGATGCCTTCGTATTTCTCGTTGATGACGCCGCGGCGGACCTTTCTTGTGCGGGTGAGCTCGCCGTCGTCGGCATCGAGTTCCTTGTAGAGCAAGAGGAAGCGCGAGATGCGCTGCGCCGGCGGCAGCGTCGCATTCACGGTCTCGACCTCCTTCTGGAGCAGCGCATAGACCTCGGGCCGCGAGGCGAGATCGCTGTAGGTCGTGAAGGAGAGCCGGTTCTTCTCCGCCCATTTCGAGATGATGGAGTAGCGGATGCAGATCATCGCCGCGAGCGCGTCGCGCCCGGCGCCGAGCACCACGGCCTCGGCGATATAGGGCGAGAATTTCAGCTTGTTTTCGATGAATTGCGGCGAGAAGCGCTCGCCGCGCGAGGTCTCCGCCAGATCCTTGATGCGGTCGATGACGACGAGCTGCTTGTTGTCGTTGAAATACCCGGCATCGCCGGAACACATCCAGCCGTCCTTGATGTCGGCGACGCTCGCCTCGGGATTCTTGTAATAGCCGAGGAACATGTTGGGGTGCCGCACCACGATCTCGCCGACGCCGTGAATGTCGGCGTTGTCGATGCGGATCTCGACGCTGTCGGCCATCGGCACGCCCGTCGTGTCGGGATCGACCCTGCCCTCGGGATGCAGCGTATAGGCCCCGAGCAGCTCGGTCTGTCCGTAGAGCGTGCGCAGCGGCACGCCCATGGCCTGGAAGAACTTGAAGGTTTCGGGCCCGAGCGCTGCGCCGCCGGTCGCCGCCGAGCGCAGCCGGGTGAAACCGAGCCGGTCGCGCAGCGCGCGGAACAGGATCATGTCGGCAACGCTCGAACGCTTGCCCTGTTCGAGTGCGGCGAGGCCCGTCTTCATGCCGAGATCGAACAGGCGCTGCTTGAACGGCGTTGCGTCCATCACCTTGGCGCGGACGTCGGCCGCGATCGATTCCCATACGCGCGGAGCAAACAGCACGAACGTCGGCGCGATCTCGCGCAGATCGTTCATCATGGTGTCGGGCTCTTCGACGAAGTTGATCTTCATCCGGCACAAGAGGCCTTTGCCGAGCACGTAGACCTGCTCCATGATCCATGGCAGCGGCAGCACCGAGACGTATTCGTCGTCGGGGCCCTTGGGATCGAAGGCGAGATAAGTCGCGCAGTGGCCGAGCACGCGGCCGGCGGCGAGCATCGCGAGCTTGGGATGCGAGGTCGTGCCCGAGGTGGTGCAGAGGATCGCGACGTCCTCGCCCTTGGTCGCGTCCACTAGCCGATCATAAAGCTCCGGCTCCCGCGCCGCCCGGGCACGGCCGAGCTCGGCGAATTTTTCCGCCGGCATCAGGCGCGGATCGTCGTATTTCCGCATTCCGCGCGGATCGGAATAGATGATGTGCTTCAGCTTCGGCACACGGTCGGCAAGGCCGAGCAGCTTGTCGACCTGCTCCTCGTCCTCGGCGAAGACGAGCTGGGCTTCGCCATAGTTAAGGAGGTAGGAGGCCTCCTCGTCCAGCACGTCGCGATAGAGCCCGAGACTCAATCCGCCGATGGCGTGGGTTGCAACTTCCGCCGCGACCCAGTCCGGCCGGTTGTCGCCGATGATGCCGACGACATCACCGCGGCCAAGCCCCAGCTCGACCAGGCCGAGCGCGAAATCGCGCACACGCGTCTGATAATCGTTCCAGGTGAACAGGCGCCAGAGGCCAAAATCCTTCTCGCGCAGCGCGATCTCGCTGCCGTGCTCCTTCGCGTTCAGCCGCAGCATTTTCGGATAGGTATCGGCCTGCGCGACGCGTCCCGCATAATCCATCATGCGGCGCTCTCCGTCCGTACGGGCGCATCGTCCGGATCGACCAGCACCTCGTCCTCCTCGCCGAGATAGGCGCGCTTGACGTGGGGATCGGCAAGCACCGTGGCCGGATCACCCTCGGCGATCTTGCGGCCGAAATCCAGCACCATGACGCGGTGGGAGATGTCCATCACCACGCCCATGTCGTGCTCGATCATCACCACCGTCATCCCGAACTCCTCGTTGAGATCGACGATGTAGCGGGCCATGTCCTCCTTCTCCTCGAAATTCATGCCGGCCATCGGCTCGTCGAGGAGGATGAGGCGCGGCTCCAGCGCCATGGCGCGGGCCAGTTCCACGCGCTTGCGCAAGCCATAGGAGAGGGTGCCGGCGGTGGCCTTGCGCACCGACTGGAGGTCGAGGAAGTCGATGATCTCCTCCACCTTGCGGCGATGCTCCAGCTCCTCCCTGCGCGCGCCCGTGAGCCAGTAGAGCGAGCCGGTGATGAAGTTGTTCTTCAGGAGGTGATGGCGGCCGACCATGATGTTGTCGAGCACGCTCATATGGTGGAACAGCGCCAGATTCTGGAAGGTGCGGCCGATGCCGAGTGAGGCGCGGGCGTTCGGCGTCAGTGCTGTGATGTCGCGGCCCCGGTAGAAGAGCTGGCCCTCGGTCGGCTTGTAGCGACCGGAAATACAGTTCACGATCGAGGTCTTGCCGGCGCCGTTGGGACCGATGATCGAGAACAGCTCGCCCTCCTTGATGGCGAAGCCGACATCGGTCAGCGCGCGGACGCCGCCGAACCGCAAGGACACGCCGCGCACTTCAAGACTGGTCGCCACCAAAAAATCCCTCCCGGGTGATGGCGCTTGCCGCGCTCTTCATCCGCTTCTGCCAAGGCGATCCTAATACGGTCATGCCGGTGAGGCCATGCAGCTATTGGTCTCCACCGGCCTGGCGCCGCTCTCTTTCCCATAGGGATCAAAAGCCGCATCGCCCAAGGTGGCCCTCAATAAGGGAAAGCGCTATTTTGAAATGTCTCGCGCCTGACAATTCGGCGACAAAGTTTTTCGGGCGGGGGGCGCCTTCATCTTTGGTCGAATGGCGGCAAAGCGAACTTGTTGCAGTGCAACAATCGAGAGTGGAGTGACGAAACGGTGCGGCTGGCTTCGGGATCATGATTTCAGAGGATCACCTGAAGCGCGTTGCCGCGTGGTCGCGCGAGCTCACGGAACGGGAGATCGAGGTCGCCCGCGCCGGAATCACGGAACGGTCCTACGGCACGGGCGAGACGGTTTTCATGCGCGGCGATACGTTTGCGTATTGGGCCGGCATGGTGAGCGGCCTTGCCCGCATGGGCGGGGTCTCGCGCGACGGCAAGGAGACCAGCCTTGCCGGGCTGACGGCCGGTGCCTGGTTCGGGGAGGGCAGCGTGCTCAAGAACGAGCCGCGCCGCTATGACGTGGTCGCACTGCGCGACAGCCGCGTCGCTCTGATGGAACGCAGCGCCTTCATGTGGCTGTTCGAGAACAGCGTCGGCTTCAATCGCTTCCTGGTGCGCCAGCTCAACGAGCGGCTCGGCCAATTCATCGGCATGCTCGAGGTCAACCGCACGCTGGACGCCACCGCGCGTCTCGCGCGCAGCATCGCCTCGCTGTTCAACCCGATCCTCTATCCCGAATCGACCACGCATCTGGAGATCACCCAGGAGGAGATCGGCGCGCTCTCGGGCATGTCGCGGCAGAACGCCAATCGCGCGCTGAACCGGCTGGAGAAGGAAGGGCTGCTGCGGCTCGAATATGGCGGCGTCACCATCCTCGATATCGAGCGGCTGCGCGGGTACGGCGATTAGTCTAGTTCTCGCGCTCCATCTGGCCGACGAGCGCCACGGGACCACGAAGCCAGGGAAACCAAGGCGCGCTGATGCAACGAAATTCCGGTTCTCTATCGACGGTCATCCCACTCTCCGGTGATGAGCGCTCCCGAACCGCCCAGTCCTCCCGGCCGCCTGCTCGACAGTCCCTTCGGCTTCTTCGGGCGGTTTGATGTGACGGAACGACAGCAACAGCGTGATGTCATAGGCGATCTTCAGAGCGCCGCAGATCACGAGCGGGAGTCCTGAAAATGCCGTACCGAGCATCGCGCCAGCCACGCTCGGACTGATGGCGGAGGCAAGGCTGCGCGGGACGGCCGTCACGCTGGCGGCCGCCGGGCGCTCCTCGGGCGTGACAACCGCCATCACGTAGGAAGTGCGTGTTGGCACATCCATCTGCGAAAGCGCCGCTCGGATCGAAAGCAGGACCAATACGATCATCAGGTTCGGAATGAGGGCGGCCGCGATCAGGCAGAAGCTTGATGGGATGTGCGTGAAGACCATCGTGTTGACCAGCCCGAACCGCCGCGACAGCCTTGCGGCAAGCGGATAAGAAAAGGCCGAAAGCGTGTTGGACCAGAAAAAGAAGAGGCTGGCGCTCGAAAGCGAAAGATCGAAGCGCTCGAACAGCCACAAAGCGACAAGCGATTGAACGGCAAAGCCGCCGGCAAAGGCATCAACACTGAAGAGAGCCGCAAGCCGGTAGACAATTCGTCGCGAAGGACCAAGAGCGGAAGCCTTCGGTCGCTCGTCTATTGTTTGTGAGGATTCCGGCAGCAGCCGATAGAGGACCGCGCCGATGAGACCAAGGGCGGTATAGACGAAGAACATGGACTTCAGGGCAACGAGTCTCGGCACGTCAAACGAAACGAGAAAGTCGGGCACGGTGGCCGCCAAGGCGCCCGCCGCCGTCGACAGTCCCCCAATCAGGCTGTAGCGCGCAAAGATCTGCGTACGCTTCTGATCGCTCGTATCGCCGGCCAGGAACGCGTGCTCGAGCGGCACGAAGAGTCCGATATCTCCGGGCGAGGGATTGATGGTGCCGACAAAAGCAAGAAGCAGGATGACCGGAAACGCCTCCGCGAACGGAAACGCCAGACCAGTCAGCATCATCGTGAGCGCGCTCAGCAGCAAGAGCGTCCGCAAGTCGCGATGCACTCCCAGCCAACCGACGCCCAGCGTGAGAATCGCGGTCCCCAGCAGGGCGCCGGTGGCAACCACGCCGATCTGGAAAGGGGAGTAACCCAGCTCGACGAGGTAAGCAGGCAAAATGATCGTGGCAAAGCCGTCAGCAAGGCCGCGCGCGGCGCGTGCACCGAACAGCAGCGCGATTGCGGACCGGGGCTTTAGCTGCGGTTCCACGTTTCGTACGGTGTCCGGCTGATGACTCATCCGCGTAGCGCCTCCAACGCACCGGTTGCAGGCAGCCAGGCCCGCGCATCTTCTAAAGTAGCCGGATGGCGCGCCTCACTACCGGTGTCACTCGATTCGCTATGGCCAGTGTCTGAAGTTCATCTGTTTCCAAGGCAATCTTTTGAGCAAGCATGACGTCGCCAGGAACGAGATACCCCTCAGGAGCAAAGCACAAGATGCTTCCAGATTGCCCCTCGAGATCGATTTCCCGTACGTTAGCAACAGACCCGTATTGCACTCGGTACCGTCTCCGGGTCGCGCAGCCCACGACGTCGAAGTAACCTTGCTCCTCGAACTGTCTCCTCTGGGCTGAGGTTAGCCATTCACGCAGAAGCGACCGTCCTTTCGCCTCAGGTGAATTTTCCCTGACAAAGCTGTGATACAGCCGCCGCAGCGCTCGAAATCGCGAAATCCGAGCTCCACATCTGCTGATCAGAGACACGGCGACCGCCCTTCTATCCACCCCTCAGCCGCCGGAAGAAAAGCGTTTCTTTCGCGGTGGGATCAAAAGCAAACACTCGCCACGATTCGCCGTCCGCGGTCCGCACCGCGGCTGTAAATCCTTGGCTGGTCAACTCCCTGAAACGCCTCTCCGCCTTGGCCAGCGCTTCACCATCGTCAACGTCGAATTCGTGGCGGGAGTGGCCGGTGTGATCCATTACAATTTGGGTCGCCATAGGACGCTCCTGGACTTGGATGCGGACGGGTCAGGTCTCGCTGACTCATCCCTCGTGCGGCTTCAATTCTCGGATGTACTTGATGATCTCATCGATCTGCGCATCGCTGAACATCGAGCCGAACGCCGGCATCGCGCCCGACTTGCCGTTCTTGATACGATTGCGGAGAAAATCGTCGTCCCGTTTCGTATCCATGAGCTGCGGCCCCTTGCCGGCAGCGCGGCCACCATCGGAGTGACACCAGCCGCATGTCGTTGCGAACAACTGAGGGACATCGACTGGTGCGTTATCCGGCGGAGCGGTAGCCGACTGCGCTAGAGCCGGCGCGGCTGACGTCAATGAGGCGGCCAGCACGGCGGGCAGCAAAATCCTGATACGGTGGTCAAAGTTCATGATGCGTAACCCTCTATTGGGGAAGTCGGCATAGCTTCTATTTCACCATCACCCATGCGGGCTGCAGCAGCGGATAAGCGATAAGTCCTACGACCGCCGTTGCCGCAATCAGCGTCGGATTGTTGATCTTCCAGCGAAACAACACGGCAAGAGATACGATGCCGATCGCCGCCGTCAGCCAGTCGCCGATTGCGATCTTCCCGAGCAGGACACAAGCACCCAGGATGGTGCCGATCGCTGCTGCGTATGCGCCCTTCACAAAACCCTGGACGTTGGCGTTTCCTCGATGCCGCGCCAGGATTGGTGCCACGATGAGAACCAACAGGAAGGACGGCAAGAAGATGCCCACCGTGGAGACCAGCGAGCCCCAGAATCCCGCCACCAGATAACCGACGAAGGTCGCCGTGATCACGACCGGCCCCGGACTGATCATGCCGATCGCGACTGCGATTAGGAATTGCCGCTCATCAAGCCAGTTGTATTGCTGTACCAACCCCTGTTCGAGGAACGGCACGATCACCAGACCGCTACCGAACGTCAGCGAACCGGCTTTCAGGAAGAACAGCATGAGTTTGCCGAGTGTAGAACCAGTCGCGACCGGCGCCATCGGCGCCATCGGCGCGGCCGCGGGCACGACAACCACGGGCAGAATTGCGGGTGTACGTTTGAACAAGCTGCCATAGTAGAGAATGCCGACAATGCCAGCGCCGATGAATAACAGCGCGACCTCAGCCTGCAGGATGATCGTCACCGCGAAACACACAACGGCGATCGCCCATTGCAGCCAGTCTTCCATGCCGAGTTTCGCCAGCCGGTAGCACGAGTGCAGGATGAGCGCGATGACCGCAGGGCTCACGCCATAGAAGATGGCAGTGACCGGCTGAAGATCGCCGAGACGGACGTAGAGCGCTCCTAACGCCGCGACAATAACAAAATTGGGCAAGATGAAGCACCATCCGCCGAGCCACGCGCCCCAGAAGCCGCAACGCAGCCACGCGATGTAGACGCCGACCTGGATCGCCAGCGGACCGGGAAGCGATTGACAGATGGCGATGGACTCTCGCATCTGCTCCTTGCTGAGCCACTTCTTGTCGCTGACCAGTTCGCGTTCCATCTGGCCAACGAGCGCAACCGGACCGCCAAATCCGAGAAAGCCGAGGCGCAGGAAATAAAGCGCAAGCTCCGCCATACGGCCACGCTCGGGAATACTAGTTGTTGTCATTTCAAATTCCTTCGAAGAAATCGGCTATCGGTGACCACGAACGCGCGTTAGGGCCTGGCTGAACCGGTGGCTGGTAATACTCCTTGGCTGATGCTGTTCGGCAGCGGATGGGGGCTTTCGATCCTCGCTACGAGAGGCAGAACGAGAAAGAAATGGGCGAAATAGTACGCGGCCCCGATCCGGCTCATGATCAACCATGTGCCTTCAGGTGGCTGCCCTCCGGCATAGGTCAGCAACGCGCAATCGGCGACCAGAAACCAATAGAAGACCTTGAACATGGGCCTGAACCGCCCTGAGCGAACCGGACTGGTGTCCAGCCATGGCAACGCGAACAGGACAAGGATCGATGTCAGCATGGCGATAACGCCGACGAGCTTGTCAGGGATCGATCGCAGAATTGCGTAGAACGGCAGTAGGTACCACTCGGGTACGATGTGCGGCGGTGTAACCCCAGGGTTCGCAGGAGTGTAGTTATCGGAGTTGAGAAGAGCGTTCGGTTCGTAGAAGACGAACCACGCAAACACCAGGAAAAGGACCATGAGCCCGAGCAGATCCTTCACTGTGTAATAGGGATGGAATGGGATTGTGTCGCCTGGATCCTTCGTATCGATCCCCGTTGGATTGTTTGAGCCAAAACGGTGCAGTGCGGCAAGATGAAGTCCGGCAACTGCGACAATCACAAAGGGCAAGAGATAGTGCAAAGAATAGAACCGGTTGAGTGTCGGATCTCCTACCGTGAATCCGCCCCACAACCAGGTGACGATACTGTCGCCAACCACAGGAATGGCTGAGAACAGATTCGTGATGACGGTCGCGCCCCAAAAGCTCATCTGCCCCCATGGCAAGGTGTATCCAAAGAACGCAGTTGCCATCATCAACAGCAAGATGAGGACCCCAAGGCACCAAAGCAGCTCTCGCGGCTCCTTGTAGGATCCGTAGTAGAGCCCACGAAAGATGTGGATATAGACCACTGCAAAGAACATCGAAGCGCCGGTGGTGTGGATGTATCGGAGGAGCCAGCCGTAGTTCACGTCACGCATGATGTGCTCGACGGACCGGAACGCACCGACGCCAGTCGGGACATAGTGCATCGCAAGCACGATGCCGGTCGCGATCATGATCAGGAGCACAATGCCCGCGAGCGATCCAAAATTCCAAAGATAATTCAGGTTTCGAGGTGTTGGATACGAGTTCAGCTCGTGATCCAGGAACGTGAAGAGCGGAAGCCGATAGTCGATCCAGCGAATGACCGGATTTGAGAACTCCGTCTTTGGTTGAGACACCTTTTCGATGATCTGCGATGACATCTTTGGCCTCCTACTTCGGATCGGAGATCGCCTGGACAATGCCGTCGGACGGCGAACCAAGTCCTTTCGGTGTCAGGACGACCTTCTTTCCCGTCGCGGTCACCTCGAAACAGCCGCCATCGGGCTCCGGCAGATCGACGCAGAGGTCATCTCCCTGAATGGTCCACTTGCCGCGCTTCTTGCTTCCCATCGAATAGCTACGGAAGGTCCCGTCGCGTTCATAGACTTCGCGATAGTGGACCTCGTCGGTGACTTCCTTGCCCGACAACTTCGCGCGAATTTGCGCGCCGGATAATTTCCGGAGACCCTCCGCGGCAACAGGTCCGGCATCGAGAGCAACGAGGCTCCCGATACCGGCGAGTACCGCGATGAAGCTCCTTGTGCGCAAGCTGCGCAACTTCGCCTCTTTCACTTCTTGCAGGCCTTGAGGCACATTTGGTACTCGGTCTTGCAGGCTGGTCCGGCGTAGTTCTTCATGCAAGCCTTTTGCTGCTCCGCGCATACCTTGCAGGATGTTTGAGCCTGCGCGGTAGCGTTCAGCGCAAAGAGACCAGTCAGTACAGACAAAGTGAGAGCCACATTTCGCATTCGATCTTCCTTTCGTGAGGATACCAGCATCCTCATTCGGCGGGCGTTGCCCCGACGGGCCAGCCCGCATTCTTCATTGCTTGGCTGGATGCGCCATGACCCTTGCGTCGAATGTCTCCCCATCCTTGTTGGCGTGCATCCTGATGTACGGCCCTGACATCCAGACTTCATTGCACACAAGCGACGGGCTGCTTGGCATCGTCATACACAGCTTGTCGTCCCGAATTTTCCAGTTCCCGGTCCAAGAGCTTCCCGATTCTGAACTGATGAGAGCGCCATCCGGTCGGAGATACATGGACCAGTGCGGTCCATCCGTGATGTCTTGGCCGACAACGCGCGCGCGGATCTGCTTGCCATCCAGCATTCGAAACTGATCTTCCGCACGCGCGTCAAATGCCAAGGCCAGCGCCGCCGCGCAGACAACCAATCGAACAGCGTCTCTTCCACGCATCAGCTCTGTGTCCCTTCAAACGCACGTTGCACAGCCGGCCAATCGATTGCCGCCATGAAGACGTCGACGTAGCTCGCAGCCTTGGCGCCGTAGTCGATGTGATAGGAATGCTCGTACATATCGAGCGCCAGGATCGGCGTGCCGCCGGCCAAGGTGTGGCAGTGGTCCGAAGCCCATTGATTGACGAACTTGTGGTCGCGCGGCGACCAGGTCAGCAGCACCCAGCCGGAGCCGCCACCGAGCGCCTTGCCCATGGCGGCGAATTCGGTGCGCCACCGCTCGTAAGAGCCGAAGTCACGCGCCAGTGCCTCCTTTAAGCTCGTGTCGGGTTCGCTCTCGTCGCCAAGCCCGGCAAAGAACACTTCATGGAGGATCATCGAGTTGGTCGCGATGAGCTGCTCACGCTTGAGCCCGTTGATCAGAAAGCCCGGCGCAGTAGCAAAATCCAGCCCGGCAAGTTGCTCATCGATCAGATTGAGCCGTTTGACCGCGCCGCCATAGTTGTTCTCGTAATGACTGATGATCATCCGCTCCGACATGCCGCGAATACGGCTCGGATCGCAGGACAGCGGCTTCATGACATAGGTCATGATTGTCCTCCGTTGACATCCGTGATGATTTCTAGATTTGACGTATCGCGAGGCTCGGCCGCCTGGTTTCGGGCAGCGGAGTCGATCCACCGCTCGCTGCAGAATCTCGGCGCGGGCGAGAAAATAAGATGCGTTTCGGATGGGGGCGGCCAAACAGCAGACATGCAGCGTCCTTCCTTCTCGGAAAACAGGACGCGATTCTTGGGCATGTCGCCTCACGGGGAGATCGCTTCCCCGTCCGCGCAGATAAAGCGCGACTGACGGATTTGTCAACGCCGTCGAAGCTTGCTGGTTCCTCGGAGCCAGCACTTCATATTATGGGCGCGAACCTGCCTGAGACCTGCCTGCCCCGATGTCACCGATACCGCTCGACGAAGGAAGCCATCTACTCAATCCTCGTCGTCATCGGCGGCACGTAGCCGACTGGTCTGCGTATTGACGGCAACCTTCGTGGCTTGGCCGTCCTTCGAACCGATCGCCTCGAATCCCAACAGCAGCAGGCCGCTGCCTGCCCATATCCATCTCCTGTCCATTGCGCCTGTCCTCTTCTTTCGATCTTCCCTCCTGTTCCCTTCAATTACTGCCGGCGGATACCGTGTAGTCCGCGAAATACATGTGGCTGTCGGCCTTCGACCAGAGCCCGATCCGGCCCGAGACCGGTTGGGCCAGCGTGTGCTCCAGGTAGAGCTTGCCATCGAGATAGCCTTCCACCTTCGTGCCGTTCACGCGGACCTTGAGGTCGTGCCACTGCCGCGTCGCGGTCGGTGTGTTGCGCACCCATTTGACGGAAGAGCGCTTGCCCCTCTCGAACTTCCACAGCACGATATTGTTCTCCAGACAGTTCGCGCGAACTGTCAGGTAGTCTCCGTTTGCCTTGAGGTTGAACAGAATGCCGGCGCCCTGGTCGATGCGACCGGACAAGCCTTCAAAGCGCACCGAGATCTCGCCATTGGTGAAATTGTCGACCTTCGGCGCAACCACGTACGGATAATAGGCATAGGCTTGCACGCGATCGAGGAATTCTGCATAGCGTTCCCCGTAGAGCGCGCGCGCCTTGTCGGCGATACCTGCCGACGATTGCCCTTCCTTCCACTGGCGGCCATCGACGGTTAGCACCTTCTTGCCGCCGTCCTCCTCGATCCTCCAGAAGCCCACCATCGGCACCAGTGATTTTGGCTCCCCGCCGACGGTTTCATTCGAGAGGTCAATTTTGATTGGTTCCGCGGCCAAGCCTGGCAGCGCCAGCGCCGCACAACCGATTGCCGAGAAAATGACCACTCCGATTTTCTTGCTGACACTCATCGCTTTACTCCTTGATGATGAACGAGCGAGCCTTTGTCCGGCGGGAGCCGGCGAATGTGTCGCCAGGCGAACACGATCAGGAGCGGCAATCCGCCGAAGAACCACGGCAGCGTCGCGTCCGCGCTAACGGCCAAGGGATAACCAGGGTACTCTTCGCCGACGCCAGGCGCCGGTGGCTGCGCGCCCGCGAGCGCATATAGCAGCGGCAGTATCTCCCGCGGGCTGGTGGAGCGGCTTACGTCGGTTCGATCACCGTAGACATACTCAATCTGGCCATAGGCGTCCGATGGTCTCGTAACGTTCGACCGCTCGCTCGCGAGAACGACGGTGACGTCGGGCATGACGCGCTCGAGCTTCGCCAGAACGTTCCGCCGAAGATCGATATAGCGGGGGTCCTCAGCGGCGAGATTGACCCTGATGATCAAGGGACGCCGAAGCGTCGCGAGCAAGCGTTCATCTGCGCGCGAGAAGGAGTTGCGACGATCCTCGCTGAGATCCACGGACGCCCTTATCTGAGCTGCGCCGGCGAGCGCAACGACAACGACAAGCACACAAGATACAGAACGGATGATTTTCGTTCGCACCGGTGTTCCAGGAGGGAGCCAGACAACTGTCAGCGCAGTAAGCCCGCCAATGACGGCCGCCACGCCAAGCACGAGGCCGGCCGAGAGGAGCCCCTGTTCGAACGGACGCAGCGTCTGGGTTAGCGACATCTGCGCAAGCCAAGCCGACAGGCCGGAGCGGCCCGCGAGCGTGAAGTCCAGCACCCATGATCCGATCGTGACGGCAAGGGCGATGATGGCGGCAGTGGCTGAATTGTCGGAGATGACCGCGGCGAGCAACCCGATGGCTCCGGCCAGCAGGCCATAGAGCAAATGGCCGAACAACAGATTCAGCGTCTCCGGCACGGCCAGATGACCGCCCAATACGGCCCAGACGGCCAGCGCGGAGAGCACAGGAATGCTGACCATAAGCCAGGCTGCCAGCACGGCGCAAAATTTCGCGGCGATCAGCGTCGAGGGGCGGTACGGCAATTGGACCAGCAGGCGCAATGCGCCACTTTCCTTCTCCTGGCCCAGCACCCGGATCGCCACGAAGGGAAACAACAACGTCACGGCCACATAGAATGAGCCGAATGTCGGAACCAGGATTCCGTCGAGCGGTGATAGGCTCCTCGCCAAAACTGGCGACTGCAGGGCCGCCGCACTTGACTCGCTATAGAGCGAGACTGCCTGGACGAAGCTGTACCCAACGAGCGGACAGACCAGCAGCAACATCGTCCAAAGTGCTCGCCCGGCCGTGACCTCGCGGAGCTCCTTTGCGAGCAGCGGGACGATCGGTGCGGTCGATCGTGCGTATGCCTCACGTGAGCGCAAGAAAGATATCCTCCAGCGAGCCGTTCGGCAGTCTCGTTTGCGCGCGCAGCTCAGCGAGTCCTCCGGACCCGCGCACCTGCCCTGCCGAGAGCAGGATGAAGCGGTCACAGACCCGTTCAGCGTCCTGCAATTGGTGAATTGAGAGGATCAGCGTGCGTCCGCGCGCCGTCTGTCGACGCAGTACGCCCATGACATCGCGCGTCTGCCGCAGATCAAATCCGTCAAATGGTTCGTCCATCAGCAACAGCTCATGCGGCGCAAGCAGTCCGATGGTCAGCATCAGGCGGCGGGCATAGCCTTTTGACAGCGCGTGCACGCGCTTTCGAAGCACCGGTTGCAATCCGAGCGCTTCGATGGTCGATTTGATATCTGCGTCTGAGCGTCGAAAGACGTCGCCGACAAACGAGACGACCTGCAGTGCCGATTGGTCTTGGTATGGACGGACGCCATCAGGCAGGTAGAACAGGACGTCGCGCCGACGGCCTGCGTGCAACGGCTCTCCGTGCCAAAAAACGTTGCCCGAATTCACCGGTAGAAGTCCGGCAATGGATTCCAGGAGCGTCGTCTTGCCGGCGCCATTTGGACCGATAATGCCGAGGACTTCGCCGGCGACGGCAGAAAACGTCACGCCGTCGATGGCGGTGCCGTCGCTTCCATAGCGCTTGGTCAGATTTCTTACGCCCAGCAGAGGCGGCGAACGATCTGGCGAAGACCTGTCGTCGACGGTTGACATGCTGCGTCCTTCTCAGAAATCCGGACGCGATGCTTGGGCATGTCGCCTCATGGGGAGATCGCCATCCCCAGGCCCACGACTCTGCCAAAGCGGGCCTGCTTGTCAATTGGGAACCAGCGAGGAGCGAGGTCCCGAACTTCGCCGGCTATTCACTTCAGATTGATCAAGCCCTGGACGGCACGCAGTGCCGCGCAGACGGAACGACCTACGGTCAAATCTTGGTTCGGAGAGAGGGGCCCGGTCCAGAGGCGGAACGCCTCGTTATCCTGCGTTGGCTGGCGCGTGTGCCGGCCACAGATCCTCACGCCAGCGGATCGCGATCGCCAGCATCGCGATAATCCCCGAGACCGCATAGAGCGATCCCATCGCGGAATAGCCGATCATGTCGATCAAGCTACCGGCGGCGAGCAACCCGAGCGGCAGGCCGTAGATCACCATCATGCGTACCCCCATGACACGGCCGCGCAGATGCGCGCTCGCGGTGCGCATCAGGATCACGGCGGCCGCAATCATCGACATGCTCTGGGCAATGCCGGCGAGCACGAGGCAAGCCATGGCCACCGGCATGGTCCTGAGTTCGACGAACACCAGCAGCATCGCGTACCACGCCAGTGTCGCGCCGATCAGAAGCCGGGCGATGCGCAGGCCGCTCACCAGGCTGAGGGTGATCGAACCGGTCAGCGAGCCCATGGCGAAGCTCGCCGACAGGTAGCCGAGGCCGGTCTGGTCGGTGTGAAAGATGTCGCGCGCGACATAGGGCAGCAAGCCGTTCGTCAGTGGAAATGCGGTGAGATTGGCCAGGAACGCAACGCAAAGCGCTGCGCGCATCCCCGGGCCATTCCAGGCGTAGACGATGCCTTCCTTCAGGTCACCCAGCAATCTCGGGATAGCGCGGTCGTTCGCTGGGAGATGACTCGCGACAACCGACTTTTTCGGCCGGGTCAGGCAGAGCATCAGAATCGCGGCGACAAAATAGAAGCCGGCGATCGCTACGTACACGAGGCCAATACCGAGCGCAGCGAACAGTCCGGCGCCCGTCAACGCTCCGGCGATGCGCGCGCTATCCTGCGTCGTGCGTGCGAAGCTGATGGCGCCGACTAGCTGCTCGGCCGGCATGATGTCGGCGAGCAGCGCGCCACGAACGCCGAGATCCGAGGGGCGGATCAGGCCCATGACCGCGACGATGATCATGACATTGAGCGGTGCCAGATGGCCGGTGAGAGCGAGCGCCATGATGGTCGACGACAGCACCGTATAGGCAAGGCGCATTGCGACCAGAAGATCGCGGTGACCCATGCGGTCTCCGATCATGCCGAACACCGGCGCAACCAGCGTTCCGACATATTGCAACGAGGCAAGGACGGTGAGCAGCAGCACCGAGCCGGTCTCGACCATGATGTACCAGCCAAGCACCAGCGTTTCGACCTCGAACGCCCAGGAGGTGAGCAGATCGGATGGCCATTGGAAGCGGTAGTTGCGGATGCGAAATGGCGCGAGTGCGGAAGGTCGTGTGGCTGTGCTCAAGATGCGGTGACGGGTTTCACGGCGATTCCCTGTCCTTCTTATTTGTTCTTCTGTTTGGCAGGGTAGTACCGACGATGCCCGTGTCAATTGGCGCTACTGTATGCCGCCATGCTTGCCGACAAATCGCGATGCACCATGCGTCGCGTCTCCAACCGCCGCTTGCTCTTCCGGCGCGCCGAGCCCATTCTGGCTCGTATCACTCGGCCCATTCGGCAGGGCCCGGCGGATCGCGCCATCGCGGCTTCCGCGAGGTCTTGGGCTATGGGTCTTGGGTTATGAAAGGTCTTGGGCCAGGAAAGGTCTTGGGCCATGAAGTGCTCGGGTTGCGGTTTCGAGGTTCAGAGCGGCTTTGCCTTCTGCCCGAAGTGCGGCACGAAGCAACCGAACGCGTGCCCTGGCTGCGGCTTTCCATGCGCACCGGATTTCGCCTATTGCCCGAAATGCGGCGCGCTCGTCTCTGGGGCCCCCACAGGCGGCGGGCAGGCATCGGTGCAGACGAGCCCGTTGACACTCCCGATCAGGTCCTCCTCGCCATCGCTCGCGCCGACGGCCGAGCAGTCGGACAAAATCGATAGCGAGGCGAACCGCCGCACCATTACCGTGTTGTTTGCCGACCTCAGCGGCTTCACTGCAATGAGCGAGCGGCTCGATCCCGAGATCATGCAGACGCTTCAGAACGAATTGTTCGAGGAGCTGACGGCCGCGGTGCAGAGTTTCGGCGGCTTCGTCGACAAATTCATCGGCGATGCGCTGCTTGCGCTTTTTGGCGCGCCCGCCGCGCACGAGGACGACCCCGAGCGTGCGGTCCGCGCTGCCCTCGACATGATCGGCCGGACGGCGCGTCTCAGCGACCGCGCGAAGGCGTATGCCGGTTCACCGCTGCTGCTCCATGTCGGCATCAACACCGGGCATGTCGTTGCGGGTGGGCTGGGCGTGGGTGTTGCGAAATCCTATTCGGTGACCGGCGACACCGTGAATACCGCCCAGCGACTGCAATCGATGGCGTCTCCGGGCGAGGTGCTGGTCGGGCCGTTGACGCACCGTCTGACGCGGCATGCGTTCTCCTATGAATCGCTTGGCGAGGTCTCGCTTAAGGGCAAGATGGGCAGCGTCCTGGTCCACCGCCTGAAGGGGCCGCTCGAGGTGCCGCGTGCGGCACGAGGTCTCGACACGCTCGGCCTCGATGCGCCGCTGATCGGGCGGGACGGCGAGCTGGCGCGCATGATCGGCAGCCTTGATCTCGCATGCGGCGGCGCGGCTCAACTGGTGCGGCTGGTCGGCGAAGCCGGCATCGGAAAAACGCGGCTGGTGAGCGAATTCGTCGCCCGCATCCGCGACGAGGATCGTTTCGCAGGCGTGGCGATCCGGCAGGCGATCTGCTCGCCGCTCGGCGAACAATCCTACGGCACACTCGCCGCCGTGCTGCGCAGCGCCTATGGCATCGCACAGAAGGCCGGTGCGGCAGAGGCCGAGGCGAAGGTCGCAGAAGCGCTGTCGGAGCTTGGCCTTGCGGCTGAAGAGGCCGATCGCCTGATGCCCCTCTATTTGCACGTTCTTGGCCTCGGTGATCCCAACGCCTTGCTCAGGCATGTCGAGCCCGAACAGCTCCGCCGGCAGATCTTCTTCGCGATTCGCACCGTCTTCGAACGTCGCCTCGCCTTGTCTCCGCTTCTGATCATTGTCGAGGATCTGCATTGGGCCGATGCTGTGTCCCTCGAAGCGTTGCGGTTCCTGATGGACCGGCTGGAGCGGACGCGGCTGATGCTGCTCTTTACGCATCGGCCCATGCTGGAGCTGGATCAGTTCGGTTCGAGCAGGATCAGTCACACGACCCTTCGGCTGCCTCCGCTTGGCGATGCTGACGGACAAAGGCTGCTCGCGGCCTATTTCAGTCACGGCTGGCATGAACCGCTGGCAAATCTGTTCAGTCGGATCCTCGAACGTGCGAGCGGCAATCCGCTTTTCCTCGAGGAGATCATACGCGGCCTCATCGAGGCCGGCGCCCTGGAGCGCGACGGCGCGCAGTGGCGGATGAAGTCGGACGAAACCGCAACCGATATTCCGGCAAGCATTCAGGCCTTGTTGCTGGCGCGCCTGGATCGGTTGCCACATCAGGTGCGCCACTTGGCTCAGGAGGCCGCGGTGATAGGCCCGCGCTTTGATGCTGCTGTTCTCGGCGCGGCGGCAACCGAGCCGGCAAGGGTCGAAGCAGGGCTCGAACTTCTGTGCGACGCCGAGATCATCGAGGAGGTCGCAGGCTCGAATTCGATTTCGCTGCGGGCCTACCGTTTCACGCAAACCATGCTTCAGGACGTGATCTATCAAAACTTGCTCCTGCAGCGCCGGATCGAGCTCCATGGACGGATTGGTGCCGCGCTGGAGCGGCTCTATGGCAACGCGCCCGAGCGGCTCGAGGATCTCATCCTGCTCGGACACCACTTCAGCCTGAGCGCGAGCAAGCCGAAAGGCGCGCACTATCTGCGCGCGGCCGGCGATCGCGCACGCGCGAGCTATGCCAACGACGATGCCATCCGCTTCTACCAGCAGTCTCTCGCCGTGCTGTTGACCGGCGGCGAACGGGATCCGGAGCGGTTGGTCTTGTACGAGCGGATCGCGGACCTCTGCCGTGTGGCAGGTCGCCGAAGCACGGCCGAGGAGCACTACCAAAGCGCGCTGGAGGGGCACCGCGCGGTGGCGGACCGCATCGGCGAAGCGCGAATTCTTCGCAAACTCGGCGGATTGTTGTGGGACGCCGGCAAGCGCATCAGGGCAGAGACGCACTATGCGGATGCAGCCGAACGGCTTGGCGCGACCGACGCGCCGATCGAGTGGGCGCATCTCCTGCAGGAGCGCGGCCGTCTCGCGTTTCGCTTGGGCGATCACGTCGCTGCGGCGAAATGGGCAGACGAGGCGCTCGGCCACGCGCGGTCCGTGCCGGTGGACGCGGACGAGCAAACCGGGCTCGAGGCAGCGCGCGCGATTGCGGAGGCTCTCAACACCAAGGGGGTCGCGCTGGCGCGGCTTGGACGACACCAGGTGGCGGTGCGCGAGGTGGAGCAAAGTGTCGCAGCAGCCGAAGCCGCAGGCCTCCTCAACGTGGCGTGTCGCGGCTACACCAACCTTGGCGTGCTCTACACGATCATCGACCCGGCGCAAGCCGTGGAGGTTTGCCGGCGCGGACTCGACGTCGCGCATCGTATCGGCGATCTCGGCTTCCAGGCGCGCCTCCTTGCCAATTTTGCCGTCGCCTGTTGCACCTTCACGGACAGATGTACGGAGGAGGGAGTGCCTGCCGCCGAAAAGGCGATCGAGATCGACCGCGCGCTCGATCAGCGCGAGCATCTGCCGGTACCCCTGATCGTGCTCGGGCAGATCCATCAATGCCATTTCCGGCCGGACCTGGCCGCGCGCTGCTACAACGAAGCCATCGAGGTGGCGAGCGAGAGCGGCGAGCCGCAGCAGCTCTTTCCGTGCTATGATGGTCTTGCGACACTGAACCTTGATCGAGACAACATGCCCGAGGCCGAGCGGTATTTTGCGCTGGCCCATGATGTTTGCGCCCGGCACGGGCTCGATCCCGCAGGGCTGATCGTATTGCCGTTTCTTGACTAGCCAATGTGAGGGAGTTCAACCATGTCAGACCGTCATGTCGATGGACCACTTCAGCCGGGCGATCGCGCGCCGAACGTCGTGCTGGACGCCATCACACGCGAAGGAAAGATCGCGCTCGATGATTATCGCGGGCATAGTCCGATTCTGGTCGGCTTGTTCCGTGGCCTGCACTGCCCGTTCTGCCGGCGCCACATCGCGGCGCAGGCACAGCTTGACGGCGCGCTGCGCGGGAAGGGCGTCGAAAGTCTCACGATCGTCAATACGCCGATCGACCGGGCGCGGCTCTATTTCCGTTATCATCCATTGCCCAACCTGCTTGCAGCCTCCGACCCCGATCGGGTCTCTCACCGCGCGTTCGGCTTGCCCAATATCGAGTTCACGGAGAACGAGACCGAGTGGCCGCGCAAGGTGGGCATGGACGTGGTCATGAGCATGCAAGTCGATATGCCCGGCGAATTGCCCGGCCCGATGAACCGCCCGACGGCCGCCGAGTACCTCAACAACAAGGACGGCTACGAGATGACCGAAGCCGATCAGCGCATGGCGGCAACCGGCACGGGCCAATTGTTCGGCCAGTTCCTGCTCGACCGGGAGGGGATCGTGCGCTGGACGTTTACGGAGGTTCCTGACGGCGGCCAGCGCATGTTCGGAGCGCCGAGCCCGCAGGAGCTGATGTCGGCCGCCTCGCAGGTGGCAGCCTAGGTATCGCGCCTGGCGATTAGCCCGCCACTTTCGGCCGTTTCTCCGCGAGCGCCGCCGCCATCGCCGAGATCAGCGGGCGCATGAAATAGTGGTCTTCCACCGGCGAGACGTCAGCGCGCAAGCCGTGAGCCGCGAGCTCGCCAGAGACCGCAGGTCCCACTGACGCGATCAGCGTCCGCTCGAACCCGGCGCGCAGGCGCGCCTCGCTGCCGTGCGCCTTTGCGGTCTCGATCAGGCGGCGGACCTGGCCGAGATTGGTCAGCGCGATCGAATCGATCCGCCCCTCCGCCATCGCCTCGATCGCGGCCACGATGTTGGCGTCGGCCGCCTTGGGATCGTAGACGTAGGGCAGCACCGCATCGACGTCAGCGCCCTGCGCCGTAAGCGCGCCGGTCAGCGCGCTGTGGTCCTTGTCAGGATAGAGCTGAAGCCCGAGGCGATGCCCCTTCAGGTCGATCTTCGCCAGCATCTCGATCACGCCCTCCGTGGTCGGCTTCTCCGTGGTCTGCTGCGCGTCGAGAGCGACCTCGCGCAGCGCCCTGCCGGGTTTCGGCCCGCGGGCGAATTTTCGCGATTGGGCGAGGGACGCGACCAGGGCCCGATCGAGCCCGTGCGCGGCTGCGAGCTTCATGATCCGCCGCAGGCCTTCGCCGGTCATCAGCACGAGGTCGTCGAACGGCTTGTCGATGGCGCGGCGGATCCAGGCCTCGACCGGGGCGGGGTCGGGCGCGTCGTGAATGGCAAACATCGGACATTGCACGACCTCGGCGCCTTGCTCGGCCAAAAGCTTCGAGAACTGCGCCTCCTCGCGCGCTTCCAGGATCAGGATGCGGTAGCCGTTCAAGCGGTCGGCCATGGGCGTGCTCCGGTCGAAAATCGCAATGTTACGTTCATCCTGACTCCGCGTGCGGGATTGGCGCAAGGGCGGGGGCGATGATAGAGCAGGGCCCAAATCGCGGTGTTCCGCATCGTTTGCACAAACCTTCATCAAGGCCCATGCCCGACCATCAATATGTCCTGACGCTCTCCTGTCCGGATCGCCCCGGCATCGTCTCGGCGGTGTCGACCTTTCTTGCCCACAATGGACAGAACATCCTCGACGCCCAGCAGTTCGACGACATCGAGACCGAGAAATTCTTCATGCGCGTGGTGTTCACCGCGGCCGATCTCGCCGTGGAACTGCCGGCGCTGCAAACCGGTTTTGCCGCGATCGCCGAGCGTTTCGGCATGGAATGGCAGATGCGCGACCGCGCGGCGCATCGCAAGGTGATGCTTTTGGTGTCGAAGTCCGACCACTGTCTGGTCGACATCCTCTACCGCTGGCGCACCGGCGAACTGCCGATGATCCCGACCGCGATCGTCTCCAACCATCCGCGTGAGGTCTATGCCGGGCTCGATTTCGGCGAGATCCCGTTCCATCACCTGCCGATCACCAGGGAGACCAAGCGCGAGCAGGAGGGGCAGATCCTCGATCTAGTTGCGAAGACCGGGACCGATCTCGTGGTGCTCGCCCGCTACATGCAGATCCTGTCGGATGATCTCTCGGCCAAGCTGTCAGGCCGCTGTATCAACATCCATCACTCGTTCCTGCCGGGCTTCAAAGGCGCAAAGCCCTATCACCAGGCGCACGAGCGCGGCGTGAAGCTGATCGGCGCGACCGCGCATTACGTCACGCGCGACCTCGACGAGGGCCCGATCATCGACCAGGACGTCGAGCGCATCAGCCATCGCGACACGCCCGAAGATCTCGTCCGCAAGGGCCGCGACATCGAACGCCGCGTGCTCGCGCGCGCGATCCGCTATCACCTGCAGGATCGTGTCATCCTCAACGGCCGCAAGACCGTGGTGTTTGTGGATTAGCGAACGGGGAGTGGCGAATAGTGAATGGAAGAAGCCCGGCTTCCCTATTCGCTATTCACCTCTCAATGCACCGCGCCGCCTGACGTCGAGCCCGTAGCGCCCTTCTGCGCCTGTTCCTCCTTCTCGCGCTCGGCCGCCGGCATCAGCCGCTTGCGCTCGCGCTCCTTCATGTAGGCGTCGTATTGCGGCGTGCCCGGCCGCGGCGGGGCGTCGGCCGGCAGGCCGCCGGCCCATTGCGGGATGTAGTCGCCCATGCCGGCCGACAGCTTCTCGTTGACGGTGCCGCAGCCGCAGAGCCCTGCAGCGAGCGCTAAGAGGATTGTGAAGGAGCGGAAACGCGTCGGCATTGTCTGAGCACGGGAATTGGAACGGAAAGGCCGGCTGTGGCCGGCGCCGGGAGAGTAGTCATCAACAAGGTAAAATAGGCTTATTCGAGGTAGGTAATTGGCTACCAAGAGTCGGTCGCCCGGCGGCTCCCCGGATGTACAGATTCTGCAAGAGAAAGGCTTAATCCTCCATCCACGCCGCGTATCCCATTCCTAGACTGGACCGAAAGGCTCGCGACAAACTGGCTTGATCGGCGACGGGATTTTTCGTTGACAAGTCCATTTTATTTGTACAACCGTACAAATGAAAGCGACAAAGGTCGAGATGCGCGGGGTTACCTGAACGTAACCGCGACATCGCTCCCGCGGTCGCCAATCGGAACGATCGGCTTGCGCCGAATGGTCGCCAAACGTCCGATTGACAATAGGGGCGCGAAAGACGCCATGTGGCTCGCGCGTGAGCTAAGCTGAGGCAAGGACCGGGCACTCGGTCCGGCGCACAAGAGGTCAGGAATGAAGGGGAGGGACATCTGATGTTCGAAAGCAAGTTTTCTCGGGTCGCCGCGGTGGCCGCCATCGCGGCCCTTGCAGCCGCCGCGCCCGCCAAGGCGGCGGATAGCGTCAAGGTCGGCCTGATCCTGCCGATGACCGGCGGCCAGGCCTCGACCGGCAAGCAGATCGAGAACGCGATCAAGCTCTACATGCAGCAGAAGGGCGACACCGTCGCCGGTAAGAAGGTCGAGATCATCGTCAAGGACGACGCTGCGATTCCCGACAAGACCAAGACGGCTGCGCAGGAGCTGATCGTCAACGACAAGGTCAATTTCATCGCCGGCTTCGGCGTGACGCCGGCTGCGCTCGCCGCCGCGCCGCTCGCAACCCAAGCCAAGATCCCGGAAGTCGTGATGGCGGCCGGCACCTCCATCATCACCGAACGCTCGCCCTACATCGTTCGCACCAGCTTTACCCTGGCGCAGTCCTCGACGATCATCGGCGACTGGGCGGTGAAGAACGGCATCAAGAAGGTGGCGACGCTGACCTCGGACTATGCGCCGGGCAATGACGCGCTCAACTTCTTCAAGGAGCACTTCACCGCCGGCGGCGGCGAGGTGGTCGAAGAGGTCAAAGTGCCGCTGCAGAACCCGGATTTCGCGCCGTTCCTGCAGCGCATGAAGGACGCCAAGCCCGACGCGATCTTCGTGTTCGTGCCGGCGGGCCAGGGCGGCAACTTCATGAAGCAATATGCCGAGCGCGGCCTCGACAAGGCCGGCATCAAGGTGATCGGACCGGGCGACGTCACCGACGACGACCTCCTCAACAATATGGGCGACGCCGTGCTTGGCACGGTCACCGCGCATCTCTATTCCGCGGCCCATCCCTCGCAGATGAACAAGGATTTCGTCGCGGCCTACAAGAAGGCTTTCGGCAACCGTCCGGGTTTCATGGCGGTGAGCGGCTATGATGGCATCCACCTGATCTACGAGGCGCTGAAGAAAACCAATGGCGACACCGACGGCACCAAGCTGGTCGAGGCCATGAAGGGTCAGAAGTGGGAGAGCCCGCGCGGCCCGATCTCGATCGACCCGGAGACCCGAGACATCGTCCAGAACATCTACATCCGCAAGGTCGAGAAGGTCGACGGCGAGCTCTACAACGTCGAGTTCGCGACCTTCGAGGGCGTCAAGGATCTGGGCAAGACCAAGAAGTGACGCGCGAAAGCGCGTCATACTGGAGCTGCCAAGCAGCTCCTCTGCGTTATGCCCGGGCTTGACCCGGGCATCCACGCAAAGCCAAGAAAAGAAAGACCAGAGAAGAACGCGTGGATGGCCGGGACAAGAGCCCGGCCATGACGACTAGCTCTAAGCAGGATCGATGACCGCAATCCTCACCAACCTGTTCGATGGCGTTGCCTACGGCATGCTGCTGTTCGTGCTCGCCTGCGGGCTTGCGGTCACGCTCGGCCTGATGAACTTCGTCAATCTCGCTCACGGCGCCTTCGCAATGGCCGGCGGCTATGTCTGCATGGTGCTGGTCAACCGGCTGGGCTGGCCGTTCTTCGCAGCGCTGCCGCTCGCCTTCGTCTCGGCCGCGGCCATCGGCATCGCGCTCGAACGCACACTTTACCGCCATCTCTACACGCGCAGCCATCTCGACCAGGTGCTCTTCACGATCGGCCTGACCTTTATGTCGGTCGCCGCCGTCGACTACATCCAGGGATCATCGCGCGTCTTCATCAACCTGCCGGCCGCGCTCCAGGGCCAGTTCGATGTGTTCGGCATCGGCATCGGCCGCTACCGGCTGATGATCATCGTGATCTGCGGACTCCTCACCATCGCGCTCCAGATGGTGCTGGCCAAGACCCGCTTCGGCAGCCGTTTGCGCGCCGCGGTCGACGATCCCCGCGCCGCGAGCGGCCTCGGCATCAACGTGCCGCAGGTGTTCGCATTCACCTTTGCATTTGGTTGCGGGCTCGCCGGCCTCGGCGGCGCGCTCAGCGCCGAGATCCTCGGCCTCGACCCGTATTTCCCGCTGAAGTTCATGATCTACTTCCTGATCGTGGTTACCGTCGGCGGTTCCTCCTCGATCACCGGCCCGTTCCTGGCCTCGCTCCTGCTCGGCATCGGCGACGTCGCCGGCAAGTATTACGTGCCGAAGATGGGCCCTTTCGTGATCTACACCATGATGATCGTGATCCTGATCTGGCGCCCGAACGGCCTGTTCGGCCGCACGGCCGCGCGTTGAGTTAAAGCCGATGAACGCTTCTTCCGACGTCGGTTACCACGCCCAGCGCCAGGCGCGCTGGCACTATGGCGAAGTCGCCTTCTGGCTCATCGTGCTGGCCTGTGGCTTTCTGTTTCCCACGCGCTATCTGATCATGACCGACATCCTGCGCCTGGCGCTGTTTGCGATGTCGCTCGACCTCATCCTCGGCTATGCCGGCATCGTGTCGCTCGGCCACGCCGCCTTCTTCGGCGTCGGTGCCTATGGCGCAGGCCTTCTTGCCCTGCATGGGATCATCAACGAGCCGGTGCTGGCGCTGCTCGCCGCTGGCCTTGCCGCGATGGTGCTCGGATTCGCCACCAGCTTCCTGGTGATCCGCGGCGTTGACCTGACCCGGCTGATGGTGACGCTCGGCATCGCGCTGCTGTTGGAAGCGCTCGCCGAGCGCTTCTCCAACATCACCGGCGGCACCGACGGATTGCAGGGCATCGAGATGCAGCCGATCTTCGGCCAAATCCCGTTCGACATGTTCGGCAAGGCCGGTTTCTTCTACTCGCTCGCCGTGCTGTTCCTCTTGTTCCTGCTCGCCCGCCGCGTCGTGCATTCGCCGTTCGGCCTGTCGCTGCGCGCGATCAAGAACAATCCGCTGCGGGCTGCGGCGATCGGCATTCCCGTCAACCGCCGCCTGATCGCGATCTACACGCTCGCCGCCTTCTATGCCGGCATAGCTGGGGCGCTGTTCACCCAGACCACGGCGATCGCCTCGCTCGACGTGTTCGCCTTCGAACGCTCCGCCGACCTGATGCTGGTGCTGGTCATCGGCGGCACCGGCTATCTCTATGGCGGCCTGATCGGCGCCGTGGTGTTCCGTATGCTTCAGGAATGGTTCTCCACCATCACCCCACAATACTGGCAGTTCTGGATCGGGCTCGTGCTGGTCGTGATCGTCCTGGTCGGCCGTCAACGCCTGCATCGCTGGGTTCTGTTCGTGCCGAACCTGATCATCAAGCAGGTGGCCGGGCGCAAGGCCGTCGTCGCCGTGCCGGAGAGCGACGCATGACCATTGCGCTCGAAACCCAGAATCTCGAAAAGACGTTCGGCGGCCTGCGCGTCACCCGCGACCTGTCGCTCAGGATCGAGCAGGGCGCTCGTCACGCGCTGATCGGCCCGAACGGCGCCGGCAAGACCACGGTGATCAACCAACTCACCGGCGTTCTCAAGCCGAATTCCGGGCGCATCCTGCTCGAAGGCCAGGACATTACCGATCTGCCCGTGCACAAGCGCGTGCTGCGCGGCCTGTCGCGCACCTTCCAGATCAACCAGCTCTATCCCGACCTGACCCCGCTCGAGACCATCGGGCTCGCCGTCTCCGAGCGGCTCGGCCATGGCGGCGACTGGTGGCGGCGGATGGGGACGCGCGACGACGTCAATGACGAGATCGCCGATCTCCTGACGCGCTTCCATCTGCTCGATGTCATGAACGAGCAGACCGTGACGCTGCCTTACGGCAAGCAACGCCTGCTCGAGATCGCGGTCGCAATCGCGGCCAAGCCGCGCGTGCTGCTGCTCGATGAGCCCGCCGCCGGCGTGCCCGAAAGCGAGCGCCACGACATCCTGGCCGTGGTCGGCGCGCTGCCGCGCGAGGTCACCGTGCTCCTGATCGAGCATGACATGGACCTCGTCTTCTCCTTCGCCGATCGCATCTCGGTGCTGGTCTCGGGGGCGCTTCTCACCGAAGGCCCGCCCGACCAGGTCGCGCGCGACCCCCAGGTCAAGGCCGTCTATCTGGGCGAGGAGGCGGTCAATGTCTGACCTGCTCGCAATCGAATCCCTGCGCGCCGGCTATGGCGAGGCGGTGGTGCTGCCCAACATGTCCCTATGCCTTGCGGAGGGGCAGGTGCTGGCACTGCTCGGCCGCAACGGCACCGGCAAGACCACGCTGATCAACTCCATCGTCGGCGTCACCCGTCGCTTCGCAGGCAGTGTCGCGCTCGCCGGCACCGACGTCACGGCTCTGCGGCCCGACCAGCGGGCGCGCGCCGGCATCGGCTGGGTGCCGCAGGAGCGCAACATCTTCCGCTCGCTCACGGTGGAGGAGAACATGACCGCGGTGGCGCAGCCCGGTCCCTGGACAGTCGAGAAAATCTACGAGATGTTCCCGCGGCTGAAGGAGCGGCGAAGCAATTTTGGCAACCAGCTCTCCGGCGGCGAGCAGCAGATGCTCGCGATCGGCCGCGCGCTCACCCTCAATCCGAAGGTCCTGCTGCTGGACGAGCCGACCGAGGGCCTGGCCCCCATCATCGTCGAGGAGCTGCTGAAGGCGATCGGGACCATCACCCGGGCAGGCGGCATCTGCTCGATCATCGTTGAGCAGAATGCCCAAAAGATTCTGGGGCTTGCCGACCGCGTTGTGATATTGGAGCGCGGAACGATCGTCCACGACGCCCCGAGCGCCGCGCTGAAGGCCGACCCCTCGGTCCTTGAGCGCCATCTCGGCGTCGCCGGGGCGGCCGCCCACTAGAAATCCCGGGAGTAACAAAATGCAGCGAACCAGAGCCCCGTTCCGCGCCGACGAGGTCGGCAGCCTCCTGCGCCCAGCCAAGATCAAGGAAGCCCGCGCAAAACTCGAGAAGGGCGAGATCTCGGCCGATGACCTGCGCAAGGTCGAGGACATGGAGATCGAGAAGGTCGTGCACAAGCAGGCCTCGGTCGGCCTGAAGCTCGCGACCGACGGTGAATTCCGCCGCTCCTGGTGGCATTTCGATTTCCTGGCCAAGCTCACCGGCTGCGAAATGTTCCATCCGGACACGGGCATCCAGTTCGCGGGCGTCGAGACGCGGCATGACGCGGTGCGGGTGATCGGCAAGCTCGATTTCCCTGACAACCATCCGATGCTGGATCACTTCCGCTTCCTGAAGAAGTACGCCGACCAGGCCCACGTCACGGCCAAGATGACGATCCCCTCGCCAGCGGTGCTGCACTTCCGCGGTGGCCGCAAGTCGATCTCCAAGGACGTCTATCCGGATCTCGATGCCTTCTACGAGGATCTCGGCAAGACCTATCGGAAAGCCGTCAAGGCGTTCTACGACGCCGGCTGCCGTTATCTCCAGTTCGACGACACGGTGTGGGCCTATCTCTGCTCGCAGGACGAGTTGAAGAAGGCGCGCGAGCGCGGCGACAATCCGGACGGCCTGCAGCAGATCTATGCACGCATCATCAACTACGCGCTCGCCGAGAAGCCCGCCGACATGGTGATCTCGACTCACGTCTGCCGCGGCAATTTCCGCTCGACCTGGATCTCCTCGGGCGGCTACGAGCCGGTCGCCGAGACCCTGCTCGCCGGCACCAACTACGACGGCTACTTCCTGGAATATGATTCCGACCGTGCCGGCGGCTTCGAGCCGCTGCGCTTCCTGCCCAAGGGCAACAAGGTCGTCGTGGTCGGCGTCATCACCTCGAAGTTCGGCGAGCTCGAGAAGAAGGACGACATCAAGCGGCGTCTCGAGGAAGCCGCGAAGTTCGCCCCGCTGGAGCAGCTCGCGCTCTCCCCGCAATGCGGCTTCGCTTCGACGGAAGAAGGCAACATCCTTTCCGAGGAGGAGCAGTGGGCCAAGCTCAGCCTCGCCGTCGAGATCGCCAAGGAAGTGTGGGGCAACTAGGCTCTGTCCAGCAGCGCAGATAGCGTCATGGCCGGGCTTGTCCCGGCCATCTACGTTTTGAGCGATGTCGGCTTCGTATCAAGCAGGCGTAGCCCGCATGGTGTAGCGAGATGCGGAACCTGCTTTCCTCCCCTCGCTGTCATTCCCCGCGAAAGCCGGGAATCCAGTACGCCCCGGCTTCTCCGAATCTTTCGCTGTCTCTGGAATACTGGATCGCCCGGTCAAGCCAGGCGATGACGACTGAGTGTGTGTGTCGAGCAGCTTCGCTGCAGTCGCGACGGACGGCGCGAATCGCGCCCTCATTTCTCCACCAGATATACCTCGCCCAGCAGCGACGAGTTCGACCACGGCACCTGCTTGTTCTTGGTGGTCGACACCACCTCGGCCCGCACCCGCGTCAGCATCTGCTGCACCTCTAAGCCCGGCGTGCCGATGTGACGGGAGAGGGCGGCGGAGAACGGCGAGTTGGCGCCGTCGCCGTCGAGCGCCACTTGGCCCGGTGCGGTGGCGAATGCGATCAGCGTGCCGGCGCCCAGCGTCGCGCCACTGCCGAGTCTCGTCGGCGCTGCGAGGCCCGAGGCGCCTTCGATGCCGCGACTGGTCCCGGCCGAAGCCACCTGCTGCGCCATCGGATTGTTGCGGCAGGCATCAAAAATCAGAATGTTGGTGCGGACCTGGTCGTCGAGCCCGGCCATGATCGTGTCCATATCGATCATCGCCTCCGTCATGTTGGCGCCCCTCTTGAGCTCGACGTCGACGGGGATGAGGTAGTTGCGGCCGTCGACCTGCACGCCATGCCCGGCATAGTAGACCACCGCCACCTGCGCACGCGCCGCGTCGCGCAGGAAGTCGCGCGTCATCTTCTGCATCGCTGTGCGGTCGAGATCGACGCCCTCGGACACGGTGAAGCCGATCTCGCGCAGGCTCTTTGCCACCGCGCGTGCGTCATTGGGCGGATTGGGCAGCGCCTTGACATGGGCATAGGCGCCGTTGCCGATGACCAGCGCCATGCGCTTGCCGGGGCTTGCGGGGGTAGGCGAGGACGCTGCCGTGGCGTTGCCCTGCTGCTGCACAGGCGTCCCCTGCTGTTGTGGCGACGGCGTCGGCGCATCGCGCGGGATCGGCGCACTCGCGTCGGTCACCAGCGAGAGTCGTACCTTCGCCGTCGCCTGGTTGGCCTTGCTGCCGGCATCCGAAGCTGCGATCGCCAGCGTTGCCTTGTAGTCGTCGCGGGCGTGGGAATAGTCGCCTTTCGCCTCGTAGGCGAGCGCGCGATGGACATAGCCGGAAATCAGCACGCTGTTCGGCGGCGTCATGATGTTGGTCGGCGGCTTCTCCTTCGCAAGCCGGATCGCCTCGCTGCCGTCGGCGATTGCGCGGTCGAGATCGCCCTTGGCGCGCCAGATCGCGGTGCGGTTGATCAGCGGCTGCGGCAGGGTCGGGTCGAGCCGGATCGCCTGGTTGATGTCGGCGAGTGCGCCGTCGAGATCGCCGAGTGCTTGCTTGGAGATGCCGCGGTTCTTGAATGCAAACGCGGATTTCGGCTCCAGCTTGATCGTGGCATCGTAGTCGGCGATTGCCTTGGCGTAGTCGCCCTTTCCGCGCCAGGCATTGCCACGGTTGTGAAAGATGATGCCGCTCGGCGGCCCGAGCTTCAGCGCATCGTCGAAATCGGCGATCGCGATGTCGTACTCGCCCTTGTCGTAATAGGCCGATCCTCGCAGATTGTAGACCGCCTGGCTCGGCTGCAGCCGGATCGCCTCCGTGGCATCCGCGATGACCTTGGCGTAATCGCCTTTCTTGTTCCAGCCCACCGCACGCCAGAAATAGACGGTCGCGAGCTGCTCGCCCTTGAAGACCTTCAGTGCGATGATCTTGTTGCAGGCGTCGATCATCTGATCCGCCGGCGTGGTCTCGGTGGTGCAGAGCGGCCCGAGCTGATTGCGCGCCTGCGCCAAGGCGGGCACCGACCACAAGGCGGCGGTGAGCAGGCAGAGCGCGACGAACAGGCGGCGCATGGCGGGATCCTGTCGGAGGAGGGAGGCGTCCGTTTGTTGCGCGGCCATACGCGCGGGTTCAAATTCCAGCGCCCGCAATGATGGTGTTGCGAGGTTGGCGCACCCTTCCCAACGTCGTCCTGACGAAAGCCAGGACCAAGTACCCCGGTCAGCGTTGCCTGGGCGCGCTACAACTGCTCCCTGGGGTTATGGGTCCTGGCGCCAGGACGACGCCGAGGGTGTCGCGCTGTCATTCCGTCCCTAACGCCACATCCCCGCCACCGCATTCCCCCGGTGGGCAGAAACATGCTAAGACCCGCGGGCCAAACCCCGCTGCCCACACCCGTCCCACCCCATGAAGAACGGCGAGCTCCTCAGCCAGATCACCGAATTCTGCCGCAAGGCGGACATGGCGGAATCGACGTTTGGGCGGCGGGCCGTCAACGACGGCAAGCTGGTGCAGCGGCTGCGCGAGGGCAAACGGATCACCATCGACACGCTCGAGCGGATCCAGGCCTATATGGCCGCGTCGATGCCCGGCGGCATGCCGCCGCCGCGTGGGCTTCAGGTGCCGCCGGAGAAACGCGATCCGCGCGGCAATTTCCGCTTCTTCGAGAACCGGCAGAAATACCTGCTGTTTGTCCACACCTGCAGCGAGAAGCGGGTGATCGCCGATCGTGTGGCGCTCGAGCTTGCCGCCATCCATCCGCGTCCGCCGGCGCTGCGGGTGTTCGACGCCGGCGTCGGCGATGGCACGGTGCTCGCCCGGGTGCTGCGGTCGATGCACCAGCGTTATCCAACCATGCCGTTCTATGTCGCCGGCAAGGAGCTGAGCCTCGAGGACGTCCGCCTCACGCTGGAGAAGGTGCCGGACCGGCTGTTCGAGCACCCGGCCTCCGTATTCGTCTTTACCAACATGTACTATGCCGAGGCGCCCTGGCTCACGCCGGCTTCGCCCGCGGCCGCGGCTGCCACGGTCTGGCACGAGGTGCCGCTGCGCGGGGCCTCGTCCGGCGAGTTCGAGGCCCAGATCGCCGATCTAAAGCCGTTCCTGGAGCAGAATTGGCGTGCCGCCGTCAGCCCGCGCACGGGCATGCCGCTCTATGAGCGGCCCGTGGTGCTGGTGCTCTACCGGGAGGACCACCGATTCCTGCTTGATTCGACGATTCCGCGGCCGGGCCAGATCGAGGCCAATTTCGACCTTGTCATTGCATCCCAGCCATACCGGGCCAAATCCTCGGTCAATTTCCGGGCAAAACGCATCGTTGCCCCGCTGGCGCGGGCACTTCGGGCCGGCGGCCGCCTGATCGGTATTCACTCTCACGGCAATGACCCGGGGATGGAGATCATCCAGGCCATTTGGCCCGGAGAAAATCCTTTCTCCGTGAGCCGTCATGAGCTATTGCGCGCGGTGAAATACGAGCTTGGATCGGCCGGGCGCGACCTCAATTTTAACGCATATGCCGATAACCGTTCGATCTTCCGGTATGATATGGAAGCGCTGCCCAACGAGGTCACCGGCACCATCGGAACCTCGACAGCCTTTGCAGCGTGGAATGCGGCGGTGTATGTCGCTCAGATTGAGGACGACCGATTGACAGAAACGACTCAAAACGGCCGCACTCTGGATGCCGCCAGGGACGTGCTGCGAAAGCACAACGGGCTCTGGTTCTTCGACGAATCCTACGTCATCTCGCGTCGGCGTGATTGACATCACCCAGGTTAAACATCGCAAACGACCGCCGCGAGCGGCGGAACAAGGGGTTACTTGATGCGCGCGTCCTATCTCTTCACCAGCGAGTCCGTGTCTGAGGGCCATCCGGACAAGGTCTGCGACCGGATCTCCGATGAGATCGTCGATCTGTTCTATCGCGAAGGGCCGAAAGCCGGCATCGATCCCTGGGCTATCCGCGCCGCCTGCGAGACGCTCGCGACCACCAACAAGGTGGTGATCGCCGGTGAGACGCGCGGTCCGAAGTCGGTCACCAACGAGCACATCGAGAGCGTCGTGCGCGATGCCATCAAGGACATCGGCTACGAGCAGGAAGGCTTCCACTGGAAGACCTGCGACGTCGAGATTCTCCTGCATCCGCAGTCGGCCGACATCGCGCAGGGCGTCGATGCGCTTCAGCCCGGCGAGAAGAAGGAAGAAGGCGCGGGCGACCAGGGCATCATGTTCGGCTACGCCACCAACGAGACGCCCGACCTGATGCCGGCACCGATCTTCTACGCCCACAAGATCCTGCGCCTCATCTCCGAAGCGCGTCACTCCGGCCGCGAGAAGGTGCTGGGTCCGGACTCCAAGAGCCAGGTCACCGTGCAGTACGAGAACGGCAAGCCGGTCGGCGTGCGCGAGATCGTGGTCTCGCACCAGCATCTGGTCGAGGACCTCACCTCCAACCAGGTGCGCGACATCGTCGAGCCTTATGTGCGCGAGGCGCTGCCGAAGGACTGGATCAACGGCAAGACCATCTGGCACATCAACCCGACCGGCAAGTTCTACATCGGCGGTCCCGACGGCGATTCCGGCCTGACCGGCCGTAAGATCATCGTCGACACCTATGGCGGTGCGGCCCCGCATGGCGGCGGTGCGTTCTCCGGCAAGGATCCGACCAAGGTCGACCGTTCGGCCGCTTACGCCGCGCGCTACCTCGCCAAGAACATCGTCGCCGCCGGTCTTGCCGACCGCTGCACGCTGCAGCTCGCCTACGCGATCGGCGTGGCGCGGCCGCTGTCGATCTACATCGACACCCACGGCACCGGTAAGGTGTCCGAGGACAAGCTTGAGAAGGCGGTGGCGCAGGCGATGGATCTCACCCCGCGCGGCATTCGCAGCCATCTCGACCTCAACCGCCCGATCTACGCGCGCACCTCGGCCTACGGCCATTTCGGTCGCACGCCCGACAACGAAGGCGGCTTCTCGTGGGAGAAGACCGATCTGGTCGAGCCGCTCAAGCGCGCGGTCTAATCACACCATTGTTCCGGGGCGCCGCTTCAAGCGGCGAACCCGGAATCTCGAATCTCTGGATTCCGGGTTCGCTCGTTTCGCGAGCGCCCCGGAATGACGAGCAAACAAACAGGAAGCTCTCATGAATGCGAAGCCCGGCTTCACCGATTACATCGTCAAGGACATTTCGCTCGCCGATTTCGGCCGCAAGGAAATCTCACTCGCCGAGACCGAGATGCCCGGCCTGATGGCCACGCGCGAGGAGTTCGGCCCGAAGCAGCCGCTCAAGGGCGCGCGCATCGCCGGCTCGCTGCACATGACGATCCAGACTGCGGTGCTGATCGAGACGCTCGCCGCCCTCGGTGCCGACATCCGCTGGGTCTCCTGCAACATCTACTCGACCCAGGATCACGCTGCGGCTGCGATCGCCGCAGCCGGCATTCCCGTCTTTGCCGTGAAGGGCGAGACGCTCACCGAATACTGGGACTACACCGCAAAGCTGTTCGACTGGCATGGCGGCGGCACGCCGAACATGATCCTCGATGACGGCGGCGACGCCACCATGCTGGTGCATGCCGGCGTGCGCGCCGAGAACGGCGACACCGCCTTCCTCGACAAGCCGGGCTCGGAGGAAGAGGAGATCTTCTACGCGCTGGTCAAGCGCCTGCTCAAGGAGAAGCCGAAGGGCTACTTCGGCGAGATCGCCAAGAACATCAAGGGCGTCTCGGAGGAGACCACCACGGGCGTGCATCGCCTCTACGAGATGGCGAACAAGGGCACGCTGCTGTTCCCGGCCATCAACGTCAACGACAGCGTCACCAAGTCGAAGTTCGACAACCTCTATGGCTGCCGCGAATCGCTGGTCGACGGCATCCGCCGCGGCACCGACGTGATGCTGTCGGGCAAGGTAGCGATGGTCGCCGGCTTCGGCGATGTCGGCAAGGGCTCGGCGGCCTCGCTCCGCCAGGCCGGCTGCCGCGTCATGGTGTCGGAGGTCGATCCGATCTGCGCGCTGCAGGCGGCGATGGAAGGCTACGAGGTCGTGACCATGGAGGATGCCGCGCCCCGCGCCGACATCTTCGTCACCGCGACCGGCAACAAGGACATCATCACCATCGAGCACATGCGCGCGATGAAGGATCGGGCCATCGTCTGCAACATCGGTCACTTCGACAACGAGATTCAGATCGCGTCTCTGCGCAATTTGAAGTGGACCAACATCAAGCCGCAGGTCGACGAGATCGAATTCCCCGACAAGCACCGCATCATCCTGCTGTCGGAAGGCCGCCTCGTGAACCTCGGCAACGCCATGGGCCACCCGAGCTTCGTGATGTCGGCGTCCTTCACCAACCAGACGCTGGCGCAGATCGAGCTGTTCGCCAACAACAAGAATGGCAAGTACGAGAAGAAGGTCTACGTGCTGCCGAAGACGCTCGACGAAAAGGTCGCGCGCCTGCACCTCGCGAAGATCGGCGTCAAGCTCACCGAGCTGCGCAGGGACCAGGCCGACTATATCGGCGTCAAGCAGGAAGGCCCGTACAAGAGCGATCACTATCGCTACTGAGAGGCGGATCCGATCGATCATCGGCGCGAAGCCCCGGAGCAATCCGGGGCTTCGTCGTTTTGGGCGTGCAGTACGAATCTCCTCCTGGTTGTATCCTGCAGCGATCGCCAGTTGACGGGCAGCGTCCTCGGGCGGACAATCCTCGGCGGCGGAGGAAACGATGTCCCAAGAACATTTCGACGTGCTGATCGTCGGTGCCGGCCTGTCCGGCATCGGCGCGGGCTATCATCTTCAGACGAAATGCCCGGCCAAGAGCTACGTCATCCTGGAGGGGCGCGACTGCATCGGCGGCACCTGGGACCTCTTCCGCTATCCCGGCATTCGCTCCGACAGCGACATGTTCACGCTCGGCTATTCCTTCAAGCCATGGACCGATCCGAAGGCGATCGCCGACGGGCCGCAAATCCTGAACTATGTGCGGGAGACGGCGGCCGAGAATGGCATCGACCAGAAGATCCGCTATCGCCATCGCGTCAAGCGCGCGTCCTGGTCGACGGGCGATGCGCGCTGGACCGTCGAGGTCGAGCGCACCACAGGCGAGGGCGCGACCGGGCTCGTGCGCTTCACCTGCAATTTCCTGTTCATGTGTTCGGGCTACTACAAATATGAGGAAGGCTACACACCCGAGTTCAAGGGCACGGCGGATTTCCAGGGTCGTATCGTACATCCGCAGAAATGGACCGAGGATGTCGACTACGCGGGAAAGCGCGTCGTCGTGATCGGCTCGGGCGCGACCGCGGTGACGCTGGTGCCGGAGCTCGCCAAGAAGGCATCGCGGGTCGTGATGCTGCAGCGCTCGCCGACCTACGTGGTGTCGCGGCCGGCGCAGGATCCGCTGGCCAACAAGCTGCGCCGCAATCTTCCGGCGACGCTCGCCTATCACCTGATCCGCTGGCGCAACGTGATGTGGGGAATGTTCTTCTTCCAGCTCAGCCGGCGCCGCCCCGCAAAGGTCAAGGAGCTGATCCTCAAGGGCGTGCGCATGGCGCTCGGACCCGACTACGACGTCGCGACCCATTTCACGCCGCGCTACAATCCCTGGGATCAGCGGCTGTGCCTCGTGCCGGACGGCGACCTATTCAAGGCGATTCGCGAGCAGCGCGCCACCGTCGTCACCAATGAGATCGAGACATTCACGCGCGACGGCATCCGCCTGAAGGATGGCAGCGAGCTTGCGGCCGATATCATCGTGACGGCTACGGGCTTGGTGCTCCAGGTCGTCGGCGGCCTCGAGATCAGCGTCGACGGCCGCGCCGTCGATTTTGCGAAAACACTGACCTACAAGGGCATGATGTACGCGGACGTGCCGAACCTCGCCTCCGCCTTCGGTTACACCAATGCGTCCTGGACGCTGAAATGCGATCTCACCTGCGAATATGTCTGCCGGCTCATCAACTACATGGACCGGCACAACTTCCGTCAATGCGTGCCGCACAATGACGACGCGGCGGTCACCCTGCAGCCCTCGCTCGATTTCACCTCGGGCTATGTCCAGCGCTCGATTGCGAAGATGCCGAAGCAGGGATCCAAGCGGCCGTGGCGACTGTATCAGAACTACGCCCTCGACATCGTCTCCCTGCGCTACGGCAGGATCGACGACGGCGTGATGCAGTATTCCTGATCGCCATCGCGGTCACGCCTTTCGCATGGTGAGCGCCTCGCTGAATTGTGACTCGTTGGCCGAGCGAAACGATGCCAATCGTTCGCCTGCTGCTCGTCGCCCTCCCGATTGCGCCTACATCTGGCGTGATAGACGGCCGCCGGCCTCATCGAGCGCCGCCTTCCAGTTCAAGAGATCGATATGTCAGAGAAAGTAATCGCCGACCGTCGCAGCTTCCTGGCCAGCGCCGCGATCGGCATCGCCGCGCCGCTGGTTCTCGGCGGCGCTGCCGTCGCGCAGTCCGGCAAGGACAGTCCGTCGCCTTTGCCCAACGTCAAGCCGGGCGCGAACACATCCTTCGCCGCGATCAAGCAGATCGATGCCGGAGTCCTCAACGTCGGTTACGCCGAGGCTGGTCCGGCCGATGGACCCGTGGTGATCCTGCTGCACGGCTGGCCCTATGACATCCACAGCTTCGTCGATGTCGCGCCTGCGCTGGCCCAGGCCGGCTATCGCGTCATCGTTCCGCATCTGCGCGGCTATGGCACCACGCGCTTCCTGTCGCCCGATACGATGCGCAATGGCGAGCCGGCGGCGCTCGCCGCGGACATCGTCGCGCTGATGGATGCGCTCGGCATCAAGCAGGCGACGCTCGCGGGCTACGATTGGGGTGCGCGGACCGCCAACATCGTCGCAGCGCTCTGGCCGGAGCGCGTCAAGGCGATGGTCTCGGTGAGCGGCTACCTGATCTCGAGTCAGGCGGCAGGCAAGATGCCGCTGCCGCCGAGCGCCGAGCTGCAATGGTGGTATCAGTTCTACTTCGCTACCGAACGCGGCCGTGAAGGCTATGCCAAGAACCGGTACGATTTCGCCAGGCTGATCTGGAAGCTCGCCTCGCCCAAATGGCATTTCGATGACGCCACCTATGACCGCAGTGCTGCCTCGCTCGAGAACGCCGATCACGTCGATATCACCATCCACAATTATCGCTGGCGGCTCGGCCTTGCCGAGGGCGAGGTGAAATATGCCGGGTTCGAGCAGCGGCTGGCGAGCTTGCCGGTGATCACCGTTCCCAGCATCACCATGGAGGGCGATGCCAACGGCGCGCCGCATCCGGAACCCGCGGCCTACGCCAAGAAGTTTTCTGGCAAGTACGAGCACCGGACCATCACCGGCGGCATCGGGCACAACCTGCCTCAAGAGGCTCCGCAGGCCTTTGCCCAGGCCGTCGTCGATATCGCCGGGAGTTGAAGGCGAGGGCGGGCCGCAATGCGCCGGCCGCTCAGGCCGCGCCAATGTGCTGTTTTGCGTATTCGGGCCCACGCCGAATCGGTGACGCGGCCCGAACGGTTAATGCCGGATTAACCGGTGAGTCCTAGCCTGTCTCGGCCGGGGTACTCGCAAGGCCGAGGTGAACCCAATGGAAGCCCAGAAGATCGCAGTCGACGCCGTCGTCGCGCTGACTGACTGTGACCGCGACGCCGCCACCACGTTTATCCGCCGGCTCTATCTCGAAGGCGTCAGGGATCCCAAGCGCCTGACCTTCAAGGGGCTCCAGGCGCTGGCTCGAGCCTGACGAGCCTGATTCGGCTCCCTGTTCGTTTCAGCGCCAAGCTCCGTCCGTTCACGATTTCTGGAAAGACGGCAACCCGTTGGCGAATATCTTGCCGGTGCGGCGCGGCCGGGCTACACGACACCCCGGCTGGGTCACTTGGGAACGGGGATATGCTGAAACAGCTCTTTGCACCGCAACTTGTCATCCTTTACGTGCTTGCGGCATCGACGCTTTACGTCCACTTCCGCGGCAAGCAGCGGCTGCGCTTCGCGCGCCAGCTCGGCGATCATTCGACCTATCTCGCGCCCTACAACGTGCTGATGTATGCGGGCTCGGCCGTGCCGAACAAGCCGGTGATCTCGGTTGATCAGTTTCCCGAGCTCAAGCCGCTCAGCGAAAATTGGGAGACGATCCGCGACGAGGCTGTGCGCCTGTTCGACGAAGGCTTCATCCGCGCGGCGGCGAAGAACAACGACTGGGGCTTCTACTCGTTCTTCAAAAGCGGCTGGAAGCGGTTTTACCTGAAGTGGTACGACGACTTCCTGCCATCGGCGCGCACGCTGTGCCCGAAGACGGTGGAGTTGTTGAACGCGATTCCGTCCGTACACGGTGCGATGTTCGCGATGCTGCCGCCGGGCGGCAAGCTAGGCGCGCATCGCGATCCCTTCGCCGGTTCGCTGCGTTATCATCTCGGCCTCGTCACGCCGAACTCAAACAAGTGCCGCATCCTCGTCGACGGCGTCGAATGCGTCTGGCGTGATGGCGAAGCCTTCATGTTCGACGAGACGTTCATCCACAGCGCCGAGAACGCGACCGACGTCAACCGAATCATCCTGTTCTGCGACGTCGAGCGTCCGATGAAGTACGGCTTCATGACCGCGATGAACCGCTGGGTCAGCCATCACATCGTCAAGGCGTCGGCGACCCAGAATGTCGATGGCGAGAATGTCGGCGCGCTCAACAAGGTCTTCGGCAAGCTCTACGAGATCCATCTCGCGAGCCGCAAGGTCAAGGAGTGGAATCGCAGCGTCTACTACACGCTGAAGTATTCGCTGACGGCGCTGATCCTCGGCCTGATCGTGGTGTCGGCGCTGAGGTGATTGGCGCACATCGTCGCCTGGAATCAAAAAGCCCCGGAGCATGCTCCGGGGCTTTGTTATTTGGGGAACGTGTCGTGGTTATTCCGGCTGGCCGATCGAGACCTTCAGCGTGCCGACACCGTCGACGCCGCATTCGAGCTTGTCGCCGGGCTGAAGCTGCGACACGCCAGCGGGCGTGCCGGTCATGATGATGTCGCCGGCAGCGAGCTTCACCTGCTGCGAGAGCTGCCAGATGATCTCCGGCACGTTCCAGATCAGCTCGGTGAGATCGCCCTTCTGGGCTTCCTTGCCGTTGACCGTGAGCCAGATCTTGCCCTTGGATGGATGGCCGATCTTCGAAGCCGGCTGCACCGCGGAGCAGGGCGCCGAATAGTCGAACGATTTGCCGATCTCCCAGGGGCGTTCTTTCTTGCGCGAGGCGATCTGGAGGTCGCGGCGGGTGAGGTCGATACCGACGGCATAGCCGTAGACGTGGTCGAGCGCCTTGTCGGAGGGAATGTTCAGTCCGCCGCTCTTCATCGCGACGATCAGCTCGACCTCGTGATGCAGGTCCTTGGTCAGCGGCGGATAGGGAATGGTGGCGCCATCGGGCACCAGCATGTCGGCGTGCTTGGCGAAGAAGAACGGCGGCGCGCGCTCGTCATTGCCCATCTCGCGGATGTGCTCGAGATAGTTGCGACCGACGCACCAGATGCGGCGCACCGGATAGCGGCCGCTCTCCCCGACGACGGGAAGCGATGCCTGGGGCGGAAGCGGAATGACGTAGGAGGCGGCGTTCATGAAGCGGTCTCGCTGCTCTTGGGGTGAAGGAAATGCTAGGCGGTTGCGCTAATCGGCGCCAGCCCCAGAGGGCCGGCGTCGTGGTGCTGGAGGCGGAAGAACGAGGCGTAGCGGCCCGAGCGGCGGAGCAGCTCGTCGTGCCGGCCCTGCTCGATGATCTCGCCGCCCTCGACCACCAGGATCGCGTCGGCGTGCATGATGGTGTGCAAGCGGTGCGCGATCACGATCGTGGTGCGGTTCTGGCAGAGATGCTCGATCGCCTCCTGCACCTGCTTCTCGGACTCGGAGTCGAGCGCGGCGGTGGCCTCGTCGAGCAGGATGATCGATGCGTTCTTGATCAGCGCGCGCGCCACCGCGATGCGCTGGCGCTGGCCGCCCGAGAGCTGCGTGCCGTGCTCGCCGACCGGCGTGTCGTAGCCGAGCGGGAAGCTCATGATGAAATCATGCGCGCAGGCGGCCTTGGCCGCCTCGATGATCTCGTTCTCGGTCGCGCCGGGCCGGCCGAAGGCGATGTTGTTGCGGATGGTATCGCGGAACAGATAGACGTCCTGACCGACATAGGCGGTCTGCGCCCGCAGCGACTTTCGCGAGACCGAGGAGATCGACTGGCCGTCGATCACGATGTCGCCCTGCGTCACCTCGTAGAAGCGCAGCAGCAGCGCCAGCACGGTCGACTTGCCGCCGCCGGAGGGGCCGACCAGCGCAGTGACCTTGCCGGGCTCGGCGGTGAAGCTCATGCGGTTGAGGACGGTCTCACCGGTGCGATAGGCGAAGCTGACGTCGCGCAGCTCGATCCGGGCGTCGGACAGTTTTAGCGATGGTTTGTCGTCGTCGGAGTGCTCACTGGCCGGGCTGTCAACCACCTCGAGCAGCATACGCGCGCCGACGAGCTGGCTGTTCAGATCGATGTTGAGCCGCGCCAGCCGCTTGGCCGGCTCGGTCGCCATCAGGAAGGCGGTCATGAACGAGAAGAACTGGCCGGGCGTCGCGCCGAGCGCGACCACGCTGTAGCCGCCATAGAGCAGACAGCCGGCGACCGCGAAGCCGCCAAGCATCTCCATCAGCGGGTTGGAGCGGTTGGCGACGCGGGCCATCTTGTTGGCGTTGCGCTCGACGATCGCGATGTTCTCGTCGATGCGGCTTTGCATCGTCTCTTCGAGCGTGAAGGCCTTGACCGTGCGGATGCCCTGCAGCGACTCCTGCATGGTCTCCAGGATGTCGGCTGTGCCGGTGAACTGGTTGTAGGCGAGGCCCTTGATGCGCTTGACCAGCTTGCGCAGCACCAGCATCGCCGGCGGCACCGCGACGAGGCCGATGAACGACATCAGCGGATCCTGCCACACCATGACGCCGATCATGCTGAGCAGCATCAACAGGTCGCGCCCGATGGCATTGACCAGCATGTTGAGGACATCGGTGATCGACTTGGCGCCGGCGGTCAGCCGCGCCAAAAATTCCGAGGAGTGCCGCTCGGAGAAGAAGCCGACGCTCTCGCGCATCAGCTTGGCGAAGAGTTGCCGCTGGTTGGTGGCGAGGATGGCGTTGCTGATCTTCGTCAGGATCACCATGTGGCCGTACGTCGCCACGCCCTTGATGAAGAGCAGGATCACCGTGACGCCCGACAGCATGGCGATGCCGGGGATGTTCTTGTCGACATAGGCCTGGTTGATGACCTGGCCGAGGACGTAGGTCGCCGCCGCAGTCGCAGCGGCAGCCGCCGCCATCAGCGCGAAGGCAACGAGATAACGCCGCCAGTAGGTGATCCCCTGTTCCATGACGAGGCGGCGAATCAGGATCGCTGCCGCATAGGGATCGTCGGTGATTTTCTTTGGAAACTGGGCCATCCGTAGTCCATTGACAGCGCAGGGAAAAGCCTGCCCGCGCGTCAGGGATCGAATGGCCTCTGTGCCCGCTAAAGCGGGGCTTTTCAAGCCCAATTAAGGACTTGCGCAGGGGCGGATTTTAGGCCGAGGCGGCGTGGCGCAGCTCGCCATGGCGCTCGCGGAACAGCTTTTCCTCCCAGGCGAGTGCATGTGCCGCGATGGTCTCGAGGTCGTCGTATTGCGGCCTCCAATCGAGCAGGCTGCGAATCCGGCTGGTATCGGCAACCATGGTCATGATGTCGCCTGGCCGGCGCGGCGCGTACTGGACGGCGAAGCTGCGCCCCGAAACCCGCCGCACCGCGTCGATGGTTTCCAGCACGGAATAGCCGCGGCCATAGCCGCAATTCAGCGTCGCCGAGGCGCCGCCGCGGCGCAGGTACGACAGCGCCGAGCGATGCGCTTGCGAGAGGTCGGTGACGTGGATGAAGTCGCGGATGCAGCTTCCGTCCTGGGTCGGATAGTCGGTGCCGAACACGTCGATCTTGGCGCGCTGGCCGGTGGCCGCCTCGACCGCGATCTTGAGCAGATGCGTGGCGCCGACGGTCGCGAGCCCGATGCGGGCCTGCGGATCGGCGCCAGCGACGTTGAAATAGCGCAGCACGACATATTGCATGCCGTAGGCGGAGGCGACGTCGTGCAACATGATCTCGGTCATCAGCTTCGACGAGCCGTAGGGCGAGAGCGGCCGCGTCGGTGCATTCTCGGGCACCGGCACCTGGTCCGGATTGCCGTAGACGGCCGCGGTCGAGGAGAAGATGAAGCGGCCAATGCCGCGCTTGACTGCGACGTTGAGCAGGTTGCGCGCGGTCATGAAGTTGTTGCGGTAATAGCCGAGCGGATCGCGCATCGAATCCGGCACGACGACGGAGCCCGCGAAATGTATGACGCTCTCGATGTTGTGTTGCGCGATCACCCCTTCGAGCAGGTTCTCGTCGCCGGCGTCCCCGATGAACAGCGGCACGCCTTCGGGCAGATAGGCGGAGAAGCCGGTGGAGAGATCGTCGATCACGACGACGTCCTCGCCGGCTTCCGCCAGCGAAAGAACCGTGTGACTTCCGATATAGCCGGCGCCGCCGGTGACTAAGACAGTCATGATCTCACCCGTCTTCCGATCATCCGCGAAGCTAACGTTTGCGCGGTGAAGAGGGGGTTTCGGCGGCCCTGAACTGGTCACTATGCTTAATGTTGCGTATAGGGGACTTCCGAAACGGAGCGTGAAGTGGCGAATTTCCCCGGCGATCTCCAGGTGATCGTGCCAAATCTGCACAGGCGCTATTCCGGCGTCACCGCGACCAATCGCATGGTGGCGCCGCGGGTGGCAAAACTGTTTCGCGCGGCATGGTTCGGCTCGAACGCGCCGGAGGGGATCACGCGATTGAGCGCTACCGATTTTCTGAAATTGTGGCGCTGCAGGGCGCCCCTGATCTGGCATGCGCGGCGCAACAACGAGATGATCGCGGGCGTTGTGCTACGCGCGCTCGGCTGGCCGCTCAAACTCGTCTTCACCTCGGCCGCGCAGCGGCATCATAGTTGGATCACGCGCTGGCTGATCCGGCGGATGGATGCGATCATCGCGACCAGCGAGATCTCGGCGTCGTTCCTGAAAGTGAAGGCGACTGTGATTCCCCATGGCGTCGACACCGACGTCTATGCGCCGCCAAGAGATCGCGCTGCAGCCTTCGCCGAGAGCGGGCTGCCGGGCCGCTATGCCATCGGCTGTTTCGGCCGCGTGCGCGCGCAGAAGGGCACCGATGTCTTCGTCGATGCGATGTGCCGCCTCTTGCCGCGCTATCCCGATTTCACCGCCGTCATCGTCGGTCAGATCACGACTGAGCAACTTGCCTTCGCGAACGATCTGAAGAAACGGATCGAGGCCGCCGGCCTGCAATCGCGCATCATCATCGCCGGCGAGTTGCCGGTCGCACAGGTGCAGCGCTGGTATCAGCGGCTGACGATCTACGCTTTCACCTCGCGCAACGAAGGATTCGGGCTGACGCTGATCGAGGCGATGGCGGCGGGCAGCGCGCTGGTGGCCGCGCGTGCGGGGGCCGCGGAGCTCGTGGTCGAGGATGGCGTCACCGGCGTGCTGACGCCGCCCGGTGATGCGGACGCGCTGGTCGCGGCGCTCGAGCCGCTGATGCGTGACGCTGCCACAGCGACAGCGATGGGCGAGCGCGGGCGCGCGCGCGTGCTAGCGCAGTTCAGCCTCGATGCGGAGGCGGCGCGGATCGCAGAGGTCTACCGGCCCTTGCTCTGACGAGGTCAGGTGGAAGCGCGGGCGCGCGTTTCGCTGAGCACCCGCTGCGCGATCGCCACGACCTCGGAGGCCGCGATATCGCGCATGCAGCGATGGTCGTTCATCCGGCAGATGGTGCTCTGGCAGGGCTGGCAGGACAGCACGCTCTTGTCCTGGCGCACGGTCGCGGCAAGGCCGTTGAGCGGGGCCCAAAGGTAAGGGTCGGTCGGGCCGAAAATGCCCATGGTCGGCGTTCCCAGCGCCGCCGCGATGTGCATCAGCCCGGAGTCGTTGGAAATCGCGACGCCGGCCGCGGCCATGGCGAGGACGCCGTTGCGCAAGTTCGTGCCGGTCAGGTCCCGCACGCCCGGTCCGCCCGCCGCGACGATCTCCTGGGCGAGCCCCTTTTCCGCGGGGCCACCGACCACCCAGACCTCCAGACCTTGCTCGGCCAGCAGGCGGGCTGTCTCGGGATAATAGGTCCAGCGCTTGGAGACGCCGACTGAGCCCGGTGCGAGCGCTACTGCGGCCCCGGCGCTGAGCCCATTGGCCTGCCGCCAGCGGGCGATCTCCTCCGCCGGAACGCGCAATTGCGGCACCGGCCATTCCGGCGGCAGGGGCGCGCCATCGGGCTGGGCGAGGGCGGCGTTCTTGTCGATGAAGCGGGGGAGCTGCTTCTCGCCCCAACGCCAGCGGTTGATCAGGCCGAACCGGAACTCCCCGACAAAGCCGACCCGCTCGGGGATGCCGGCCAGGGCCGGCGCGATGGCGGCCTTCCAGGTCCGCGGCAGCACCAGGGCGGTCCCGTAGTTCCGTTCCCGCAGCAGCCGCGCCAGGCCGAGCTGGCGGGTGACGGCGAGCCGGCTGCGCGGCAGGTCCCAGATGATTCCTCGGCGGACGCCGGGCATGTAGTCGACCAGGGGGGCGCAGAGGGGCGTGGTCAGAAGGTCGACCGGCCGGTTCGGCCAGCGTTCCTTCAGAACCCGAACGACCGTGTGATTCCGGACGAAATCGCCGATCCACATATAGGGGATGATCAGGATCGGGCGGGTGTCGCCTGGGTCCTCATTTCCGCTAAGATGCGAATTTAGATTCATTTGTCAGTGGGCTTGGGTGCGCTGATTATAGCGGATCGGTTAGCCGCTCCGGGCCGGAACGTAAAGCCGGGAGGGGACCGGGTCCCAAAACCGCTTACACTTTGGCGGATCATGCGCTACGGCAGGACCGGGCCGCACGATCGGGCAGGAAAATTGGTATGTTGCTGGTGACCGGCGGGGCCGGATTTATCGGATCGAACGTCGTTGCCGCGTTGAATGACGCCGGTCGCAGCGACGTCGTGGTCTGTGATCTCCTCGGCACCGACGGCAAGTGGCGCAATCTTGCCAAGCGGCAGCTTGCCGACATCGTCCCGCCGGCCAAAGTGCTCGAATGGCTGAAGGGCCGCAAGCCCGACGGCATCATCCATCTGGGCGCGATTTCCGAGACCACTGCCACCAACGGCGACCTCGTGATCGAGACCAATTTCCGCCTGTCGATGCGCCTGTTGGACTGGTGCACGACGAACGCGGTGCCGTTCATCTACGCCTCGTCGGCGGCGACCTATGGCGACGGCGCGGAAGGCTTTGGCGACGACGCCTCGCTCGCAGCGTTGAAGAAATTGCGGCCGATGAATCTCTACGGCTGGAGCAAGCACCTGTTCGATCTTGCCGTCGCCGAGCGCGTTGCCCGCGGCGAGAAGCTGCCGCCGCAATGGGCGGGCCTCAAATTCTTCAACGTGTTCGGCCCGAACGAGTACCACAAGGGCTCGATGATGAGCGTGCTGGCGCGGCGCTTCGACGACGTCAAGGCGGGGCGCGTCGTGCAACTGTTCAAGTCACATCGCGAGGGCATCGCCGATGGCGATCAGCGCCGTGATTTCATCTATGTCGACGACGTCGTGCGGGTCATCATGTGGCTGCTCGCGACGCCTTCGGTATCCGGCATCTTCAATGTCGGAACCGGCAAGGCGCGCAGCTTCAAGGACCTGATGCTCGCGGCCTATGTGGCGCTCGGCACCAGGCCCAACATCGAATACGTCGACATGCCCGAGGCGATCCGCGGCGCGTACCAATATTTCACACAGAGCGAAGTCGATCGGCTCTGCCGTGCCGGCTACAACGGCGGCTTCACGACGCTCGAGGATGCGGTGAAGGCTTACGTGGGCGGATATCTCGACCAGCCCGACCGCTTCCGCTGAGGCCCAAGGACCATGCCGACGCCCATTCTGGACTTCGATGCCCTCGCGCAAGACATCGCGCGCCGTACCGTGCTGTGCATCGGCGATGTCATGCTGGACGAGTTCGTCTATGGCGAGGTGTCGCGGATCTCGCCGGAAGCCCCGGCGCCGGTGATCGCCGCGCAGCGCAGCGAGATCCATATCGGCGGCGCCGGCAATGTCGCACGCAACGTCGCCTCCCTCGGCGGTCGCTGCATCTTCGTCGGTCTCGTCGGCGATGACGACGCTGGCAGGCGGCTGGCGGCCGCGCTTGACGATCAGGCCGGCATCGACAGCGTGCTGGTGTGCGATCCGTCGCGGCCGACCACGCGAAAGGTCCGCTTCGTCTCCGAACATTTCTCAACGCACATGCTGCGTGCGGATTGGGAGCAGGGGCTGCCGGCCTCCGACGCGGTCGAGACCAAGCTGATCGAGGCGATCCTGCCGCACGTTTCCCACGCCGACATCGTGCTGCTCTCCGACTATGCCAAGGGCGTCCTGACCGCGCGCGTGATCCGCCACGTGATCGATGCCGCGCGAAAGCTCGGCAAGCCCGTGATCGTCGATCCCAAGAGCCTGAACTGGGCGATCTATCGTGGCGCCACGCTGCTCACGCCCAATCGTAAAGAGTTTTCCGAAGCCACCCGCAGCCGCGCCGACACCACGCAGAGCATCGTCGATGCCACCGAGGACTTGATGCGGCTCGCCGATTGCGAGGCGATCCTCGTCACGCAAGGAGAGCACGGCATGACGCTGGTGCCGCGCAACGGCGAGGCGGTGCATGTGCCGGCTTTCCCCGTGAAGGTGCGTGATGTCTCCGGCGCCGGCGACACCGTCGCCGCGGCGCTCGCGGTGTCGCTTGCGGCGGGTGCGGACTGGGACACGGCCCTGCGGATGGCCAATGCAGCGGCCGCCGTTGCCGTCGGCAAGCAGGGCACGGCCAGCGTGAGCACAGCCGAGCTGCGGCGAAAGATCCTGCCGCATGCCTATCTCGCGGCCGAGGAGAAGATCGTTCTGGAGGCCGATGCGCTGGACGCGCAGCTTGTCGAATGGCGCAGGCAGGGACAGCGCGTCGGCTTCACCAATGGCTGTTTCGATATCCTGCATCCCGGCCACGTCAAGGTGCTGACGGCGGCGCGCGCAGCCTGCGATCGGCTGATCGTGGGCCTCAACAGCGACGCCTCGGTGCGGCGGCTGAAGGGCGCCGATCGCCCGGTCCAGGACGAGCGTGCGCGCGCCGAGGTGCTGGCGGCGCTGGAAGCCGTCGATCTCGTCGTCATCTTCGAGGAGGACACGCCGATCGACCTGATCACCCGGATCAAGCCTAGCGTGCTGGTAAAGGGCGGCGACTACACCCGCGAGCAGGTAGTTGGCTATGAGGTCGTGGAGGCCGCGGGCGGCACGGTCGTGCTGGTCGACATCCTCAAGGGCTTCAGCACGACCGCGCTGGTTCATCGTGCGCGGGGAGGGGGGAAGTGACGACGCTCGCGAAGGAATCGACGGGCGCGCTGCTGCTGCGGCGTTTGCGCAGTCCGGCGGCCTGGAGCGAGACGGTCGACGTGCTTGCGGTCCTGACTGCGGCCTCGCTGCCCTGGTCGACGTCGCTTGTTGGCATCTTCAATGCCTTGATGCTCGTCTGCATGGTGCCGTTTCTCGATCTCAAGGCATTCCTGCAACACCTGAAGCGTCCGATCTGCGCGGCGCCGATCGCGCTTTTCTTGCTCGCGCTGCTGGGGACGCTGTGGTCGGATGCGGCCTGGGGCGCGCGGCTCTATGCGGTCAATCCCACCGTCAAGCTGCTCGTGCTTCCGATCCTGCTCTACCATTTCGAGCGCTCGTCGCGTGGACACTGGGTGTTCATCGCCTTCCTCGTCTCCTGCGCACTTTTGGCGGTGGCGTCCTGGCTGGCCGCCTTCTACCCGAACCTCACGATCAAGCCGGGCGGCATCGAGCGCGGCATCATCGTCAAGAATCACATCGACCAGGGCCAGGAATTCACGCTATGCGCGGTCGCGCTCGCCTATCCGGTCGTGATGCTGCTGCGCGAGAAACGGTACTGGCTCGCCGGGCTGCTCACCGCGCTTGCGATCAGCTTCTTCGCCAACATGGCCTTCGTGGTGGTGTCGCGCACGGCGCTGGTCACGGTTCCGATCATGTTCGCGGTGTTCGCGCTGCTGCACTTAAGGTGGCGCAGCATCCTGCTCATCGCCGCCGGCCTGCTTGCCGTCGCGCTGCTCGCCTGGCAGGTCTCGCCGCAGTTGCGCGGGACGGTCGACAGATTCTCGAGCGACTATGAACTCTACAAGGAGAGGGGGGCGCCGACCTCGCTCGGGCTGCGGCTCGAATTTTGGCGGAAATCCCTCGGCTTCTTCGCGGAGGCCCCGATCAAGGGCCACGGCACCGGTGCGACGCGCGGACTATTCGAACAGGTCGCGATCGGAGGCAGCGACAAGGCCTCCGGCGAGGTGATCGGCAACCCCCACAACCAGACGCTGAATGTCGCCGTGCAGTGGGGCGTTATCGGCATTGTCATTCTCTACACGACGTGGATTCTCCATCTTCTCCTGTTTCGCGGCGATGGACTTGCCAACTGGATCGGACTATTGGTCGTGGTGCAGAATATCTTCACCTCGTTGTTCAACTCCCATCTGTTCGACTTTCACGAGGGCTGGATGTACGTCCTCGGCGTCGGCGTTGCCGGCGGCATAGTCTTAGGAGCGCGGCGCGACGCGCCGAAGGTGAAAGAAGCAGGTTCCTGAGCCGCCACGCTGCTGGCTAATCTTGTGCTGGCAAGTCTCATGCTGGCAAGTCTTGCCGAGATGGGCTATCACCACGGGTCAGGTTGCATCAAACACGGATATTCATCGGTCGGCGGATGACGCGTCTTTCGCATCTCACCTTGCGCAAACTCCTCATCGCGCTCCACGACCTCCTGGCGACCACGGCGGCGCTGTTCGTCGCCTTCTATCTGCGATTCGAGGGCCACGAGGGCTTCTTCCACCGCCTGCCGTTGCTATTCCAGATCCTGCCCTACTTCCTCGCCTTCAGCGTAGTCGTATTCTTCATCTTCAACCTGACCGACACGAAGTGGCGCTTCATCTCGCTGCCCGACGCGCTGAACATCATCCGCGTCGCAACCGTGCTGACGGTGGCGCTTGTGGTTCTCGATTATATCTTCGTGGCCCCCAACGTCCGCGGTGCCTTCTTTCTCGGCAAGGTGACGATCGTCCTTTACTGGTTCCTTGAAATTTCCTTCCTCAGCGCGCTGCGCCTGACCTATCGCTATTTTCGCTATACCCGCGTGCGCCGCCACGCCCGGATCGACGATGCCGCACCGACGCTTCTGATCGGCCGCGCCGCGGATGCCGAGGTGCTTCTGCGCGGCATCGAGAGCGGTGCCATCAAGCGCCTCTGGCCGGTCGGCGTGTTGTCGCCGTCGCACGCGGACCGTGGCCAGACCATCCGCAATGTGCCGGTGCTGGGCGGCCTTGACGATCTCGAGGATATCAACAGCGACTTCGCCAAGCGCAACAAGGCAATCGCCCGCGTCATCATGACACCGTCCGCCTTCGAGCCCGAGGCTCATCCGGAGTCGATCCTGATGCGGGCACGCAAGCTCGGCATGATCGTCAATCGCATGCCGTCGCTCGAGAGCGGCGACACGCCGCGGCTCACCGCAGTTGCGGTCGAGGACCTACTGTTGCGGCCGAGCGAGAAGATCGACTATGCGCGCCTCGAAGCCCTGATCAGTGGCAAGGCGGTGATCGTCACCGGTGGCGGCGGCTCGATCGGGGCCGAAATCTGCGAGCGCCTCGTCGCCTTCGGCGCGGCGCGTCTTCTCATCATCGAACATTCCGAGCCGGCGCTCTACGCGGTCACGGAAGCGCTCGCAGCACAGGGCGCCGCTGCCGCGATCGAGGGCCGGATCGCCGACATCCGCGACCGCGAGCGGATCATGCGCGTGATAGCCGAGTTCAAGCCGGACATCGTGTTCCACGCCGCTGCGCTCAAGCATGTGCCGATCCTCGAGCGCGACTGGAGCGAGGGGGTCAAGACGAATATCTTTGGCTCGATCAATGTGGCCGACGCTGCGTTGGCCGCAGGCGCCGAAGCCATGGTGATGATCTCGACCGACAAGGCGATCGAGCCGGTGTCGATGCTCGGCCTGACCAAGCGCTTCGCGGAAATGTACTGTCAGGCGCTCGATCACGACCTCGCAGTTCAGGCCGGCACCGCCAAGCCGCCGATGCGGCTGATCTCGGTCCGGTTCGGCAATGTGCTGGCGTCGAACGGCTCGGTGGTGCCGAAATTCAAGGCCCAGATCGAGGCCGGCGGCCCGGTGACAGTGACGCATCCCGACATGGTCCGCTACTTCATGACCATTCGCGAGGCTTGCGATCTCGTCATCACGGCGGCGACGCACGCGCTCGGCACGCAGGGTTCGGATGTCTCCGTCTACGTGCTCAACATGGGCCAGCCGGTCAAGATCGTCGATCTTGCGGAGCGCATGATCCGCCTGTCCGGCCTGCAGCCCGGCCACGACATCGATATCGTGTTCACGGGGATGCGGCCGGGCGAGCGCTTGCACGAGATCCTGTTCGCCTCCGAGGAGCCGCCGGCTGAGATCGGTATCGCCGGCATCATGGCCGCACAGCCGAACCAGCCGCCGATGCAGGTCTTGCGCAAATGGATCGCGGCGCTCGAGCATGCGATCGCGCGGGATGATCGGGCCACCATCAGGACCATTCTGAAGGATGCGGTTCCGGAATTCGGCTCGACCGCCGCCTGACCACAGCAGTCTTTCGGCAAGACACTCTCGATGAGGGCCTGCAGCTCGCGCTGTCGTCTCAGGCCGCCTGAGGGCGGGAGAAGCGCCGCAGGACGATGCCGATCGCAATCGCTCCTGCGACGAGCGCGAGCGTCGTGATCGCGATCGAGCCGGCGCGGACCGTGACGATGGCGAGCAGCGCGAGCACGAGGTTGAGCGCGAACACGTCGCCGACAACCCGAGGGACCTTGAAGCCATTGTCGGTGGCGCGCTGATAGAAATGCGTGCGATGTGCCGACCAGAACGGCTCGCGCCGCGCGATGCGCTGAAACAGCGTTATGGTGGCATCCGCGAGATAGTACCCGGGCAGCAGCAGCGCCGCGGCGATCTGGCCCCGCCAGGCGAGCTCCAGCAGGCACCAGCCGAGCAATAGTCCAATCGGCAGGCTGCCGACATCGCCGAGAAAGACCTTGGCGATCGGGCGATTGAAGGGCGCAAAGCCGAGCATGGCGCCGCAAAGGGCCGTCGCGAGCAGTCCGGTGGACGGAGAGAGGTCGCCAAACCATCCGAGCAGCCCGAGCGCGGCCGTCGTCGGCACCACCTCGGACACCGTCATCAGGTCGAGACCGTCCATGAAATTGACGAGGTTCACGAACCAGACGCCGGCGATGACGATAAGGACGCGTTCAAAAGCCAGCGGCAGGGCGGGCACGATGCGCAGCGTCTCCGGTGCCGAGAACACGATGGTGGTCACGGCGGCAGCCTGTAACGAGAGCCGTACGATGACCGGCAGCGGCTTGATGTCATCGACAAGCCCGACCAGTGCGACCAGCACAGTGGCGCCGATCAGGGGCAAGGGAATCGCGGCATGGGTCCAGGCGGCCCAGAGCGCAGCGACCAGCAGAGTGGCCGCGACGACCGCGATACCCGCGCCCTGCGGCGTCGGGATCCGATGCGAGGAGCGTGCGTTTGGCCGGGCCAGCGCGTAGCGCTGCAGCAGCGGCATGCTCCGCCAGGTGATACAGGCAGAAAGCAGTGCGGCCAATGCGAGGGCGAGCAGCATCAGCCCCAACGCATTTTGCGGACCGGCGACGAAAATCGTCACTCCGGCACCTCGATCGGGGCCGATCCTTGCGCTGCCTTCTCGGCGCTGAAGATCCAGACCAGCCCGCCGAACGCGCCGACGATGAACGAGACGGCGCCGAACAGCAGCGAGACATTGACGCCCTCATTGGCGGCGAGGCCGGCGAAGCCGAAAGCCAGGCCCATGGTCGCCTCGCGGACGCCCCAGCCGGCGATCGATATCGGCATCAACGTGATCAGCATGACCGGCGGAATGAGCAGAAAGACCTGGCCGAAATTGACCGGCGCGGCGATCGACTGCACCACGCACCAGGCGATCACGACCGCCAGCACGTGAATGACGAGCGACAGGATCGCGACACGTGGGCCCCGTGTGCGGTTGAAGATCACGCGGTTCGCGATTACGGCGCAAGCGTGGATGTGATGCGTGGCCCACCAGCTCTTGAGCCACGACCATTTCAACGCACCGAAGATCAAAAAGCCGACGCCGCCCGCGAGTGCGGCGAGGTCGAGCAGCAGCAGCGCCGAACGCCCATTCGGATCGGTGATGAGACTGTAGCTCCACGGCAGGCTCGCGACGATGAGGATCGCGAGCGCAACCAGCCCGATCGCGCGATCGACGAAAATCGAATAGGTCGCCGCACGCCAGCCGGCGCCGGCACGCGCGACGAGCCAGAGCCGGACCGCGTCGCCGCCGATCGCGGAGGGCAGGGTCTGGTTGAAGAATGCGCCGATCACGTTGTAGCGCATGGCCCGGCCGAGCCCGAGCGGCGCGCCGCACTCGGCGCTGATCTCGCGCCAGCGCAGCACGCCGACAAAGATCTGCAGAAACGTGACCGCGATGGCCATGCCGATCCAGAACAGGCTGCTCAAGGTGAAGCGCGAAAACAGCTCGGACGGGTTGACCTTGCGCAGCGCCAGATAAAGCAGCGCCGCGGAAATCAGGATTTTAGCCGTCGACAGCAGGATTCGGCGCATTTCGCCCGCATGAACAGGGTTTGCGATGGTTGAGGTCACCCGACGCGAGGCGCCGAATTTGGCCGCTTTGGTATGGTTTTGGCGCCGATCTTGCAATAGCCGTTATGAGAGAGCTCTCATGAGAGCGTCGAGGCTATTGCGACCCCCTCGACGCAGCGGCTAAAGAGGCCCGCGGTGTGGGCGCGGCGACGCATGCCTTGGGAACAGGATGACGGATCAGGCAATTTTGGTCACGGGCGCCGCCGGCTTTATCGGCTTTCACGTCGCCCGGCAGCTCCTGGCCGAAGGCCGTCCGGTCGTCGGGCTGGACAATCTCAACAGCTATTACGATCCGGCGCTGAAACGGGCACGCCTGGAGCTTCTGCGGGGCGATCGCGGCTTCTCCTTCGTGCAGGCCGATCTTGTGGATCGGGAGGCGATCGCGGCGCTGTTCGCGGAACACCGGTTCGTGACGGTCGTGCATCTCGCGGCCCAGGCCGGCGTGCGCTATTCGATCGACCATCCTCACGCTTACGTCGACTCCAATCTTGAGGGATTTCTGAACGTGCTCGAGGGCTGCCGGAACAACGGTTGTCGTCATCTCGTCTACGCTTCGTCATCCTCCGTTTACGGCGCCAATACAAAACTGCCGTTCGCCGTGGCGGATCGCACCGATCACCCCATTAGCCTCTACGCTGCGACCAAGAGAGCCAACGAGTTGATCGCACAGTCTTACAGCCATCTCTACCGGCTGCCGGTCACGGGCCTGCGCTTCTTTACCATATACGGTCCGTGGGGCCGGCCCGATATGGCCATGTTTCTGTTTGTGAATGCCATCATCGAGGGCAGGCCGATCCAGCTCTTTAACCGTGGCAGGATGCGTCGCGACTTCACCTATATTGACGACGTCACCCGTGTAGTGTCCAAGCTCATCGATCGGGTGCCCGGGGATAATCCGGCTGCCGCAAATGCGCCGTCTCGCGTCTACAATGTTGGCAATCACCGCCCTGAGGAGCTGATGCATGTCGTCGGTCTTCTGGAGCGCGAGCTGGGTCGAACAGCGATGAAGGATCTGCTGCCGATGCAGCCGGGAGATGTGCTCGAGACGTTCGCCGATATCGGGGATTTGATGCGCGACACCGGGTTTGCGCCATCGACGCCGCTCGAGCACGGGGTCCGCAACTTTGTCGCGTGGTATCGCGACTACTTCAAGGTTTGAGATGACGATGGACAAGCGAATTATCCCCCTGATCATGTGTGGTGGCGCCGGTACGCGGCTGTGGCCGGCCTCGCGCGAGGTGCGCCCCAAACAGTTCCTGCCGCTGTTCGGCGCGCGCTCGACCTTCCAGGACACGCTGTTGCGCGTCTCGGATGAATCGCTGTTCGATCGTCCGATCGTGATTACCAGCGCGTCCTACCGCTTCATGGTGCTGGAGCAGCTCGCGGAGATCGGCATCGAGGCCGACGTGCTCCTCGAGCCGATGCGGCGCGACTCCGGTCCCGCCATCGCCGCGGGCGCTGTCTTTGCGCAAGGCCGCTCCAATGACGCGATCGTGCTCGCACTCGCCGCTGACCATGTGGTGCGCGACAACGCCGCCTTCGTCGCTGCGTGTCGCGAAGGTCTCACTGCTGCCGAAGCCGGACGCATCGTGACGTTCGGCGTCAAGCCGGAGCGGCCGGCGACCGAATACGGCTATATCAGCCCGGGCGAGGCAATCTCCGGCCAGGTGAACGCGGTTGCAAGATTCGTCGAGAAGCCCGACGCGGTGAAGGCGGCCGACTACGTCAATTCGGGTTACCTCTGGAACAGCGGCAACTTCATGTTCCCGGCCGCCGTGCTGCTCGACGAATATCGCAAGGTCGACGCGACGAGCGTGCAGGCAGTCTCCGATGCCGTCGCCGATGCGGGCCGCGATCTCGGCTTCGTGACGCTCGAGCCGAAGGCGTTTGCTTCCGCGAAGGCAATCTCGATCGACTACGCCGTGATGGAAAAGACCGCGCGCGCCGCAGTGGTGCCGGTATCCTGCGGCTGGTCCGACGTCGGCTCCTGGCACGCGGTATGGGAGCTGTCGGAGAAGGATACGCAGGGCAATGCCGCGCACGGCACCGTCGTGTTCGAGGATTCCCGCAATTGCAACGTCACGACCGATTCTGCGCTGGTCGCGCTCGAAGGCGTCGATGACCTCGTCGTGGTGGCGACGGCGGATGCGGTCCTGGTCTCGCGCCAGAAGGATGCCAACGGGCTGAAGCGCCTGGTCACGAAGATCAAGACGGTCGCGCCGAAGGTCACCGAGGAGCATCTCAAGGTGCACCGGCCCTGGGGCAGCTATCAGTCCGTCGACAATGGCGAGCGCCACCAGGTCAAGCGCATCGTGGTGAAGCCGGGCGGGCGGCTGTCGCTCCAGAAGCACCACCATCGTGCCGAGCACTGGATCGTGGTCCGCGGCGCCGCCCGGGTGACGGTCAATGACGATGTCAAGACTGTGCACGAGAACGAGTCGATCTACATCCCGATGGGGGCCGTCCATCGCATGGAAAACCCGGGCAAAATCATGCTCGAGCTGATCGAGGTCCAGACCGGGAGCTATCTCGGGGAAGACGACATCATCCGGATTGAAGACGACTATCAAAGGTCGTAACCAGCACGCTCCGAATCACGCGACCCGGGCCGAAAAGGCGGCATCTTTCGCCGCTAAGGCCCGGGGAACGTGTAATTTTTTGAATCAAATCGTGTCCGGATCGCTATCTCGGCGTTCGCCACAAATGTGGCGCCCGTGCTAGGAGAGGCACGGGGATTTGCATTGAATCGGGGTTCGATCAGATGAGTTCCAAAGGCTCTGCACCGGCGAAGGCCGGCTTGCGCGTCGGCGTCATTGGCGCGGGCGTGATGGGCAGCAACCATGCGCGGGTGCTCGCCGGACTTCCCGGCGTCAGCCTGGTCGGCGTCGTCGACCCCTCGCCGGCGCACCGGGTGCGCGCGACCGAGCTGACCAATTGTCAGTGCTTCGAGACGCTCGATCAGCTCGTCGCCGAAGGCGTCGATGCCGTCACCGTGGCGGCGCCGACCCATCTGCATCACGAGATCGCGCTCGCTTTGATCGCGAAGAACGTCCACGTGCTGGTCGAGAAGCCGATTGCATCCACGGTGGAGGAGGGGCGCGAGATCGTCGCCGCTGCGCAAAAGGCCGGCGTCACGCTGATGGTCGGTCATGTCGAGCGCTTCAATCCGGCGGTGGCTGCCGTCAAGCAGGCGATCGCCGGCGAGGACATCCTGTCGATTGCGATCACGCGCGTCGGACCGTTCCCGCCGCGCATGTCCAATGTCGGCGTGGTCATCGATCTTGCCGTGCACGACATCGACCTGATCCGCTGGTTCACCGAATCCGACATCGTCGAGGTGCAGCCGCAATTGTCGAGCGCGGTCGCCGAGCGCGAGGACATCGCGCTACTCCAGTTTCGCACCGCCTCGGGCGTGCTGGCCCACATCAACACCAACTGGCTGACGCCCTTCAAGGCGCGCAGCGTCACGGTCGCGACCCGCGGCAAATACGTGATGGGCGATCTCTTGACACGCCAGGTCACCGAGTGCTTCGGCTTCAAACCGGACGGCAGCTATTCGATGCGACATCTCCCGGTCGGCCATGACGAGCCGCTGCGCGCCGAGCTGATCGCGTTCCTCAATGCCGTGCGCCACGGCGAGACGCCGGCGGTGACCGGCGATGAGGGCGTCGCTAGCCTCGAGATCGCCACGCAGTGCCTGGAAGCGCCGTCGCGGCCCGCGGCCGCTTCGCCCGTCCGCAAGGCGCCGCGCCGCGTTGCCGGCTGATCCCTCTCACATGTCGACCGCTCAAAACTTGCAGGAAAATCGGCAAGGCGCCATGAACCAGCATTTGCGTTCCGATCCCATCCCGTTCATCGACATTGCCGCGCAGCGCCGCAGGCTTGGCTCGGCCATCGACGATGCGGTTGGCCGGGTTCTCACCCATTGCCAGTTCGTCAACGGACCCGAGGTCACCGAACTCGAGGCGCAGCTTGCGGCCTATTGCGGTGCCAAGCATGTCGTGAGCTGCGCCAGCGGCACGGATGCGATTCTGATGGTGCTGATGGCGGAGAAGGTCGGGCCCGGCGATGCCGTGCTGTGCCCCTCGTTCACCTTCATCGCAACCGCTTCGCCGGCGGCGCGGACTGGCGCTACGCCGATCTATGTCGACGTGGACGAAGCGACCTTCAACATGAGCCCTGAGTCCTTGAAGCGCGGCATTGTGACCGCGCGGAAGGCCGGCCTCAAGCCTGCGGCGATCATTCCGGTCGATCTGTTCGGGCAGCCTGCCGATCACGACGCCATCGCCGAGATCGCGAAGGCCGAAGGCCTCTTCGTGCTCGATGACGCCGCACAGGGTTTTGGCGCGAGCTACAAGGGCCGCAAGCTCGGCACGCTGGCACACGCGACCACAACAAGCTTCTTCCCGGCAAAGCCGCTCGGCTGCTTCGGTGACGGAGGCGCTATCTTCACCGATGACGACGAACTCGCCGCCACGCTGCGCAGCATCCGCGTGCATGGGCAGGGTGTGGACAAATACGACAATGTCCGGCTCGGCCTGACTGGTCGGCTCGACACCATGCAAGCTGCGATCCTGATCGAGAAGCTGAAGATTTTCGACGACGAGATCGCCGCCCGCAACAAGGTCGCCGAGCGCTACGCGCGGGGGCTCGGCAACGTTGTGACCGTGCCGCGCCTTGCGCCCGGCTGCACCTCGATCTGGGCGCAATACACCATCCGCCTGCCTAAGGGCACCGATCGCGACGGCTTTGCCGCCGCGCTGAAGGCCCAGGGCGTGCCGACCGCGATCTATTATGGGAAGTCGATGCATCAGCAGACGGCCTACAAGCAGTATCCGGTCGCAGAGGGCGGGCTGCCGGGTTGCGAGAGCCTGTCGCAGGACGTCATCAGCCTGCCGATGCACGCCTATCTGGACGAGGCCGCCCAGGAGCGAATCATCGCCGCCGTGCGCGGCGCGCTTTCAACCTGATTTCGCCATTTTGCGGAGCCGGCTCTTCCTTTAGAAGGAGCGGATGCTCGGGCGGATTTTCACGGTTGGCGGATATACGCTGCTCTCGCGGCTGACGGGGTTTGCCCGCGACATCATGCTCGCGGCGATCCTGGGCGCTGGCCCCGTGGCCGACGCCTTCTTCGTGGCACTCCGCCTGCCCAATCATTTCCGCGCGATCTTCGCCGAGGGCGCCTTCAACGCCGCCTGGGTGCCGGCCTATGCCCACGTCCATGGCGAGCGCGGGGAGGCGGCCGCAAGACTGTTCGCCGACCGCATCTTCACGCTGCTTCTGGCCTCGCAGGTTCTGCTCCTGGTCGTCGCCTGGCTATTCATGCCGCAGGCCATGAGCATTCTGGCGCCCGGTTTCACCGAGGACGCCGAGCAGCGACGCCTCGCAATCGAGCTGACCCGGATCACCTTTCCCTATCTCTTGCTGATCACGCTGGTGACGCTCTATGGCGGCATGCTCAACGTGATGCAGCGCTTTGCCAGTGCCGCAGCCGCCTCGATCTTCCTCAACGTCACGATGATGATGACGCTGGCACTGGCCGCCTGGTTTCCCAGCGCGGGCCACGCCGCCGCCTGGGGCGTGCTGATTTCGGGCTTCCTGCAGTACTTCTTACTCGCGGGGGATCTCGGGCGCCATGGCGGCCTGCCGCGCTTTGCGCCGCTCAAGCTCGATGAAGACGTCCGCGGCTTCTTCAAGGCGCTTGGACCCGCCACGCTGGGTTCGATGGGCACCCAGGTTGCCCTGTTCGCCGACACTATCATCGCGACCTTCCTGCCGGCTGGTGCGCTGTCGGCGCTCTATTACGCCGACCGTCTCAACCAGTTGCCGATCGGCGTCATCGGCATCGCCATCGGCACGGTGCTGCTGCCGGAGATGTCGCGGCGGATCACGGCCAATGACCACGACGGCGCAATGAAAGCGCAGCGCCGCGCCTTCGATTTCACGCTGCTGTTCTCCGTGCCGTTCGTGGCTGCCTTCATGACCGTGCCCGATGTGATCGTGCGCGCGATGTTTGCGCGCGGGGCCTTCTCCAAGGCCGATGCCGCGGCCGCCGCCGCAACCTTGGCGGCTTACGCCGTGGGTCTAATCCCATTCGTGATGATCCGCAGCGCAGTAGCAACTTTCTATGCCCGCAAGGATACAGCGACACCAGTCCGGGCCATGCTGAATGGCGTAGCGATCAATGTCGCCTTGAAAATTGCGCTGATGGGAGCGCTTGCTCAAATCGGGCTTGCGCTGGCGACCGCCGCCGGCCAGTGGACCAATCTGCTGCTGCTGTTCGCTTTCGCAGTGCGGCGAGGCTATCTGGAGATCGACAGAGCGCTGACCTCTTCGCTGGCCAAGTTCGTCCTGGCCGGGCTGATCCTTGCAGCCGGCCTGTGGCTGACCGCACGCTTTGGCGCGGCCTATGTCTTGACCATGCCAAGCTTCCGCGACGAGATGACGCTGGCCCTGCTGATCGTCACCGGCACCGTCATCTACGGCCTCTGCATCCTGGTGCTGTTCGGCCGGGGCTGGCTGGTCTCCCTGGTGCGCAGCTAGTTTTTATCGTCAAGCCGTTTGCGCTGCCCGCCGATCCGCTGCAATATGCCGGCAAAACAACCATGAGGACATGGAGAGAAAATGGCTGCCCCCATCAAGTTCGGCGTTGGCCAAAGCGTGCTGCGCAAAGAGGACGATGCGCTGATCCGCGGCAAGGGCCGCTACACCGACGATTATGCGCCGCAGGCAGCCCTCCGTGCCTTGATGCTGCGCTCGCCGCACGCGCATGCCAAATACACCATTGATGTGAGCCGCGCCCGCACGCTGCCCGGCGTCGCGCTGATCCTGACCGCCGATGACGTCAAGGATCTCGGCAATCTGCCGTGCCTGTTCAATCTAGAGACCGATCCGTTCACCGGCCCGCCTTACCCGATCCTCGCCAAGGACGAGGTGCGCCATGTCGGCGATTCCATCGCGTTCGTCGTGGCCGAGACCATCGACCAGGCTCGTGATGCAATCGAAGCGATCGAGGTCAAGTGGACGCCGCTGCCGGCGGTGACCGGCGTCGTCAACGCCGTGAAGAAGGACGCGCCTCAGGTCTGGCCGGACAAGCCCGGTAACGTGCTGTTCGATGTCTCGATCGGCGACAAGGCGGCGACCGAAGCTGCGTTCGCCAAGGCGCATACGGTCGCCGAAATCTCCATCGTCAATCCGCGCGTGGTCGCGAACTTCATGGAGACGCGCGCGGCCGTTTGCGAATACGACGCCAAGCGCGATCATCTGACGTTGACGGTGGGCAGCCAGGGCAGCCACCGCCTGCGCGACATCCTCTGCCAGAATGTGCTCAATATCCCGACCGACAAGATGCGGGTGATCTGCCCCGACGTCGGCGGCGGCTTCGGCACGAAACTGTTTCCGTACCGCGAATATGCCCTGATGGCGGTCGCCGCGCGAAAGCTGAAGAAGGCCGTGAAGTGGGCGGCGGACCGCTCCGAGCATTTCATCGGCGATGCGCAGGGCCGCGACAATGTAACCACCGCGAAGATGGCGCTTGCCGAGGACGGCAAATTCCTCGCGATGGATTGCGACCTGATGGGCGACATGGGCGCGTATCTGTCGACCTTCGGGCCCTACATTCCCCATGGCGGTGCCGGCATGCTGCCGGGCCTCTACGACATCCAGGCCTTCCACTGCCGGGTGCGCACCATCTTCACCAACAGCGTCCCGGTTGATGCCTATCGCGGAGCGGGGCGGCCCGAGGCCGCCTACGTCATCGAGCGTCTCGTCGATGCCTGCGCGCGCAAGCTCGACATGACGCCGGACGCGATCCGTCGCAAGAACTTCATCCAGCCGAAGGCGCTTCCTTACAAGACTGCGACCGGCAAGGTCTACGATTCCGGCGACTTCGCCGCGCATCTGAAGCGCGCGATGGAGATCGCGGAGTGGAAGGAGTTTCCCAAGCGTGCCAAGGCGGCCAAGAAGCAGGGCCTGATCCGCGGCATTGGCTTCGCGAGCTATGTCGAGATCTGCGGCGTGATGGGAGAAGAGACTGCGAACGTCAGACTCGACCCCAACGGCGACGTCACCGTCCTGATCGGCACGCAGTCGAGCGGGCAGGGCCACCAGACGGCTTACGCCCAAATCGTTGCCGAGCAGTTCGGCCTGCCGCCGGAGCGCGTCCATATCCACCAAGGCGACACCGACGAGATCGCGACCGGGCTCGGCACTGGCGGCTCGGCCTCGATCCCGACTGGCGGCGTCTGTGTGGAGCGGGCCACGGGGGATCTGGGCAAAAAGCTGAAGGAGATCGCGGCGCAGGCGCTGGAGGCAAGCGCCGGCGACCTCGAGATTTCGGGCGGCGCAATCCGTATCGCCGGCACCGACCGCTCGATCTCCTTCGCCGATCTCGCCAAGCGGCCGGGTGTTGATCCATCGAAGATGAACGGCAGCGCGACCTTCGCCAGCGCCGACGGCACCTATCCCAACGGCACGCATCTGGCGGAAGTCGAGATCGATCCGGCCACCGGCATCATCAAGATCGTCAACTACGTGATCGTCGATGATTTCGGCAAGACGCTCAATCCGCTGCTGCTGGCGGGGCAGGTGCATGGTGGCGCCATGCAGGGCATCGGCCAGGCCCTGATGGAGCAGGTTGTCTATGGCGCAGGTGACGGCCAGCTCATCACCGCCACCTTCATGGACTATGCGGTGCCGCGGGCGGCGGACGGTCCGCCCTTCGTGTTCGAGACCCACAACGTCCCCTGCAAGACCAACCCGATGGGCGTGAAGGGCGCGGGCGAAGCCGGCGCGATCGGCTCTTGTCCCGCCGTCGTTAATGCGATCGTCGACGGTCTCTGGCGCGAATACAAGATCGACCACATCGATATGCCGGCGACCCCGGAGCGCGTGTGGATTGCGATCAACGAGCACCGTCGCCGTCACAGCCTCTAAATCATGATCATCCCGCGCGGGAATAAACGCCCTGCGCGGGGTTCTATTCGTGATGGACCGCGCTACCCCCGGTGCGGTGGACGCTGCTTTCCGTAAACCTCTGCGGGCCGGAGAAACGAGCCAATGAAACGGACGATGATTGTCGCGGGCACCCTGTTGCTGGGTGCGGGCGCCGTGATGGCGCAGCAGGAGATTGCCGTTCAGCAGGACAATTTGATGCGCTCGCAGGCCAAGAGCCTATACACGGTCATCCAGAAGATGACGAAGCGCGAAATCCCCTACAATCAGAAGGCCGTCGACGAGGCGCTGACGAACCTCGAGGCCGACGTCGCCAAGATCGCCAAGACCTTCGAGGTCAATCCCAAGCAGGACGTGGTGAACGCGACCTACGGCGCCTCGCAGAAGGTCTGGCAGAACAAGGCCGACTTCGATTCCAAGATCCCGCCGGTGCAGAAGGCGATCGCTGACGTCAAGGGCAAGGTCCACAATCTGGCGACGCTGAAGGCCGCCTACACCAGCATCAATGATCGCTGCACCGACTGCCACGAGACGTACCGCGTGAAACTAAAGTAGCCGGCTCGCGCATCCTGCTTTTCGGGAGCGTCCTGGTATCGCGCGGCGAGAATAATTGCTCAGCCGGGTCCCGAAACTTTCCGAGCGGCAGGCGTGCGGGTCTCATTGTCGAGTAGCCACCCCAACGCCTTTGCGGGGTTCGACCAGCGCACCTCATCGATCTCTTCGGCGAGCGTCAGCGCATGCGTCGTCAGCACCTCTATGTCCTGAGGATTGACGTCGGCTTTTTCCAGCACGTCGATGCACCGGTTGAACGCTGCCAGATCGAGCTGAAGTTGCTCGATAGTTGCGTGGTGATGTTTGGCCCCCGCGACCTTCCATGTTCTATGTGCGCGCATTTTTTTCTCCCCATACGCGGTCACGCAGTCGTGAGCGCTGTTTGTGGCGGCAACACGAAAATGGGGGGACGGAATCAGGGATGTTTGCAGGCGGCGCGTCAAAGGTATGGCACCGGCGGCATTTGGGCTCGAACGGCGCCCGGAGGTGAAATCTGCACCGCTTTCCGGCTTGCGTTGTTCAATTGTACTCGGGCACCGCCGCGGTTCTCAGTTCGGAGTCGGTGTCAGAGCGCAGCGTATGAGCTATCCTCAAGTGCAGCCGCCGCAGCGTTGATGAGATTCGTCGGATGCCGGCGCATCCGAACCCTGATTGCTTCGCCCGCAGAGTTCCAACGTACGGCGAGGATCTGAATCACGAACAGCGAGACAGGCCATGGCAAAACCGTTTCCGTCGAAGACCCACATCGGCAACCACATGCTGCATCCCGAAACGTTGATGCTGACCTACGGCTACGATCCGCAGCTCTCGGAAGGTGCGATCAAGCCGCCGGTGTTCCTGACCTCGACCTTCGTGTTCAGGACCGCCGAGGACGGACAGGATTTTTTCGATTTCGTCGCCGGTCGGCGCGAGCCGCCGGAGGGAATGGGCGCCGGCCTCGTCTATTCGCGCTTCAATCACCCCAACAGCGAAATCGTCGAGGACAGGCTCTCGGTCTACGAGCGCGCCGAGAGCTGCGCGTTGTTCTCGTCCGGAATGTCGGCCATTGCGACGACGATTCTCGCCTTCGTCCGGCCGGGCGACGTCATCCTGCACTCCCAGCCGCTTTACGGTGGGACCGAAACCCTGCTTGCCAACACGCTTGCACGCCTCTCGATCAGCGCTGTCGGCTTTGCCGACGGCATAGATGAGGCGGCTGTGGCGCAGGCCGCCGAGGCAGCCGCGCAAAAGGGCCGGATTGCGATGATCCTCATCGAAACGCCGGCCAACCCGACCAACGGCCTCGTCGATATCGCCATGATCCGCCACGTCGCCGACGCGATCGGCAAGAACCAGGGGCACGCGCCGATCATCGCGTGCGACAACACCTTGCTCGGGCCGGTGTTTCAGCGACCGATCGAGCATGGTGCGGACCTCTCGTTGTACTCGCTGACCAAATATGTCGGTGGTCATTCCGACCTGATCGCGGGTGCCGCGCTCGGCTCAAAGGCGATCATGAAAGACATCAAGGCGCTGCGAGGCGCCATCGGCACCCAGCTTGATCCGCACTCCTGCTGGATGATCAGCCGTTCCCTTGAGACCTTGAGCATCCGCATGGAGAAAGCCGACAGCAATGCGCGCCTTGTGGCGGATTACCTGCGCGACCACACCAAGGTGGCGAAGGTCCACTATCTCGGTCATCACGAAGCTGCGTCGGCGTCCGGACGTGTCTTCGCAAGGCAATGCCTCGGAGCTGGATCGACGTTCTCATTCGACATCGTCGGCGGGCAGCCGGCGGCGGTGAAATTCCTGAACGCGCTGCAGATCTTCAAGCTGGCGGTGAGCCTCGGAGGAACCGAATCGCTCGCCAGCCTGCCTGCAACCATGACCCATTCCGGCGTTCCCGCCGACATCCGCCAAAAAATCGGCGTTCTCGATTCCACGATCCGGCTATCGATTGGTATCGAAAATCCGTCGGACCTGATCGCGGACCTCACGCAGGCGTTGAGCGCGGCATGAGCACGATTGGAGGTGAGCGCAGGCTGCGCACGTTGTCAGGGCATGAGACATCGCGCAAAGCTGGTTCGGCGTGATCATTGCAATGACGGTTGTTGGGGCAAGCATGCCACTTTCTCCAATCGTCATTCCGGGGCGTCGCGCAGCGAGGATTTCTTCGCTGCGCTCGCAATGACGATGCTCAGGCACCACCTACGAAAAGCCGGGCGCCCTATGAGCGCCCGGCCTTGTGTCCTCGACGTGTATGGAAACGCTTACTTCGTCACCTGACCGCGGATCTCGCCGCCCGGATTGGCCGCGGTGTGAATGTTGACGTAGAGCTTGCCGGCGAGGAGATCGGCGGCCTGCGCGTCGGTGAGCGTCGCGCTGCCTTCGACCGGGCTCGACGTCGCGTTGGGGATCGCGACCGCGACGCCAGCGTTCTTGCCGGACTCGGCCGGCCCGTGGAAATGGGCGGCGGTGGCGGGGCCGGAGAGGCCCGAATAGGTGACCTTCCAGGACAGCTTCTTGCTGGCCGCATCGTAGTCGAGATCGGCCGTCCCGGTGCCGCTGCTGGTCGTGGCCGGCACCTCGGACTTGCCGCTGAGCGTTGCTTTCAGCTTTTCGGCGCTGGCCGGCCCCGCAAAAGCGACGGCGCCCAGCGCTAACACGGCGATGATGGTCTTGTTCATGGCACTCTCCCTGGTGGCCTCATTAGCTTGCCAAACTTCCAACAGCCTGCGTTTCAGTTTATTCCCGTTTCCGGCGGGGACGGGCTAAATTCTTCGTGGCTGGAGTTGCAGCGACAGCGGTCCTAGCTTCGACACAACGCGTGGATGGACCGCATGTTGCAACGAACAATTTCCGTGGCGCTGTTCGCAGTGATTGCCACAACAGGGGTCTACTGGTGGCTCAGCGCGCCGGCCGTGGGCTTTGTCACCACGGCACCTGCTCACACGCCGAACCTTGCGAACGGCGAGGAGATGTTCAACGCCGGTGGCTGCGCCTCATGCCATGCCGTGCCCGAACAGCCCGACCGCACGCGGCTCGGCGGCGGCGTCGCGATCGGCTCACCCTTCGGAACGTTCTACGCGCCCAACATCTCGCCCGATACCAACGATGGCATCGGACGATGGAACGAAGCAGACTTCGTCAACGCTGTCATGAAGGGGGTGTCGCCGGCCGGACAACATTATTTTCCGGCCTTCCCCTACACGTCCTATCGGCATGCCAAGCGCGAGGACGTGCTCGATCTCTTCGCCTATTTGAAGACACTTCCGCCGGTTGCGGGCAAGGTGCGCGACCATGACATCCGCTTCCCCTTCGACATCCGCCGTAATGTCGGCATCTGGAAGCTCCTGTTCATGGACGGAAAATCCTTCACGCCTGACGGTGCGCAGTCGGCGCAATGGAATCGCGGCGCCTATCTCGTGAACAGCTTTGGCCATTGCGCGGAATGTCACAGCCCGCGCAATGTTCTCGGCGGCATCATCGCTGGAGAGCGCTTTGCCGGCGGTCCCAATCCGGAAGGAGAGGGCTGGATTCCCAACATCACCCAGAAGCACCTTGGCGACTGGAGCGCGAAGGATATCGCCTATTTCCTGGAGACCGGCGAACTGCCCGACGGTGACAGCGCCGGCGGCGCGATGAGGCGGGTGATCAAGAACACCTCGCTATTGTCGGAAGCCGATCTTGCGGCGATCGCCGAGTACGTCAAGTCGCTCCCGCCGGTCGATGGACCGACGCCGCCGAAGCGCAAGGAGGGCGGCTAGCGCCCCAGCCCTAGCCGCTCCCGAAAGCCTTGAAGGTGATGATGGTGTGGGTGTCCTGGATGCCCGGCAGGATCTGCACCTTCTCGTTGATGAAGTGGCCGATGTCAGTGTCCTTGTCGACGTAGAACTTCACCAGGAGGTCGTAGTCGCCGGCCGTGGAGTAGATCTCGGAGGCGATCTCGGCTTCGGCGAGCGCGTTGGCGACCGTGTAGGACTGGCCAAGCTTGCATTTGATCTGGACGAAAAAAGGAACCATCGCGGTTGCTCCGAAGGGCATGATCTAGCGGCTAATAGGCCAAAACCGGGCCGATTTAGCAAGCGAACTTGCTGCCCCCGGGTGCAAGCTTGCTTGCTACCCGGCATGCGCGCTAGGACAAATCATGGCCTCCGAAAAGCGGAAAATCGCTGCATGACGACGCCCGTTGCGCTGACCATCGCCGGCTCCGATTCGAGCGGCGGCGCTGGCATTCAGGCGGACCTGAAGACCTTTGCCGCGCTTGGTGTCTTTGGCGCCTCCGCCATCACGGCGTTGACGGCGCAGAACACCAAAGGCGTCACCGGCATCCATGCGGTGCCGGCCGATTTCGTCACCGCGCAGATCGACGCGGTGTTCTCCGATCTCGACGTCGGCGCGGTGAAGATCGGCATGGTGGCGCAGGCTGCGAGCATCGATGCGATCGCCGCCGCGCTCTCGCGCTGGACGCCCCGGCACGTTGTGCTTGATCCCGTGATGGTCGCAACCTCCGGCGATCGCCTGCTCGCCACCGAGGCCGTCGAAGCCCTGCGCACCAAGCTGATGCCGCTCGCATCGGTGATCACGCCCAACCTGCCGGAGGCAGCCGCTCTCCTGGATGAGCCGGTCGCGGCAAGCAAGACCGACATCGAGGGCCAGGGGCGTCGCCTGCTGGCGCTCGGTTGCCGTGCGGTGGTGATCAAGGGCGGGCACGGCGAGGGCGCCGAGAGCATCGACTATCTCGTCGATTCGGAAAACACGATCGCGCTCGCCGCACCCCGCGTTGCCACCAAAAATACTCATGGCACCGGCTGCTCGCTGTCCTCGGCGATTGCGGCCGGTCTTGCCAAAGGCGACGATCTCGCGCAGGCCGTGCGCAATGCCAAGACCTGGATCAGCGCGGCGATCGCGGCCGCCGACCGCTTCAGCGTCGGCCACGGCCATGGGCCGATCCATCATTTCCACCGGTTCTATTGATCCCGGCTGCGATTGCGGCCGGGATACGCGCTGCGGTCCGCCTTCGTAAGCCAATAAACCTATGGGTTCCCGGGATTTTGCGGAGACCTGTGCGGCACCATGTCGCCTGATTGTCGCATGCGGCTGGTATCCGGCTGACAGGGCGAGGCGAAGTTTGATTCGTATCTGAGGGTGCCTCACGGGTTCAATCGGTCATCCCCCTGTCACGGGACATTGTTACAGGCTGGCGCATGGGAAGTTACGATGTGAGTGACGAAAGCCCGGAGCGGCGCTTTCGCACGTTGTTCATCTCCGACGTCCATCTCGGAGCCCGCGGCTCGCAAGCCGACCTTCTGCTGGATTTCCTGCGCTACCATGATGCCGATACCATCTACCTCGTCGGCGACATCGTCGACGGCTGGGCGCTGAAGTCGAGCTGGCACTGGCCGCAATCGCATAACGACCTCGTCCAGAAACTGCTGCGCAAGGCGCGCAAGGGTGCCAAGGTCATCTACATCCCAGGCAATCACGACGAGTTCCTGCGGAAGTATTACGGCACGCATTTCGGCGGCATCGACGTCGTCGAAAACACCGTCCACACCGGCCCCGACGGCAAGCGCTATCTCGTCATTCACGGCGACATCTTCGACCTCGTGGTGCAGAACGCGCGCTGGCTCGCCCATCTCGGCGACAAGGCCTACGACTTCGCGATCCAGATGAATCGCTTCGTCAACTTCTTCCGCCGCATGCTTGGCGTGCCCTACTGGTCGCTGTCGCAATGGGCGAAGCAGAAGGTCAAGAAGGCCGTCAATTACATCGGCGCGTTCGAGCAGGCGCTCGCGGCCGAAGCGCGACGGCACGAGGCCGACGGCGTGATCTGCGGTCACATCCACTATGCCGTGATCCGCGACGAGGCCGGCATCCGCTACATGAACTGCGGTGACTGGGTCGAGAGCTGCACGGCGCTCGTCGAACATGACGACGGCCATTTCGAGATTATCACCTGGGCGGATCAGTTGCACAAGCCGGCGCAGGTCCCCCAAGTCGCCGCAAGAGCTGCCTGATGCGCATCCTGGTCGCGACCGACGCTTGGCACCCGCAAGTCAACGGTGTCGTTCGGACGCTGACCAAGCTGGCCGATGCGGCCAAAGCGCTCGGCGTCGAGTTCGCGTTCCTCACACCGCAATCGTTCCGCACCTTTGCCATGCCGAGCTATCGCGACGTGCGGCTCGCCGTGCCGCGCCCGGCCAGAATCGCGAGGCTGATCGAGGAGGCTCGGCCCGACAGCATCCATATCGCGACGGAAGGGCCGATCGGCCTGATGGTCCGCCGCTATTGCCGCCAGCGCAAGCTGCCGTTCACGACCAGCTTCCACACCCGCTTTCCCGAATATGTGCGCGCCAGGGTGCCGGTTCCGGGCTCCCTGATCTGGCGGGCGCTGCGCCGCTTTCATGGCGCGAGCAGCGCCGTGATGGCGGCGACGCCGGCGCTGGCCCGTGAGCTCGGCGAGCGCGGCTTCGACAATGTCGTGCTGTGGCCGCGCGGCGTGGACACCGGGTTGTTCCACCCGCGCGCGATCGATCTCTGCCTGCCGGCGCCGGTGTTCCTCTCGGTCGGCCGCGTGGCGGTGGAGAAGAATCTCGAGGCCTTCCTCGCGCTCGACCTGCCTGGCACCAAGGTGATCGTCGGCGACGGCCCGGCGCGCGCGTCGCTCGAAGAGGCCTATCCGGAGGCGATTTTTCTGGGCGAGAAGCACGGCGAGGCGCTGGCGGAAATCTATGCTGCGGCCGACGTCTTCGTGTTTCCCAGCAAGACCGACACGTTCGGCCTGGTCCTTTTGGAAGCGCTGGCGAGCGGGCTGCCGGTCGCGGCCTTCCCGGTGAAAGGGCCTCACGACGTGATCGGCGATGCGCCGGTCGGCGCGCTGGATCACGACCTGCGCGGCGCGTGCCTTTCGGCGCTCGACATTTCCCGGCAGGCCTGCGTCGAATTCGCCGCCAACCACACCTGGGAGGCCTCGGCGCGGTCCTTCGTCGACAACATCCGGGCGGTCGGCGCGGTGTTGCCGGGCAGGGGCGAGGCGGAGCCGGCGCGCTTCGTCGCCTGACGGCCGAAACTCCTCACGCCGGGGTGTCTTGCCCGCGCCTCGCCAGCCGCGATACAAATCCCCCATGACGGAACAGCCCCTCCCGGTCGGCCCCGCCGACATCGACGCCGCAGCGCGCGTGATCGCGCCCTTCGCCATCCGCACCCCGCTGTTGTCCTTTCCCGTGCTCAATGAGCGCGTCGGCGCAAAGGTCTTTCTGAAGCCGGAGATGCTCCAGCGCACCGGCTCCTTCAAGTTCCGCGGCGCCTTCAACAAGGTTTTTTCGATCCCGCAGGACAAACGCTCCGGCGGCGTCGTCGCTTTCTCGTCCGGCAACCACGCCCAGGGCGTGGCGGCCGCCGCAAAGATCCTCGATATGCAGGCGACCATCGTGATGCCGTCGGATGCGCCGCTGTCCAAGCGTGAGCGCACCAAGTCTTATGGCGCCGAGGTGGTGCTGTACGATCGCGACCGCGACGATCGCGAGGCGATCTCGCGCGGCATCGCCGAGAAGCGCGGCGCGACGCTGGTCAAGCCCTATGACGATCCCTTTGTGATCGCGGGACAGGGCACCGCCGGCCGCGAGATCGCCGAGGACATGGCGAGCCTCGGCATCGCGCCCGACATCGTTGTCGCGCCGGCCTCCGGCGGCGGCCTGATCGCGGGCGTCGCGACCGCGGTGAAGGCGCGTTACCCGCAGGCCCAGGTCGTCGTGGCCGAGCCCGAGGCGTTCGACGATCACACCCGATCGCTCGCCGTCGGCCATCGCGAGCCGCATCCGCCTGCGGCCCGCACCATCTGCGACGCGTTGATGGCCTTGATGCCGGGTGAGATGACGTTTGCGATCAACAGCAAGCTGCTGGCGCGCGGCGTCACTGCGTCGGATGCCGAAGTCGGCGCGGCCGTGGCCTTCGCCTATCGCGAGCTGAAACTCGTGGTCGAGCCGGGCGGCGCCGTCGGCCTCGCCGCACTGCTCGCCGGGCGCCTCGATGTCGCCGGCAAGAACGTCGTGATCGTGCTCTCGGGCGGCAATGTCGACGCCGACCTGTTCGCCGAGCTGGTTGCCTGATCTTTCGATATGAAGAGGGGCAGAGCGTTGTCGCTCTGCCCCTTGTCGTGTGCCGGATGCTTCCTGACCCCCGCGGACGTGATTTAGCCCCGACCGACAAGATGAACCGCAGAGCGCCAGGCGTGCTGCGACAGGGCTTCGAGGGTTCGAACCGTTTCGACGCGAAGCAGGGCAACGTCGGCGGTGAGGGTGCCATCGGACACCGCGCCGAGCGTCGCGCTGCGATGCCTGCGCAGCACCTCGTCGAGTTCCGTCGTACAACGCTCGAGCTCGGCGATGGCCTCGTCAGGCGGGTTCGCGCGCGGGCCGGCCATGGCGTCGGCATGTGACGCTGGCGGCGATCCAGCGACGCGAGGCGGCGCCGCGACACCGCGCGCAATCGCGACAGCGCTTCGCATCACTTCTGCGCATACCTCTGCAGCGCGGATGTCCTCCGGTCCGTTTGCAATCGCACCGAAATTGGTTTCTCCATTCGCCAGGTCCGTCAGTCGGGACGCGCGGTCGAGTGCGTGGAGCGTGCTGGTGAGAGACCGTTGTTCGTCGTCGATGTCAGGGGGGCCGGTGACGTCCGACAGGAAGACTTGTGCCTGACGCAGCGCGTCGGCCGCCTCTTGGACGGATACGGCGGTCTTTCCCAGGCGTATGGGGCCAGCGCGGCCGGCCAGTCGCGCCTCGACCGAACCGCACACCGTCACGAGCACGCGCGCGATGGTTTGTCGCACCGCCTGCACCGCCACGATCGGGGTCGCGAGCGCGGACGGGTCGAGACATCGTGTCAGCGGCGAGCCGCGCTCGGGCAGGATCCACTCGACGAGGCCTGTGAACCAGTTGATCAGCGGCAGCAGCACCGCCACGCCGACGACATTGAACGCAGTGTGGTATCCGGCGAGCAGCATGACGCCGTCGGTCGTGTCAGAGGCGCGCAGAAGCAGAGGCGTGACGACGGGAAAAGCAACCAGCGCGATGAGCGCGGCGATCAGCTTGAAAAGCACATAGGCAATGGCGAGCCGCTTGGCCGTGGTGCTCGCGCCGATCGCGGCGAGCGCAGAGCTCGTCGCCGTGCCGATATTTTGGCCGATGATCAACGCGCAGGATTGGTCCAGTCCGACCGCGCCGGCGTAATAGCCGGACAAGGTCACCGCGATCGCGGCTGTCGACGATTGCATCAGCGCGGTCATGACCAGTCCGGTCACGACCAGCGCCAGCACGCCGAACAAGCCTAACCACCATGGGGTCCCGGGGCCACCGAGAACGGCAGGCAGGTCCGCCGGGTGCAATCGTTCCGCGAGCCCACCCATGCCCTGCTGCAGGGTCGTCAGGCCGAACAGCACGAGTCCGAAGCCTGCGAGCGCGGCGCCCACCCCGGAGATCCGTCCCTTGCCCAGAAGTTTGGTCAGCGCACCGACGAAAATCATCGGCAGCGCCGCGGCCGTGAGCGAGACGCGGACGCCAATTAGCGCCACCAGCCAGCCCGTGCCCGTGGTGCCGATGTTCGCGCCGAAGACGAGGCCCAAGCCTTGCTGGAACGTCAGCAGGCCGGCGCTGACCAGACCGATCGTCGTCATGGTCGTTGCGCTCGAAGACTGCACCAGCAGCGTGACGACGGCGCCCCAAAGCGAGCCAAGCAGCGGCGTTGACGCCGCTTTGCTGAGCACCGCGCGCAGGGCGGAGCCGGCCAGCGCTTTCAGGCCCTCCGTCATCACGGTCATGCCAAGCAGGAAAAGACCTACGCCGCCGAGTGTCGCGACTGCCGTAGACATGCGCACTCCTGAGCTGGCTGACGACCGGGGGAGCGCCCACACTGTAGCGCAGTTGCAGCGCAAGCACAGCCGCCAAACTGGCGCGCATAAGGTCGCAACGCGATCTCATCGTTTCTGTCTTCCCATACCTCCCACAACGTAGTTTGACCCACCTGCGCGGGCCTGAAAAACGTCACCTATGTCGAGCGACCGAACGCAAGCTTCCCGTTTGCCCCCACGGGCAAAACATCTGCGCCGCTTCCGAGGCCTGTCAAGTCGGTCCGACGCAAATATTCCGTGTTACCGAAATTCGGATTTGTCGTATGTCTCGCCCATCCCGGTCCACCGAGAGGGGCGATCGTACGTCGTCGCGATTTCGCGGACCGGGTTGCGGTGGACGCGGCAGCGTCGGCACGAGGGGCGCGGGCAGGGCGGATAGTCCCTGTGAAGCCCGAGGGCAGCGTGCAGACGAGCGGCGCTGTAAGGTTCGTCTCGCCAACATTTTGATGGCTAATGTGCATGACGCCATCGAACCCCGTGGCGATCAGCGAACGCGCGTACGGCAAATCCGTGTGGTCCTTTCTGCAAGCAGCTTTTCGAGGGCTGTGGAAATCGGCCTAAGCCCCTGAAGGTACTTCTCAGTCGTGGCTGGAAAACGGAGAGCCCGCCCGAAACCTGCCGGGCCCTATTAGGCCCTATGTCACAGATGCGCGGGCGCGGCCCGATCTGGTGACGTTTCGCCGCTCTCTGCGACGTCGCTGTAACGGCCTCTCCGCGACCTTGCCGCGCTGCCGTCCGGGTGTGCTGGTAGCCCTGCCGCTCCCGGCGCCCGTACGGCCGTCCTGCGGCCCCGCGCCGGTCGCCTCTTCTCGCCCGCGATAGTGACGCCTGCGACGTTGGCGCGGGACCGCGCTGCCCTGCCGCTATGTCCGCTTAGCGAAGGCTGACATAATGAAGGTCAGGTCGAATGTCGCAGAAGGGCCCACTTGCAGACGTGCGGTCGTCGGACACACCGGCCTTCCCGGCGGTAGCCACGCCACGTCGATCAATTCGATCACCCGGAAACTCTTGCCGCTCTCCGACGACGTCGACTTCATCCGCGGCCACGCGCCGGTTCGAGGTCGCAGTTTCGTTCAGCCCTTCGGGCGCGTGCGGATCATGAAGGTTTCATATGAGTACTCCGCGACCTGCCACCAGAGATTTTCGTCGTTTCGAAAGTCCATTTGTGAATCGTAGATCTTCTTGAAATCAGGGTTGGACGCGGAGGTTTCCGCATTGACCTCGTTGGAAGCCTTTAAGCACGCTTCCATCACCGCCTGGCTGAACGGACGCAGCAGTGTCCCGTTGGCGACGAGGCGCTTGAGGGCTGGCGGATTGCGTGCATCGTAGCGCGCCTGAACGTCCATATTGGCATAGCCGCAGGCGACAGCGAGGAGCGCCTTGTAAGCCTTCGGCAGAGCGTTCCACTTGTCCAAATTGATGAAGAAATGCAGGGCCGTGCCACCTTCCCACCAACCGGGATAATAGTAATACTTGGCGACCTTGTAGAAGCCGAGCTTCTCATCGTCGTAGGGGCCGACCCATTCGGTCGCGTCGATCGTGCCTTTCTCCAAGGCCGGATAGATGTCGCCACCCGCGATCTGCTGCGGGACCGTACCGAGCTTGGACAGCGTCTTGCCTGCCCAACCGCCGATCCGCATTTTAAGTCCGTTGAGATCTTCGACGCTGTTGATCTCCTTGCGAAACCAACCGCCCATCTGAGTCCCGGTATTGCCGCCCGCAATGCCGTATATACCGTACTTCTTGCCGAACTCGTTCAGCATGTCCTGACCGCCGTGATCCTGAAACCATGCATTCTGCTGGCGCGAGTTCAGACCGAACGGAACGGAGCAATAAAGTGCGAAGGTCGGATCCTTGCCGATGAAGTAATAGGCGGCTGTGTGACACATCTCGACAGTTGCATTGCTCACTGCATCGACCGCCTGCAATGCAGGAACGATCTCGCCGCCTGCGAAGGGCTGAATCTGAAATTTGTTGTCGCTGGCTTCCGCAACATATTTCGAGATCGTCTCTGATGCGCTGAATGGCACATCCAGCGACTTCGGCCAACTTGTGGTGCAGCGCCACTTCATTTCAGGCATCGACTGCGCGATGGCTGGCGCAGCAACAGCGGCCGACGCGGCGAGGCCAGCGCCTGCCGTTTTGAGAAAATGACGACGTTTCATGGCGTTTCCCCTCCGGATTCTTGCGCACTGAACAAAGCGCCCGCCCGCGGCCATTTCGGCAGCGGTGCTCCTCCGGGGATCAAGTCTTCATGCTAGCGGGCATTCCTTGGATGAACCCGGAAAGCCACCAATTATAACAGGCATTGGGATGCGCAGGAGATGTGAAAGCCACCATCGGCGAGTCAAAAAGATCTCGATCAGTCCGCTCCCGGCGTGGCGCCGCCTGTCGCCGCCGCGCTCGATGGTGATGACGCGATGCGGCGCCAGCGATGGACCGTGGAGGGATGGCTGCTCCCTCCGCACGGTCGTCCGGGTCCTCTGGGGCGCGTGGAAACCGCGGGGTGCGCGACCGCGACCTTTGAAGATATTTGCCATCCATCAATCGCGCTTAAATTTTTGTGCGGATCGGTACACAAAGGCGTGCGCGATGTGACGCAATGAGGTCGTCCGGCATCGTCGAAGTCCGCTTCCCGTGGCCTCACTTGCCAAACACCGGCTGGCCTGGTGCGCGGTCCAGTGGCGCGTGTGGCTTAGCGAGGCCTGTCGTACCGGGCGGGGTCTCGTTGCTAGCGGTCCTAGTGTCGACCCGCTCAAACGTCGTGACGAGTGCCGCGATTGTTGCGATTGTCACAGCAAGCGCGAAAAGTACGATAGCGGTACGGTGGCTGTTCTGCTCGTTACTCATGAGGGCACTCAACAGGTGATATCGGGCTAACGAGCACGAAAGAGGCCGCCAACTGAGGCGGCCTCTGGCTTGTTACGAGCAAGCTGCCCCAGACATCTTTTGACGCGATGTGCAGGTAGTCATCATCGGCCTTTTCTTCGCGGCCATACCTTTGCCGGATTGCTGCATCGTGGCAGGGGTCTTTGTCGCCCCGCTAGAAGGTTGCGCCGATTGCGCCATTACCTCTGACGAAAGTGAGATACCCAGAGCAGCAATAGCAATGACGGCAAGTAAGTTCCTCATTGTATACTCCCCACGTTTGCGATGAGCGCATACAACCACAGGTCATGTCAGCCCGCACTATGGCGGGGGTGGTAATCCAAAAGTAGCAACACCACGACCGCCTATGACGCGGGCGTCCGGGTTGAAATCAGCTCAGAGCGGACCGGACGTTCACGGCCTGCCCCGCTGCTTGATGGCCCAGAGGCGATGGGCTTCCTCGATGTACGGATCGGGGGCGGTCGGCTCCGGTATCAACTTCGCGCCTTCCTCACGCGCCGCTTCTTGACCCGCTTCAGCGGCACATCAAACCGCGGGTTCTCGCCGTCGAGGTCAAACAATTCGTCGCGGTGCGCGCCGAGCAACTCGCTCGACCGCAGCATGGTCACTAGCTCGAACTTCAGCGCCAGCCGCGTTCTGCGATCCCATGACCGCATCAAATTCTCATCGTCGAGGCCTGCCAGAATATCTTGATCTCGTCCTCGGAAAGGACGCGGGTGCGGGCATCGAGCTTCGGCAGATTGATGTGTTCTCCCACGCCTCCAGCCGGGGCCGCATCTCGCCGTCCGGCTTGCGGACGGGCGTCTTCATCCAGTTGATCCGCTCCTCGATGATCGATTTCCCTCTGGCCTCTCTCACTCCCCTGAATTGACGGTGCCGTCCGCCCTGCCGCCGCCCCCTCAGCCAAGCGGGGCCGCAAGTGCAGCGTCATCCTGACCGACCGCATGTGCGAGAAGCGGGTGACTGAGCGCACCAAATCTACGACCGCAAATGCCCCGGCCTCGGCGCAGCGAAGTAATCCAGAATCCCTCCGCGGCAGCAGCCTGGATTGCTTCGCTTCGCTCGCAATGACGATGTGGACACAGGTGCACGCCAGAACTTCGGTCGTCATGCCCGGGGCTTGCCGTCTTCGCTGAAGCTACGCCGGCCCAACACCGGTAGCCGGCGAAGCCTCGGCGGAGCCGGGTCCCGGACATCCACATCTACCCTCACGTGCGGTGATGCGTGGATGGCCGGGGACAAGCCCGGCCATGATGAAGTGACCGCTCGTCTCAGGAGAAGAACGCGATCTTCTCCGCCTGGGTCATGCGGCGGATCGGGGCGAGGGGATCGTTCGCGGGAGCGCGGGGCTTTTGCAGGATGCCGCTAGCGAGAATGGTTGCGCCGAGCGAAGGCTCGGGCAGGGGGGACGGCATGGGCAGCGTCGCGGTCGGCGCCATGGGGAATGTCGCCGTGACTGCCACGGCCGGGGCCGGATGCTCCATCACCTCAGCCGCAGCCTCGGCGATCGCGTCGGTGAGGCGCGCGAGCGATTCAGCCGCAATCGGCGCCTCGACAGCCGGCGCCTGTGCTGCAATCGGCGCGACGGCAGGCTCTTCCTCGATCGGTGCGACGGCCGGCTCGGCTGCGATCGGCTCAGCGACGTCAGCGGCCATCGGCTCGCGGATGTCCGCGGGCATCTCCATCGGCTCGATGATCTCGTCGAAATCCGGATCGGGCGCGGCCATCTCGAATGCGATCCGCTCGAGCACGGCTTCGTCCTCGGCCTCCGCGGCGGCATCGAACGGAAGCTCCGTCATCTCCGCGATCGCAGCAGGTTCAACGAGGCTCTCTTCAGCCGCGACCTGGCTTTCGGCAACGATCTCCGGCTCAACCGCGACGTCCATCGCTTCGTCAGCGCCGGAGTTCGCCTCGGTGGCGCCGATCTCTTCAAGGGCCGCTTCAGGCTCGGCCGGCGCTGCAACGCCCTGCGGCGCCTCCGTAAAGGCCGTGGGCGCTTCGCTGGCCATTGCGGCAGGTGCAGCCTCGACAGCCGCTGCTTCCACCACAGTCGGCGCTTCCTGCACCGGAGCCGACGAAGGACGTGCGGCTGTCTGCGGCGCTGCGCTGCCGTCAACGTCGGTCTGCTCGATCCGGTCCTTGAGCAGATCGAAGGCGGCCTTGAGCTCGGTGCGCAGGTCGATGGTCGAGACCTGCGTGCAGGCGCTCTCGATCGAGGCGAGCTGCGAATCAATCAGGTCGCAGATTCGCCCGTCGGCGCCGATCTCGCGCCAGCGCCAGGAGATCTCCTTGATGATGCGGACGCCGCGCTGGATCGGCGCGAGGGCCGCCTCGATCGCCGACGGATTGAACGCCGCGGCGGCTGCGCCTTCGGTGTCCTCGACCGCGCGGCGGATCGCCACCAGCGCCTCGGGCAGGCGATCCTCGATGACAGGTTGCCGCTGCGCCGCAAGGGTTTCTTCGATTTTCGCGACCGCATCAAGCACCATGCGGGTGTCGGCATTTCGGTTGCGCTTGGCGTATTCGCCGAGGAACCAGCGGCCGCGCGCAGTCTCCATGAAGGCTTCGCGGATCGCGTCGTAGTCCTGCTCGTTCGGCTCGGCCGCGCGGGCAGACATGGGCGAGAGGGCAAATGCTTCAGTGGCCATGGCAATCTCGTCGCGCAAATCAGTGCGCGTTACAGTAACGATCACCACGATATCGACCGAATCGCAATTGGTTTGATGGCACCCGAATCACAAATCCCCGTTGCTGCACCTCTGAAGCAGCGATTCGCCGTACGCCTGGCGCTGTTCTATTCGGCGGTGTTCGCGGTGTCGGGCGCTCATCTGCCGTTCTTCTCGGTCTGGCTGAAAGCGATCGGCATCGATGCGGCCTGGATCGGCGTTATCATGGCGCTGCCGGCGATGACGCGTTTTACCACGCTGCCTTACGCAACCGCTTTGGCCGAAAAGCGCCGCGCCATTCGCGCCGGCATGATGGTGTCGGTGTTCGCGACCGCCGCGGGCTTTGCCGTGCTCGGCCTGCAGCAACAGCCGCTGGCGCTGTTCCTGGTCTACGCTGTGACCTGCGTGCTCTGGACGCCGACGATCCCGCTGACTGATGCTTATGCATTGCGTGGCGTCGCTCACTACAAGCTCGACTATGGGCCGGTGCGGCTGTGGGGCTCGGCGGCCTTCGCCGCCGGTTCTCTCGCTTGCGGCTTTCTGGTCGACACGATAGCCGCGCGCGACCTGATCTGGGTCATCGTCGCGCTTGCCGTCGTCGCCGCGCTCGCAAGCCTCCTGCTTCAGCCGCTCGACGATGTGCGGCGAAAGGGCGCGGAGCTGCGCGGCGGAACGGCACTGCTGCGCGATCCCGCCTTCTGGGCCATCATCGTCTCGGCTGCGCTGATCCAGGACAGCCATGTCGCCTACTATACATTTTCGGCGATCAACTGGCGGGCCCACGGCCTCGGCGGGCTAACCATCGCGGGCCTGTGGACGCTCGGCGTGATCGCCGAGATTTGCGTCTTCGCGCTGTCGCGCCGCTTCTCGCTGCACGCCTCGTCACTCATGGCGATCGGCGGTGCGGGCGCCGTCGCGCGCTGGATCGTCACCGCGAACGAGCCGCCGCTTGCACTGCTCGCGATCGTGCAGCTTGGCCACGGTCTTACCTTCGGCATGACCATCCTCGGCACCATGAGTCTCCTGGTGCAGCGCGTGCCATCGCATCAGATCGCACGCGGGCAGGGCTACTACGCTGCGTGCATCGGGCTGTTGGGTGCGGCGACCTCGATCGTCTCGGGCGCGATCTACGCGCGCATCGGCGAGGGCCTGTATTACGTGATGGCTGCGATGGCCGGCGTTGGTGCGCTCGTGATCTGGTCGACGCGGCACCGTCTCAGGGCTCAGCCCCAGAGCGAGGAGTCCGGCGGATAGACCAGGCTGCCGTCATAGCGCAGGGCGTGATCGCGATCGCGCGCCAGCAGGAGCGGTCCGTCGAGATCGACGAAGCGCGCCTGCGGCGTGACCAGCATCGCGGGTGCCATCGACAGCGAGGTGGCGACCATGCAGCCGACCATGATCTTGAAGCCGAGCGCCTGTGCCGCATCGGCCATGGCGAGCGCCTCGGTGAGGCCGCCGGTCTTGTCGAGCTTGATGTTCACGGCGTCATAGCGCTCGCGCAAAGGCGCGAGCGAAGAGCGGTCATGCACGCTCTCATCGGCGCAGACCGCGAGCGGGCGCTTGATCCGTGCCAGCGCGCCGTCCTGCCCGGCCGGCAGCGGCTGCTCTACCAGCGTGACGCCGACCGCGGCGCAGGCGGCGAGGTTGCGTTCCAGATTGGCCTCGGTCCAGGCCTCGTTGGCATCGACGATCAGTTCCGATTCGGGGGCGGCCTTGCGCACCGCTGCGATCCTGGCTTCGTCGCCATCGCCGCCGAGCTTGATCTTGAGCAGCGGCCGGTGCGCCGCCTTGGCGGTGGCCGTCGCCATCGCCTCCGGGCTGCCCAGCGAGATCGTGTAGGCCGTGGTGCACTCGCCCGGCACCGGGCGGCCCAGCAGGTTCCAGGCTCGAACGTCCGCTGTCTTGGCTTCCAGGTCGATCAGGGCGCAGTCCAGCGCGTTGCGGGCCGCGCCCGGCGGCATAGCCGTTTGCAGGGCCTTCCGGGTGAGGCCCCCGGCAATGGCGTCCTGCATGGCCTGGAGGGCCCCAAGCGTTCCCTCGGGCGTCTCGCCATAGCGTGGATAAGGAACGCATTCGCCCCGGCCGGTCAGCCCATCCCGGCTAATTTCCGCCACAACGGTGACGGCCTCTGTCTTGGCACCTCGACTGATCGTGAAGGTCCCGGCGATCGGGAAGCGCTCGATGCGCGCCAACATCGAAAGTTTGCTGGAAGTCATTTGGAACTCTGGCAATTTCTGAACCGGCTGGTTACCTGATGCAACTAACAGTGGCTAGTTGGGGGTACCTTCTCTAGGTAGGGGCGCGTGCGCAACCATCTCTATTCTTCCGCCTCGGATGCCTCGGCACGGGAGCGGACATCTTGAGCGGCGATCCGAAGCTGGAGCGGATTGCCAAAGGCAATGCGCTGGCACTCTGCGCCACCGGAACCTGGACCGCGAGCTTCGCGCCGGTCCTGGAGCGGATGGTGGCTGAGGCCGAGAAACTCGCCGGCAGCCCGCAGAGCATTTTCATCGACGTCTCCGAAGTCGCGAAACTCGACACCTTTGGTGCCTGGCTGATCGAGCGGCTGCGCCGCAGCCTCACGCAAGGTCCCGTCGAGGCGCAGATCGCAGGTCTGTCGGCGGACTATTCGAGCCTGGTCGACGAAGTGCGGCGGGTGAAGGCGACGCCGGTCGTCGAGACCGGCGCGGTCACGATCACCGGCATGCTGGAGCAGATCGGCCGGGCCGTGGCTGGTGTTGCCGGCACGGTAGCGGGCCTCGTCGACATGCTCGGCGCGGTGCTTGCGGCGAGCGGCCGCGTGCTGATCCACCCGCGATCGCTCCGCCTGACCTCGACCGTGCATCATCTCGAGCAGGTCTGCTGGCGCGCGGTGCCGATCATCGTGCTGATCACCTTCCTGATCGGCTGCATCATCGCACAGCAGGGCATCTTCCATTTCCGCAGGTTCGGCGCCGATATCTTCGTCGTCGACATGCTGGGCGTGCTGGTGCTGCGCGAGATCGGCGTCTTGCTGGTCGCGATCATGGTCGCGGGCCGTTCCGGCAGTGCCTACACCGCCGAGCTCGGCTCGATGAAGATGCGCGAGGAGATCGACGCGCTGCGGACTATGGGTTTTGATCCGATCGAGGTCTTGGTGCTGCCGCGCATGCTGGCGCTGGTGCTGGCGCTGCCGATCCTCGCCTTTCTCGGCGCCATGGCGGCGCTCTATGGCGGCGGGCTGGTGGCGTGGCTCTATGGTGGCGTCGATCCCGAGGCCTTCCTCTTGCGCCTGCGCGACGCCATCTCGATCGACCATTTCATCGTCGGCATCGTGAAGGCGCCGGTGATGGCCGCCGTGATCGGCATCGTCGCCTGTGTCGAAGGGTTAGCTGTGCAGGGCAGCGCGGAATCGCTCGGGCAGCACACGACGTCGTCTGTGGTGAAGGGCATCTTCTTCGTCATCGTCATGGACGGCGTGTTCGCCATCTTCTTCGCATCGATCGGAATGTGATGATGGCGCAAGAAATCCAAACCGCGATTCAAAATCCCATCATCCGCGTCCGCGACATCACCGTGCAGTTCGGCGCGACGCGCGTGCTCGACGGCCTCAATCTCGACGTCAAGCGCGGCGAGATCCTCGGCTTCGTCGGCCCGTCGGGCGCGGGCAAATCGGTGCTGACGCGCACCATCATCGGCCTCGTGCCGAAGGTCGCCGGCCGCATCGAGGTGTTCGGCGTCGATCTCGATGCGTCCGGCGGCGCAGAGCGCCGCGGCGTCGAACGGCGCTGGGGCGTGCTGTTTCAGCAGGGCGCGCTGTTCTCCTCGCTGACCGTACGGCAGAACATCCAGTTTCCGATGCGCGAATATCTGCGGGTGTCGCAGCGGCTGATGGACGAGATCACCATCGCCAAGCTCATCATGGTCGGCCTCAAGCCCGAGGTCGCCGAGCGCTTCCCGTCGGAGCTCTCCGGCGGCATGATCAAGCGCGTGGCGCTGGCGCGGGCGCTGTCGCTCGATCCGGACCTTGTCTTCCTGGATGAGCCGACTTCTGGCCTCGATCCGATCGGCGCCGGCGATTTCGACGAGCTGGTCAGGACCCTGCAGCGTACTTTGGGCCTGACCGTTTTCATGGTAACCCACGACCTCGACAGCCTCTACACAGCCTGTGACCGCATCGCCGTTTTAGGGAACGGTAAGATCATTGCGGCAGGGTCGATGGCCGACATGCAGGCCTCGCAGCATCCCTGGCTGAGGCAGTATTTTCATGGCAAGCGCGCCCGCGCGGTCATGGGTTGAGTAGCCGGAGCACCTGATGGAAACGCGGGCGAATTACGTACTGATCGGGTCGTTCACGCTGGCGGTGATCGCCGCTGCGATCGGCTTCGTGCTGTGGTTTCAGTCGCTGCACACCACCAAGCAGCGCAGTCCCCTGCGTGTCGTGTTCGAGGGACCGGCGGCCGGCCTGCGCAATGGCGGTAGCGTCAACTTCAACGGTATCAGGGTAGGTGAAGTTGTTTCGGTGAAGCTGGACAACCCGCGGCGGGTTGTCGCACTCGCCATGGTCGAGAACAATGCCCCGATCCGCAAGGACACCCTGGTCGGCCTGGAATTCCAGGGTCTAACCGGCGTCGCCGCGATCTCGCTCAAGGGCGGCGAGGAGGCCGCGCCCGCGCCGCCGCTCGACGAAGACGGCATCCCGACGCTGACGGCCGACCCGAACAAGCTCCAGGATGTCACCGAGGCGATCCGCGGCACGCTCCAGAACATCAACAAGCTTGTCGCCGACAATCAGGAATCGGTGAAGAAGTCGCTGAGGAACCTCGAGACTTTCACCAACTCGCTGGCGCGCAACTCCGAGAGGGTCGACGCCGTGATGGCCAAGGTCGACGGCGTGATGCTCAAGGCCGACAACCTCATGCTCGGCCTCAATACGCTCGCCGGCGGCAAGGACGGTGGCGAGCTATTCCAGGCGGTGAAGTCGATCCGCGAGCTCGCCGATGACTTCGACAAGCGCTCCGGTGCGCTGATGGCCGACGGCCGCCGCACACTCGGCGACATCAGTCGCGCCGTGAACAATTTCGACCGCAACCCCACGCGCGTGCTTTTCGGCGCCAGCAACAGCACGCAGGCCGCGCCGCCACCGGCCGAGCCGCCGAAGCCCACGTCTTCGAACGAGCGCCGGCGGCAGTAGAGGGCGCGAATGGCGCGTGGCGAATAGCCATAGGGCCCTCCACACAGCGTCGATCCAAAACAAAACGGAGCCCGCGAGGGCTCCGTTTTTCATGCGCTATTCGCTACTCGCCATTCGCGAGCTTCGTCTCACCCCAACCGTCCCGCTGCATGTGCGAGCAGGGTGTAGACCAGACCCGTCTCCGAGGTGAGGTGGCTGCGCAGCTCCTGCGGGCCACGGCCGTCGCGGGCGACTTCGTCGAGCAGGCGTTCGAACTCCGCGATGTAGCGGTCGACCGTGCTCTTGAAGTTGCGGTCGGCGCGGTACTTGCGGGCGACCTCGTCGAAGGCCTTCTGGCCGGCGGGCGTATAGAGCCGCTTGGTGAAGGCCTTGTTCTCGCCGCGCTGATAGCGGTCCCACATCTCGGATGCGAGGTTGCGGTCCATCAGCCGGCCGATGTCGAGCGACAGCGACTCCAGCGGATTGCCACCATTCTGCGGGGCCTGCGGCTGCTGCGGAGCCGGAGCACGGCCGCGCGGTGCCTCACGGCCCGCGGGGGCGGCAGGACCGGTGTCGGCGCGGTTCAAGAGGTCCGACAGCCAGCCGTCACGGCCCTGGTCGTTGCCGGCGGGCGCGACCGGGGGAGCCTCGGGGCGGCGCGAGGCGGGCACGCCGAGGTCGGGCGGCGGCAGGGTCGAGGCGCTGGTGCTCTCGCGCATGCGCGTCTCGGTGCCGCGGCCGGCGACGGCTGCCAACATCGGCTCTTCCTGACGCTGGACCGTGGCGCGGCCTGTCGTCGTGACATCGAGACCGCGGCCGTGCTGCGCCACGATGCGGTTGAGCTCGGCGAGCGCCTCGATCTGGTCGACGATCACCTTGCGCATCTGCGCGGTGCTCTCGGCGGCCTCCTGAGGCATCTCGAGCACACCGCGCCGCAGCTCGTTGCGGGTGGCTTCGAGCTCGTTGTGCATCTCGAACGCCATCTGCTTCATGCTGGAGACGAGGTTGGCGAACTTCTCGGTCGATTGCTTGAACATCGCATCCGCCTCGTCTGTGGTCTGGCGGTAGATGTCGTGCATGGCCTCGATGGTCTGCCGGTGTTCCTCTTCGGACGCGGACCGCACCGCCTCGAACTGGCGGGTGATCGCGGCCGAGCCGGCGCCGGCGGTCTCTGCCACGACGCGGGCGATGTCGCGGGCGCGCTCTTCGGCTGCGGCGAGCGATTCATCGAGCAGGCCGGTGAAGCGCGACAGCCGCTGGTCGAGATCGGCCGTGCGCAGGTCGATCGTGGTGACGAGCGACTCCAGCGCCTGCTTGCGCTCGGCAAGCGAAGCGGTGGTGTTCTTGTTGCTCTGCTCGACAACGGTCGCGGCATCGACGAGCGCCTTGCCGTGAGCGTCGAACTGGGTCGACAGCTCGCCGAGATCCTGGAGCGCCTTCGTGGTCTTGGTGTTGAACACGTTGAGCTGCTCTTCCAGGTTCTGCGTCGCCGTGCCGTTGCGGGCGGTGACGTCGTTCATCGCCGAGACGAAGTCGGCGACGCGCGTCACCAGCGCCCGCTCGAGCGAGTTGAGGTTGTCGTGCGCCCCGGTCAGCACCTCCTGGAGGAGGATGTTGCCTTCGCGCAGCCGCTCGAACAGGGCCACCGTGTCGGTGCGCAGGATCTTGCTGGTCTCCTGCATCTCGGTGACCGCCGCGATCGAGACCTGGCGCGACTGGTCGATCGCGGAACGCGAGGCTTGCTCGAGGTCCTTGAGCGACTTGGCGACCGCGCCAGTGGCGAGCTCGCTCGCCGCGTTGATGGTGCGCGCCACCTCGGAGCCGTTGCCCATCATCGCCTGCGAGAACGCCTGGCCGCGCGTCTCGATCGACTTCAGCGCGTCCGACGTGACGCGGTCGATGTCGAGCGTGAGCTGACTGGCCTTCGAGCCGATCGCATCGATCAGCGCACCGCGCTTGGCGTCGATCATGTTCGACAGGCGGTCGGCCTGCTGCTGCACGTAGGTGACGATCTCGTCGGTCTTGCCGGTCATAGCCTGGCCGAAGCTGCTGCTGGCGGCGAGCACTGAGCGCTCGACGTCGGCCGAGCTCGACTTGACTCGCGAGCTCGCCTCGTTGGAGGCGCTGATCAGCGCGTTCTGCGCGTTGAGCGCGCTGGTCTGGATGTCGTTGGTCGCGTTCGCGGTGGCCGCGCCGAGCGCACGCTCGATTTCGGTCGAGATCGTGCGGATCTGGCTGGCGGCGTCCGCCGACGTCGAGGTCAGGGACGTCTGCGCTTCGCGCGCGCTGTTGAGGATCGTCGAGGCCGTGTCGGCGCCGACCGCGGTCAGCGTGCGCTCGATGTCCGTGGTCAGCGACTTGATCTGGCTTGCTGCGTCCGTCGAAGCGGAGATCAGCGTGCCTTGGGCCTCGCGCACGCCGCTCGTGAGCGCCTCGATGGTAGCGCCGCCGGCGGTCGCCAGCGCGCGCTGCATCTCGGCCGCGAGCGAGCGGACCTGGCCGGTCTGCTCGACCGAGACAGCGAGCAGGGTGCTCTGGGCGTCGCGGGCGCTGGCCGTGATCGTTTCGGCCGTCATCTGGCCGGCCTGCGAGAGCGAACGATGCACCTCGGCTGCGAGCGACTTGACCTGGTTTGCCGCATCCGAGGACGCCGTGACCAGCGTGGTCTGGGCCTCGCGGGCGCCGGCCGTGATGGTCTCGGCCGTCGAGGTACCCGCCATCGAGAGCGAGCGCTGCACGTCCGAGGACAGCGCTTTGATCTGATTGGCGGTCTCGGTCGAAGCCGCGATCAGCGTGCCCTGCGCATCACGCGCACCGGCGGTGATCGCCTCGGCCGTGGTGGCACCGGCCATCGACAGCGAGTGCTGCACGTCGGCGGTGAGCGTCTTGACATGGGTCGCCGCATCCGCGGAGGCGGTGACGAGCGTGGTCTGCACCTCACGGGCGCCGGCCAGGATCGAGGCGGCCGTCGCCGATCCCGCTGCCGACAGGGTGCGCTCGATGTCGGCCGACAGGGCCTTGATCTGGTTCGATGCTTCGCCCGACGCCCCGACCAGGGTCGACTGCGCCTCACGGGCGCTGGCCAGGATCGAGTTCGCGGCGCCCGTGCCGACCGCAGTCAGCGCGCGCTCGACCTCGGCCGAGGTCAGATTGAGCTGCGCATTGACCTCGGAGGAGACCGTCATCAGCGACTGCTGGGCGGCGCGCGCGCCGGTCTGGATCGTCTCGCTGGTGTTGACCACGAGGTTGGTGAGCGAGCGCTCGGCGTCCTCGACATGCGAGCGGATCGCGGTCGAGATCATCTCGGAGCGTGACATCAGGTCTTCGCTGGCCTGGCGTCCGCTGCTCTCGATGCGGCCGGCAACGGCCTCGACACGCGAGCCGAGCAGGTCCTCGAACTGCGCCACGCGCACGTCGATGTCGTTGGCGACCGAGCCGACCTTGGCCTCGATGGCCTGGTGGATCTCCTGGAAGCGCGCCGTGACCGTGTCGGTCAGGTGCAGGCTGCGGCCGTCGATGGTCTCGGTGACGCCGGCGATGCGGCGGTCGACCGCCTCGATCGCCTGCGCTGTGCCGTCCGTGAGCGTCGAGGTCAGGAGGGTGAGGCGCGTGTCGATCGACTGCACGGCCTGCGATGCGCCGTTCGTCAGCGTCGCCGTCAGATGGGTGAGGCGGGCATCGATCGACTGGATCGTCTGCGAGGCGCCATCCGTGAGCGACGTCGTGAGGTGGGTGAGGCGGGAGTCGATCGATTGGATCGCCTGTGTGGCGCCGTCGGTCAGCGACGTCGCCAGTGTGTTGAGACGTGCGTCGATGGTCTCGGTGACGGATTTCGCGCGCGCATCGAACGACTGTTCGAGGACGCCGACGCGGCCGCCGAACTGCTCGTCGAAGGTCTTGATGTGGCCCTCGATCGACGAGTCGAGGTTGGTGACGCGTTCGCCCAGCGTGGTTTCGAACTGCACCAGGCGCTGATCCAGCGCCGCGGTGATCTGGCCGCCGTTCGAGGTGAGGCGGGTGTCGAAGTTCTCGACGTACGTCTTCAGCGTTTCGGCAATGTCCTGCGTGCGCTGACCCATGCGATCGACGATCTCGCCGCCGAACGTCTTCACGGTGCGGTCGAACTCGGAGATGTGGCGCGTGATCAGCGCCCCCAGCGTGCCGGAGTCGCGGGCGAACTTCTCGACCAGCTCGGCACCCTGGTTCTTCACCAGCTCGTCGAATGCGCTCATCTGCAGCGACAGCGAGTCATGCGCGGTCTCGGTCTGGCTCACCACCTTGGCGACCAGCGTGTTCACGGTGGCGTCGAGCGCCTCGCTGGCCTTATCGCCGGAGCTCATGATCTGGCCGGCCAGCCGGTTGCCGGCGTCGTCGATCTTGGCGGAGAGGTCGTTGCTGCGCAGCTCGAGTTCGAGCAGCAGCGAGTCGGACGAATTCTTCAGGGAGTCGTGCACCTGCTCAGTACGCTCGGAGATGCCATCGACGATCGCGGCGGAGCGCTGCTCGAACTCGCCGGTGATGCGGTCAATGCGCTCGTTCAGCATTTCGTGGACGCGGTCGGCGAGGTCGACGAACTCATCGTGGACGTGGCCGGTCTTGAAGTTGAGGCTGGTAGTCAGCCGCTCGCTGGCGTCGAGCACGGCGCGCGTGGTCTCGTTGCTGGCCTCTTCGAGGCGGTCGAGCAGGTCGCCGCCGCGCTCGCCGAGCGCCAGGATCATGTTGTCGCCCGCGTTGCTGAGCGCCTGGGTGATATGGGCGCCGCGCTCTTCCAGCGCGCCGGTGATGCTCTTGGCGACCTCGTCGACGCGCGAGGCGATCGCATCGGAGATCAGCGCAATGTCGTGGCGCAGGTCGATCTGTACGCCCGAGATGGCGCTGCGGACTTGCTCGGCCTGGCCGACCAGGTTGTCGCGCTGGTGGGCGATGTCCTGAAGCAGGGCTCGGATGCGCACTTCATTGTCGGAATAGGCGCGTTCGAGCGCCGCGACTTCGTTCGCGACCAGCGTTTCGAGCTCGCCGGCGCGCGCGATCGCGCGCTCGATACCGTCGCCCATGGCGGCGACTTCGCGGCGGATCGCCTGGCCGACGGTGACCATCGAATCGGAGGCCGAGCCTTCCGGCTCGGAGAAGCGCATCGCCACTTGTGCCATGGCCTGCGCGATCATGCGCATCTCCTGGCCGCGCCAGACGAGGCTCGCGAGGAAGTAGAACAGCATGATGGGCGCGAAGAACATCGCGATCAGGCCGGCGATGACCAGCACGCCGCCGCTCTGGCCCATGGCAGCCTGGATCGAGGGCAGGAAGCCGACGCTCAGCGCGGCGCAGGCAGCGAGCCAGATGCCGGCGAACACGGTCGCGAAGGTGTACACGCTGCGGGCGGGGCGGCCCTTCTGCAGTGCCTGGAGCAACTGGCCGATGGTCTCGCGGTCGTCGTTGGCGGCGCGGTGCGAGGGGCGAGGCTCCTCGATCGACTCGAACACCGCCCGCTCGTTGGCGGCAGACCGCGGCTCGAAAGCGGGATCGTCGAACACGGGAGGTGCGGGCGGCGCCACCGGAGGCACCGCGTCGTTGCGCGCTGCCGATGCAGCGCGGCTGGTGTCCGCAGCGGTGTCGCTGATGTTCAGGGCTTCCTGGATCGCAGAAAGTGCCACTTCAGTTGGGTCTTTGACCTTTTTGGGAGTGTTCGCCATGTTCAGTCTGAGCCCTCGTTACTTGTCACGCCCCCCGCGAGCCCCGCGCGCCACGCAAGCCCACAGACCGGATCATGCCGCTTATGCGGATCTCCGAGCCGTCCCCACCCGAACGGCTTGTCCGCTAATTTCCGCAACATCCTATTGGCAGAGCGTCGCGAATGAAATGCCCGCGATTAAGACATTCTTAATCATCGTTAACAGGATCGGGCCGTAACGCCTTAGCACTAAATGGAATTTTCCACGGAACTCGGCCGATTGCGGCAACTTTTCGTCAATAAACGGGCAGAATTACGTAAAGCTGTCCAAACACTTCGTTAACCATTTCCATGCTTGGGTGGAGCAAAGCTCGCCGCCCATCGGCGGAGCGCCGCGCGATGCCGGGGGGCCTGTCGCCATGATGCCTGACCTGCAACGGATGGACTGGATGCCCTCGCCGCCGCTTGCACCTCTCGACAGCCCCCTTGATCTCGACCATCTCGCGCGCATGACCCTCGGCGATGCCGGGCTGGAACAGGAAGTGCTCGCGATGTTCGCCGAGCAGTCGGTCCGGCTGATCGCCGCGATGTCGGCCGTGCCGGCCGACGCCGCTGTGCTCGCACACAAGCTTAAAGGGTCCGCGCGCGGGGTCGGTGCCTTTGCGGTGGCCGATGCCGCGGCGAGCCTCGAGACCGCGATCCGGACCGGCGACAACCCGTCCCGCGCCTTCGCCGCGCTGAAGGAGGCGGTGGCCGAGGTCCGTGCCGTCATCGCGACGATCCTGAAGGCCTGAGCCGCGATCCCGCGGCGACCCGGTGGCTTGCGCACTAGCGCAGGCCGGATCGACCCGTTATAGGACAGCCCGGACCCTCCCTTATTCCAAAGATCCCGGCAGCACGAGCACACATGGCCAAGATTCACTTCATCGACCACAAGGGCGAAACCCGCACGGTGGACATCGAGAACGGCGCGACCGTGATGGAAGCCGCCATCCGCAACAGCATTCCCGGGATCGAGGCCGAATGCGGCGGCGCCTGCGCCTGCGCCACCTGCCATGTCTATGTCGATGAAGCCTGGCGCGAGAAGGTCGGCAGCCCGACGCCGATGGAAGAGGACATGCTCGACTTCGGCTTCGACGTGCGTCCGAACTCGCGCCTGTCCTGTCAGATCAAGGTGAGCGACGAACTCGACGGGCTCGTGGTGTCGACGCCGGAACGCCAGGCCTGATCCTTCTTACATATTCCATATGTTCTAGCCGCTCGGCGGCGCGACCTCGATACCGCGCTTGTGCCAGGGTCTGAGCTTCTCGACGATCTCGGCGGTGAGGGGTGCCGGCCGCCGCGTCGCCTCGTCGAGCATGACGCCGACCGACGTAGCCGAGGCGATACACGTTCCTTCCGAAAACACGACCTGCTCGAAGGTCACCGAGGTCCGACCTATTTTCACGACGCCCAGGCCGAGTTCGATGGTGTTGGGCCAGTGCAGCTCGGCGCGGAAATGGATGTCGAGCCGCACCATGATCCAGGCGAGGCCCGGCGGCGTCAGCCCGTATTGCGGGCTCTTCATCAGCGTGACGCGGCCGGTCTCGAAATAGGTGGCGTAGACCGCGTTGTTGACGTGCTGGTTGGGATCGAGATCGCCGAAGCGGACGTTGTCGCTGAGCCGATAGGGGAAGTCCTCCAGTCGCGGCGTCGTATCGAGGTGGCTTGGTGCGTTCACCGATTGATCTCCGTCATATCCCTCATCCCTTACAGCTCAGTTATTTTGACCCGGCAAGTAGGCCAGGCTGCGGGGTGCTCCTGCTTTTATGCCTTCCCTGATCTATCCTCGTTGGCTAGACAGGAAAGGTTCCCTCTGCCCGCCTGGCGCCGTCCAACCGATAACGACCGATAAAGAGACGACATGAGCGACACGATCAAAACCGATGTGCTGATTATTGGCGCCGGCCCCTGCGGTCTGTTCGCCGCCTTCGAGCTTGGGCTTCTCGACATGAAGGCGCAGTTCGTCGACATCCTCGACAAGGTCGGCGGCCAGTGCGCCGAGCTCTATCCGGAAAAGCCGATCTACGACATTCCCGGCATTCCGCAGGTTTCGGGCCAGGGCCTTACCGACGCGCTGATGGAACAGATCAAGCCGTTCCATCCGACCTTCCATCTCGGCGAGATGGTGGAGACGGTGGAGAAGATCGGCGATCCCTTGTTTCGCTGCACCACCGACACCGGCAAGGTGTTCGAATGCAAGGTGGTGGTGATTGCCGCGGGCGGCGGCTCGTTCCAGCCCAAGCGTCCGCCGGTGCCGGGGATCGAGGCCTATGAGGGCACCTCGGTGCACTACGCTGTGCGCAAGATGGAGACGTTTCGCGACAAGAATGTGCTGATCGTCGGTGGCGGCGATTCCGCGCTCGACTGGACGCTCAACCTGCATCCGCTCGCCAAGCGCGTGACGCTGCTGCACCGTCGCGATGAATTCCGCGCCGCGCCTCACAGCGTCGAACAGATGCGTGCGCTGGTGGCGGCCGGCAAGATGGATCTCAGGCTCGGCCAGGTCACCGCGCTGTCCGGAGCTGACGGCAAGCTCACCGGCGCCACCGTGAAAGGCAACGACAACAGCATTGCCGAAGTTTCCTGCGACACCATGCTTCCGTTCTTCGGCCTCACCATGAAGCTCGGTCCGGTCGCCAACTGGGGTATCGCGCTGGAGCACAATCTGGTGCCGGTCGAGACGTCCGCATTCGAGACCAACGTGTCCGGCATCTTCGCGATCGGCGACATCAACACCTATCCCGGCAAGATCAAGCTGATCCTGTGCGGTTTCCACGAGGGCGCGCTGATGGCGCAAAAAGCCCACCGCTACGTCTATCCGGACAAGCGGCTGGTGTTCCAGTACACGACCTCGTCCTCCAGCCTGCAAAAGAAGCTCGGAGTCAACTGAGCTTACCGCGGCGGGAAGGCGATGCCCCATGTTTCTGATGCTGGAACCCTTCGCGAAATCGCCGTAGTCTGCGGCCATCCCAGTCGTGGCTTAGCAAGGTGATCATAATGCGGAATCTCGTTTCCAGCCCTCGGCTGCTCTCGCTTCTCGCGATCGGGCTCGCGCTCGGTGCGGTTCGCCCGGCTACCGCGCAAGCGCCGGAGCCCACCGCTGCGGGCCTCTGGCAGAAGGTCGAAGACGGCAGGCCGGTGGGATGGTTTCTCTTCGTCGACCACAATGGCGTCTTCGAAGGCGTCATCGCCAAGACCTTTCCGCGGCCCGGCGACAATCCGAACGAGATCTGCGCCAAGTGCACGGACGACCGCAAGAACGCGCCGCTGCTCGGCATCTCCTTCGTCCGTAACATGAAGCGCGAGGGATTGAAGTACGAAGGCGGCAACGTGCTCAATCCGCGCGACGGCAACATCTGGAAGGCCAACATGAAGGTCAGCCCGGACGGGCAGACGCTGACCTTGCGCGGCTATCTCGGCATTTCGCTGCTCGGCAAGGACGAGACCTGGACCCGCCTGCCGGACGCCAACATGGCGCAGATCGATCCGGCCATCATCGCCAAATATCTCCCCGCCCAGGCCGCCGCGGTGAAGCCGCCACCCGCGGCGAAGAAGGGCGGGGCGATGATGGCGCCGGCGAAGCAGTAGGGCCACGTCGCGGGTCCTTCTCGAGCGCTTCCCTCACACACCGCTGTCATAGCCGGCCCCCAGTGCGTAATTGCGCACAAGGCGGTCGATGACAGCATTGGTGTGGAACGTGCGGACCTCGAGCTCGTCATTGCGAGCGCAGCGAAGCACTCAAGGGCCTGCGCAACGCGGTTCCGGTCTCCTCATCCATCGCGGCACTTGGTGCGTTCTCGTGCGTTACAGAAAGTCCGCCGAGCGTGCGGAGGTCGGGATGGCCGTCGAAGCCGAATTAAAATTCCAGGTTCCTGCGCGTCGCCTCGCGACAATAGCGCAGGGGCGGGTGCCGGGCGGCAAGGCGGGAACGCGCGCCACAAGCGACTTGCTCTCGACCTATTTCGATACCACCAAATGCAGGTTGAAGCGGCATGGGTTGACGCTTCGCGTGCGACGGGATGGCCACACGCACGTTCAGACCGTGAAGTCGGCGAACGGGGCCGAGTTCGGTCGCGGCGAATGGGAAAGCGAGATAAGGGATGACGTGCCGCACCTCGGCAAGGCCGATGGCACGCCACTGAAGCCGATCGCCTCGAAAAAGCTGTGCCGCAAGCTGAAGCCGGTCTTCGAGACGTCGGTCCGTCGCATCACGTTGCCGATCCGCACCAGGCGCAGCGAGATCGAACTCGCCATCGACCGTGGCCGGATCATTGCCGGACCGCGCTCGAGCCCGATCGCTGAGCTCGAACTCGAGCTCAAGCGCGGCCGCCCTGTGGACCTGTTTCGGATGGCCAAGACGCTCGAGCGCAAGTCGCAGGCCGAGCTCGACTTGCGGTCAAAATCTGATCGCGGCTATGCGCTCGCGCGCGGCGAGGAGCATCCGGTCATGTCCGCCGACGGCATCATGCTGGATGCCGATATGAGCGCGGACGCCGCATTCAGGATCGTTGCCCGCGCGACCGCGCGCCATTTCTCCGGCAACGCCAACGCCGTACGCCGCGGGGATGCGGAAGGTATTCACCAGATGCGGGTGGGCCTGCGGCGTCTGCGCGCGGCCATCTCGTTGTTCTCTGGAATCCTGTCGCGAACGGGTCGCGAAAAGGCCAAGACGGATCTGAAGTGGCTGTCGAACGAGCTCGCGCCTGCGCGTGAGATCGACGTGTTCGTGAAGGACAATATCGAGCCGGCTAGCCGCGATGCGCTGCTGCGCCGCGGCGGCAAAGCGATCAGACAGGAGTTTTCGGAGCGGCGGGAGCGGGCCTTCGAGCGTGCGAGGAAAGCGGTCTGTTCGGAGCGATTTCGCGCGCTGCTGATCGATACGTTGCAGTGGATCGAATCCGGCTCAACGATCGCACCGGACCAGGGCAAGACACGAATCGGAAAATTCGCGCGCGACGTGCTCCATCGCCGCATCAAGAAGGTCCGCAAGGATGGCCGGCATCTCGACCGGATGTCCGCGCGGGAGCGGCACAAGTTCCGGATCGGGATCAAGAAGCTCAGATACGCGATCGAGTTTTTCGAGAGCCTGTTCGCGGATAAAGGCGAGCAGAAGCAGCTCGCGCGCCTGTCGAAACATATGAAGAATATCCAGGATGCTTTGGGCTCGCTGAACGACTTCGTCGCCCATCACGAGATGGCCGTCGATGCCGCACTTCATGCGCCACGCCGCAACGGCAGAGCCGGCGCCTTTGCTTCGGGCGTGATCGTCGGTCGCGAGGATCGGGCCGTGAAGCCGCTGATGGCGACCGCAGCACGCGAGGTGCGGGCGCTCGAAAAATTCTGACGTGCGCCAGCGCGCGTCATTGCTGCGTGGTGCGGCCGCAACGAAGCGGAGCAGACGTTTTTCCGCGCCAATGTTTCCGGACAGTGTCGAGGCCGTCGCGTGACGACGCGCGGATTGTGCCTTACGCGCCAAGCTTCGACTCTCGCACCACTGCGTCCGCACGGCGATGCAAGTCCGGGTTGAGCGCAAGTCCGAGGCCGGGTGCAGTCGGCGCGGATACGATGCCGTTGTTTACAATCGGAAGCGCGGTGACGAGATCGCGATACCAGGTCGACAGCGTCGCACGAACCACCTCCTGGAAGATCGCGGTCGGCGCATGCAACGCCAAGTGCAGGCCCGCCATCAGCGCCACCGGTCCCGTGCAATCGTGCGGAGCGAGCGGCTTGTTGTAAGACTCGGCAAGGGCGGCGATCTTGCGCGTTTCGCTCAATCCGCCGCACCAGGCGATATCGAGCATGACCACGTCGATGGCATCGGCCGCGAGCAGATTGCGGAAGCTCGCCGCGCCGGCCAGCGTCTCGCTGCCGCAGATCGGCGTCTTGACGCGGCGCCTGAGGTCGGCAAGGCCCTGCACGTCGTCCATCTTGCCAAGCGGATCCTCGACCCAGAACACGCCGTAATCTTCCAGCGCACGGCAGATGCGCTCGGCGGTGTGCGCGCCCCACAGGCTGTGCAGCTCACACATGATCTCGATGCGATCGCCGACGGCGGCGCGAATCTTACGGAACGGTTCGAGACCGGTGTTGAGGTCGGCGAGCGAAATCGAATGGCCGCCATTGGCGGCAAAGGGATCGAACGGCCAGATCTTCATCGCGCCAAAGCCTTCGCTGACGAGGCTTTCGGCGAGCGCGCCGGCGTCGCGCATGAAGGCGATCTGGTCGTCATAGGGGCCGAGCGCGGCATCCTCAGCGCCGATCTCGCGGCGCTTGGCGCTCTTGGTGTTGTAGGCATAGCCGGCGCAGGTGTTGTAGGCACGGATCTCGAGCCGGCTCGCGCCGCCGAGCGCCTCGTGCACGGGAATGCCGTGGCGCTGGCCCTTGATGTCCCACAGCGCGATGTCAATGGCGCTAGCGGCGCGCACCTCGGCGCTGACGCTGTGGAAGCCGAGATACGGCGTCAGCAATTGGCGCGAGATCGCCTCGATCCGGCGGGAATCCTGGCCGAGCAGCAGGGGCGCGGCGAGCTCATGTACGGCGGCTTCGACGGCCTGCGCGCCGCGGAAGCTCTCGCCTAAGCCGGTCAGTCCTTCGTCGGTCTCGATCTCGACCCAGATCAGGTTCGGCCGCTCATCGATGCGGATGGTGCGCAGGGTCGTGATGCGGGACATTCAGGAGTCCTCTTGGTCTTAAAGCGCGATTATCGTGAGCTGTCATTCCGGGGCGACGCGTAAGCGTCGAGCCCGGAATCCATAACCACGAACTGGGGATATGGATTCCGGACCTGCGTCGGAGCCTGTCATCGGGCCGGCCGAAGGCCGGACCCGGTGGGCGCATCCCGGAATGACGACGGGAAGATACAACTAGGTCACCGGAGCTGGATTGAACAATGTGAGATCGTTGTGGATGCCCCAGCGGTCCGACCAGGGCTTGGTGCGGCCGCTGGCGACGTCGAGGATCAGGCGGAACAGGTCCCAGCCGGTTTCCTCGATGGTCTTCTCGCCGGTGGCGATGCGGCCCGCATCGAAGTCGATCAGGTCCTTCCAGCGCCGCGCAAGCTCGCTGCGGGTTGCGACCTTGATCACGGGTGCAGCGGCAAGGCCGTAGGGCGTGCCGCGGCCGGTGGTGAACACCTGCAGCGTCATGCCAGAGGCAAGCTGGAGCGTGCCACAGATGAAATCGGACGCCGGCGTTGCCGCGAACAGCATGCCCTTCTGCGTCGCCTTCTCGCCGGGCGAGAGCACGCCGGTGATGGCACTTGATCCGGACTTGACGATCGAGCCGAGCGACTTCTCGACGATGTTGGCGAGCCCGCCCTTCTTGTTGCCGGGCGTGGTGTTGGCGCTGCGGTCGGCGCCGCCGCGGGCGAGATAGGAATCGTACCAGGCCATCTCGCGCACCAGCGCGCGGCCGACATCCTCGTTGATGGCACGGCGGGTGAGGAGCTGGATGGCGTCGCGCACCTCCGTGACCTCGGAGAACATCACGGTGGCGCCGGCGCGCACCAGAAGGTCGGCGGCGAAGCCGACGGCGGGGTTCGCGGTGACGCCGGAGAAGGCGTCGCTGCCGCCGCATTGCAGGCCGATGACGAGGTCGGAAGCCGGGCAGGTCTCGCGCTTGCGCGTGTTGAGGACTTTCAGCCGCGCCTCGGCCTGGGTCGTGATCGCATCGACGATCGCGCCGAAGCCATCGAAGGCCTCGTCCTGCATGCGGACGATGGCGTCGCCCACGCCTTCCGGCACCAGCCGTTCGGGCGCGAGCTTCTCGCAGCCGAGGCCGACGACGAGGATCTCGCCACCGAAGTTCGGATTGAGCGCGAGGTTCTGCAGCGTGCGGATCGGCACGACCGCGTCGGGCGCGGTGATCGCGACGCCGCAGCCATAGGCATGGGTGAGGGGAACGACGTCGTCGACGTTCGGATATTTCGGCAGCAGCTCGGTGCGGATGCGCTTCACAGCATATTCCATCGTGCCCTTGACGCATTGCACGGAGGAGGAGATGCCGAGGATGTTCTTGGTTCCGACCGAGCCGTCGGGATTGCGATAGCCCTCGAATGTGTAGCCTTCGAGCGGCGGCAGCGGAGCGGGGACGGCGGTGGAGATCTCCAGCTTGTCGAGCGGTGGCGCCTCCGGCATGCGGATGCTTGCCTCATCGACCCATTCGCCGGCGAGGATTGGCGCCAGCGCGTAGCCGATCACCTCGCCATAGCGGATGATCGGCGCGCCTTCCGCAATATCGACCAGCGCCGTCTTGTGCCCCTGCGGCACGAAAGCGCGCAGCGTGAGCCCGCAGGCGAAGCGGGAGCCGGCGGGAAGCCCGAAATCATTGACCACGATCGCGACGTTGTCGCGCTCGTTGAGCTTGATGTAGCGGGGCTGCTCTTTCGCCGCGATGTCCTGGTCCATGCGCTTTCCTCAAGAACAGAATTGTAGGGTGGGTTAGCCGAAGGCGTAACCCACCATGCTTCATGCGTTGTGGCCGAGGTGGGTTACGCTGACGCGAACCCACCCTACGGTGTTGGCCTATCAGCCGGGATTCGTGTAGGCGGTCTTCACCGCGGTGTAGAACTCGCGGGCGTAGGAACCCTGCTCGCGGGCGCCATAGCTCGAACCCTTCCGGCCGCCGAACGGCACGTGATAGTCGACGCCGGCGGTCGGCAGGTTGACCATCACCATGCCGGCCTCGCTGTTGCGCTTGTAGTGCGTGGCGTATTTCAGGCTGGTGGTGCAGATGCCGGAGGCGAGGCCGAACTCGGTGTCGTTGGAGATCGCGAGCGCCTCCTCGTAATTCTTGGCGCGGATGACGGTGGCAACCGGACCGAAGATTTCCTCACGCGCGATGCGCATGTTGTTGTTGGCTTCCGTGAACAGCGCCGGCTGGAGGTAGTAGCCGGGCGTCTCGCGGTTCAGCAGCTCGCCGCCCCAGGCGAGCGTGGCGCCTTCGTCCTGGCCGATCTTGAGATAGCGCAGGTCCTGGTCGAGCTGGCTCTGGTCGACCACGGGGCCGATATGCACGCCGGCCTTGAGCGCATCATCGACCGACAGCCCCTTCATGCGCTCGGTCATCGCCGCGACGAAGCGGTCGTGGATGCCTTCGGTGACGATCAGGCGGGAGGAGGCGGTGCAGCGCTGGCCGGTGGAGAAATAGGCGCCGTTGACGGCGACTTCGACCGCAGTCTTGAGATCCGCATCGTCGAGCACGACCAGCGGATTTTTGCCGCCCATCTCGAGCTGGAATTTCTTCATGGGGTTCGACAGTACGCAGGCCTGCGCGATCTTGCGACCCGTCTGCACCGAACCGGTGAAGGAGATCGCGGCGACGTCGGGATGCTCGAGCAGGGTCTGGCCGACCACGGAGCCGGAGCCGACGACGAGGTTGAACACGCCGGCCGGAATTCCGGAGCGGGTGATGATCTCGGAGAGCGCATGCGCAGAGCCCGGTACGAGCTCGGCGGGCTTGAACACGACGGTATTGCCGTAGCACAGCGCGGGTGCGATCTTCCAGGCGGGGATCGCGATCGGGAAATTCCAGGGAGTGATCATGCCGACGACGCCGACCGCCTCGCGGGTGATTTCGACTTCGAGTCCGGGACGGACGGATGCGCCCTTCTCGCCGGTCAGCCGCAGTGCTTCGCCGGCAAAGAATGCGAAGATCTGACCGGCGCGCGCGACCTCGCCGATGCCTTCAGGCAGCGTCTTGCCTTCCTCGCGGGCGAGCAGGCGGCCAAGTTCCTCCTTGCGGGCGAGGATTTCGGTTGAGATCTTGTTCAGCGCGTCATAGCGCTCCTGCGGCGTCGAGCGCGCCCAGGCGGGGAAGGCGGCCTTAGCGGCCGCGATCGCCTTCTCGGTCTGCGCCTTATCAGCCTTGGCGTATTCGCCGACGAGATCGTTGGTGTTGGAGGGGTTGATGTTCCTGGTGACGCCGGAGCCATCGACCCATTCGCCACCGATGAAGTTCTTCAGGATCGCAGTCATCGCTTCCTCCAGGGTTTCTTAACGCACTAGGCAGGGACGCTTGTCGTCAAAGGTCCAGCCGGGGATCAGGTCCTGCATGGCAATAGCGTCATCGCGGGCGCCAAGTCCATGCTGCTTGTAGAGCTCATGCGCGGCGTCGATAGCTGCCCGGTCAATTTCGACGCCAAGGCCGGGACGATCGGGCACGGCAATCTGGCCGCCCTTGATCTGGAGCGGCTCCTTGGTCAGCGCCTGGCCATCCTGCCAGATCCAGTGGGTATCGATCGCGGTGACCTTGCCAGGAGCGGCGGCGCCGACATGGGTGAACATGGCGAGCGAAATGTCAAAGTGGTTGTTGGAGTGCGAGCCCCAGGTCAGGCCGTTGTCACGGCAGGTCTGGGCAACGCGCACCGAGCCTTGCATCGTCCAGAAATGGGGGTCAGCGAGCGGAATGTCCACCGCCCCTAAGCGCAGCGCGTGGGAGAGCTGCCGCCAGTCGGTCGCGATCATGTTGGTCGCGGTCGGCAGCCCGGTGGCGCGGCGGAACTCGGCCATGATCTCGCGGCCGGAGAAGCCCGCTTCGGCGCCGCAGGGATCCTCCGCATAGGCGAGGATGCCGTGCATGTCCTTGCAGAGCCGGATCGCCTCGTCGAGCGACCAGGCGCCGTTCGGGTCCAGCGTGACGCGCGCCTTGGGGAAGCGCTTGGCGATGGCGGTGACGGCCTCGATCTCCTGCTCGCCGCGCAGCACGCCGCCCTTCAGCTTGAAGTCGGCGAAGCCGTAGTGGTCGTGGGTGGCCTCCGCGAGCCGCACCACTGTCTCCGGCGTCATTGCTTCCCGATGGCGGAGATTGAACCATTCGGGTTTGCCGGTCTCGCCCTTAACGTAATCGAGCTTGCTCTTGTTGATGTCGCCGACGAAGAAGAGATAGCCGAGCGTCTTGACGCTCTTGCGCTGCTGGCCTTCGCCGAGCAGCGCCGCAACGGGCAGGCCGAGATGCTGGCCGAGCAGATCGAGCAGCGCGGATTCCACGGCTGTAACGGCATGGATCATGACTCGCAGGTCGAACGTCTGCTTGCCGCGGCCGCCGGCGTCCCGGTCGGCAAAGGCCGTGTGGATGTCGGCAAGAATGTTGTTCAGGGCGCCGATGGTCTTGCCGATCACGAGATCGCGCGCGTCCTGCAGCGTCTGCCAGATTTTTTGCCCGCCCGGCACCTCGCCGACGCCGGTGTGACCGGAGTTGTCGGTGAGGATGACGATGTTGCGGGTGAAGAACGGTGCATGCGCGCCGCTTAAGTTGAGGAGCATGCTGTCGCGGCCCGCGACCGGAATCACCTGCATCGACGTGACGACTGGTGCGCCGGAGATTCCGCTCTCGACCATCGGCTGCTCCTCCCTTTTGTGTCGTTATTCTGCCGCTTGTTGTGTCGATCGGATGGCGGGCAGTTTCTCGACCAGCGCGGTCAGTTCCGCAATCTCCTGGCCGGTGAGGTCGGTGAGCGGCGGGCGGACCGGGCCGGAGTTGCGGCCGATCACCTTCATGCCGGCCTTGATGATCGAGACTGCATAGCCCTTCTTGCGGTTGCGGATCGCGATCAGGGGCAGGATGAAGTTCTTCAAGCCTGCATGGATCGTCTCATGGTCGCGTTTGCGCACGGCGGCGTAGAATTTGGTCGCGAACTCCGGCACGAAGTTGAACACGGCCGAGGAGTAGGTCGTCACGCCCATGTCGAGATAGGGCAGCGCGAAAGTTTCCGCCGTCGGCAGGCCGCCGATATAGGTCAGGCGATCGCCGAGCTTGGTGTAGACGCGGGTCATCAGCTCGATGTCGCCGATGCCGTCCTTGTAGCCGACGAGGTTCGGGCAGCGCTCGGCGAGACGCGCCAGCGTATCGGGCTGCAGGATGGCATTGTCGCGGTTGTAGACGACGACGCCGATCTTCACGGCGGCGCAGACCGCCTCGACATGGGCGGCAAGGCCGTCCTGCTCGGAATGTGTGAGATAGGGCGGCAGCAAGAGCAGGCCGTCAGCGCCTGCCTTCTCCGCACCGATCGCGATCTCGCGCGCGATCGCAGTGCCGTAGCCGGTGCCGGCGAGCACCGGCACGCGGCCCTTGGTCTCTTCGACAGCGACCTTCACCACTTGCGGAACTTCGGTCGGCGTCAGTGAGAAGAACTCGCCGGTGCCGCCGGCGGCGAACAGACCCGCGACGTCGTAGCCGCAGAGCCAGTCCATGTTGGCACGGTAGGTGGTCTCGTCGAAGGAATAGTCAGCCTTGAAGGGCGTGACGGGGAAGGACAGGAGGCCAGAGCCGATTGTCTTGGCCATCTCCTGCGGGGTCATCTTGCTCATGGGCGCCACTCCCTTCTCTCATGTTGTGGAGGACGCAACCAAAGCCGCGTCCATGCGGCGTTGTTTAAGAGACCGTTCGATGCGCGTCCAAGCCAAAGCCTATATCGACTGATGCGGAATCAGCATCAATCTTCCGCGGTGTCCTGCGAGGCCAGTTCGCCCGCGATCTTCACCAGGGCCGAGAGCAGCGGGTTCTCGTCGTCGCGGCGCCAGACCATGAACAGCTCCACGGGGACGCGTGTGCGCAGCTTGAGCGGGCGCAGGCGCACGTCGGAGATCTTCAGGCTCGCAGCCGCGGCCGGCACGATGGCAAGGCCGAGGCCGGCACGAACCATAGCGAGGATCGAGTGGATCTGACTGAGGTGCTGGACATAGCGCGGCAGGATGTCAGCGCGGGTGAAGAGTGCCACCAAGAGGTCGTGGAAGTAGCGGCTCTCATAAGGCGAGTACATCACGAAGGGCTGGTCGTCGAAATCTTTGATGGTGATGTTCTCGGCATTCGCCAGCGGATGCTTCTTCGGGATCGCGGCGAGCAGCGGCTCGGCGACGACGCGGCGGCTGGTGAGCTCCGGGCGCGCGATCGGCGGCCGCAACAGGCCGGCATCGATCTGGCCCGAGGTCAGCGCCTCGAACTGGTCGCCAGAGACCATCTCCTTCAACGAGAAATCGACCTCGGGCAATTTCGCGCGGCAGGCCGCGATGAGCTCGGGGAGGAAGCCGTAGGCGGCGGCCGCGGTGAAGCCGATCTTCAGCGAGCCGGTCTTGCCGAGCGCGATGCGGCGGGCGACCTGCGAAGCGCTCTCTGCAAGCTTGAGGATGCGCTGCGCCTCCGGCAGGAAGCTGCGCCCGGCCGGCGTCAGCCGCACCGAGCGGCTGGTGCGCTCCAGAAGCGGCGCATCGATGATGTGCTCGAGCACCTGGATCTGCCTGGATAGCGGCGGCTGGGTCATGTTCAGCCGCGCGGCGGCGCGGCCGAAATGCAATTCCTCCGCCACTGTGACGAAGCAGCGGAGTTGGTTGAGGTCGAACATCGATACATGCCTTAGATGGATAAGGCGTTTCCCCGGCATTTCTAGCATCGATCACCCCCAAAACAAAGACGGCGGCTGTGAGGCCGCCGTTGAGTTGCCTGGTCAAGCTCCCATGGGAGCCCTCAGGAGGAACGCTTGAGCACCACCCGCTCGATCTTGCCGACCACGACGAGATAGGCGATCGCGGCGATGAGCGCGTTGATGCCGACGAATACGAGGGCGCCGTTGAACGAGCCAGTCGCGGCCACGATGTAGCCGATCACGATCGGGGTGGTGATCGAGGAGAGGTTGCCGAAGGTGTTGAACAAGCCGCCGGAGACGCCGCCGGCTTCCTTCGGCGAGGTATCGGAGACGACCGCCCAGCCGAGCGCGCCGATGCCCTTGCCGAAGAAGGCGAGCGCCATGAAGCCGACAACGAGCGCCTGTCCGTTGACATAGTTGCAGGCAATGATCGACATCGACAGGAGCATGCCACCGACGATCGGGATCTTGCGCGCCATAGTCAGCGAGTTCGTCTTGCGCAGGATGAAATCAGAGATGATGCCGCCGAGCACGCCGCCGATGAAGCCGCACAGCGCCGGCAGCGTCGCGACGAATCCGGCTTGCAGGATCGACAGGCCGCGCTCCTTGACGAGGTAGACCGGGAACCAGGTCAGGAGGAAGTAGGTCAGCGTATTGATGCAGTATTGGCCGAGATAGACGCCGAGCATCATGCGGTTAGAGAGGAGCTGGCGGATATGGTCCCATTTCGGGCCGGAGTCCGGCGCGCGCTCGTCCTTGGGCGCGTCGAGATCGACCAGCGCGCCGCCTTCCTTGATGTAGTCGAACTCTGCGTCGTTGATCGAAGGATGCTCCTTCGGGCCGTAGATCGTCTTGATCCAGGCAAGGCCCATGACGACGCCGAGCGCGCCCATCACGAAGAACACGTAGCGCCAGCCGTAGTCGTGGGCGATCCAGCCCATCAGCGGCGCGAAGATCACGGTCGCGAAATACTGTCCCGAGTTGAAGAAGGCCGAGGCGGTGCCGCGCTCATTGCCGGGAAACCAGGCCGCGACGATGCGGGCATTGGCAGGGAAGGAGGGCGCCTCCGCGATGCCGACGAGGAAGCGAAGGGCGAACAGGACGACGATCGCGGTGCCGGCGCTGAAGAAGCCGACCCAGCCCTGCATCAGCGTGAACAGCGACCAGACGATGATACTGAAGGCGTAGACGAGGCGCGAACCGTAGCGGTCGAGAAGCCAGCCGCCCGGCACCTGCGCGATTACATAGGACCAGCCGAACGCCGAGAAGATGTAGCCCATGGCGACGGGATCGAGATGGAGCTCCTTGGCGAGCGCGGGACCCGCGATCGACAGCGTGGCGCGGTCGGCATAGTTGACGGTGGTGACCAGGAACAACATGGTCACGATGAACAGTCTGACGCGAGACCTCCTCACGTCCGCTGCGGACACCACTGCGCTCATCACGCGCCTCCTCAAGTCGAAACGTTTCCTCGCGGGGACTCCTAGAGGCGCGCGCGGGAAACTGTCCAAGTTGAAGGGGGTATCGATTGATGCCGTTTTTGGATTGATGGAACGGCAGGTGAGGGGACGATAGCGAGGATGGCGAACACGGCCGCCACCCACTCCACGGTCATTCCCCGCGAAAGCGGGGAATCCAGTACGCCGTATCCGTCACCGCCTCTGGAATACTGGATCGCCCGCCTTCGCGGGCGATGACAGCGAGAAGGTGGCGAGCGCGTTCCTCAATCTCGTCATTGCGAGTGCAGCGAAGCAATCCAGGATCTTTCCGCGGTGGGACTCTGGATTGTTTCGCTGCACTCGCAATGACGATTTGGGAGAGCTCGTTTTTACTGCTGTGCGCTCGGCAGAAGCTGAGGCAGGAAGCCCCGCGTCACGCCGGGCGGCACCGCATCCAAACCGAGCACGGCGCTCGCGGCTGGAAGCGTCGCGTCTGCCATCGCAGCGTGGCCTTCGGCAGAGGGATGCACGGCGCCGCCATAGACGGCCGACAGCACGCCCCAGGTGGCATCGTGAATGTCGGTCGGCTGGCTCGCCGCCGGCAATCCTTGCGGATAGGTCATTGCGGCGAAGTAGCTGTCATTGGCGTCGCGGATCCAGCGGGCGCGGGGCAGATAGGCGCGATATTCGGAAGCGCCGCGGCCACACAGCATCGGCTGGCTCGCCGCGGTCACGATATCCGGATTGAAGCTCTGGCCGTTCTCAGCAAAGCAGGTGCGGTCGAATTCGGGATCGTTGCCGGAATGGGCGCAGAAGCCGTGATCGGCGAACGCGGCCTGATGTGTATCGACGAAAGTCATCCGGTCGGACTCGGGATCGCGGCACAGCGCGCCGCGGGTGCAGGTGGCGAGCCCCCTCAGTTGCGGCAGGAACTCGGTGTCGACGAAGGTCGAGACCCGGGCGAGCCGTTGCGGATCGGCGTTGAAGGATGGATGGATGTCGAAGCCGGCGCGGCCGCCGCGGCAGGGCACGCCGCCATCTGCAAGCGCGGGATTGGCGTAGGAGACGTAGACGACGTGCGAGAGGTCGCCGCCGACGAGCGGCTTTAGCGCTTCGCGCAGCCTGACGAAGTTCTGCGGCAGTTCGCGCGTCAGCGCATCGCGGGAGTCGTCGACGCTCGCCATCACACCGGAGCGTCGGAACAGCGTGCGCTCGGTCGCTGTGTCGACGATGACATCGGCAACGAGGCCGGAGAAGTAGACGTCGTTGGCGCCGATCGAGAGCAGCACGAGGTCCAGCGTGCGGTCCGGCTGGCGCTTTCTGGCAGCGGTGAGCGCCTCGCGCAGCTCGGAGACCTGCGCGCTCACGCTGGTCTGGCAGGTGCCGCTCTTGCCGGGTGGGCATTCGCGAGCGCGTTGCGAGCCGAGGAGCCCATCGCTGATGCTGGCGCCGGTGCAGGCGAGCGGCAGATAGGTCACCGCGATGTGGGTATAGCGCACCGCGAGCGCCAGTGCGGTGCGGGTCTGGTAGCTGTAGAGCGAGCGGTGACAGGGAGAGTTGAACCAAAGCGCGCCGTAGCGCTGCCAGTTGGCGAGCGTATCGGGGGCCTCGCAGGCGCGGCCGCCCTTGAAGCCGGCGCGGCTAGGCCGGTAGTACTGCGCACCCGCCGTGCCGAGATAGGAGCGGAAGCAGAAGCCTTCGTCGGACAGCGCCAGCGCCCGGTCCGGATTGCCTTCGCCGGAGGCGATGCTATCGCCGAGACCGGCGATGAAGAGGTCGCGAACCTGGATCTCGGTCTGCACCCGCTGGACCGGATCGGAGCCGGCAGAGACGTCGACAGTCGCGACCGTCTGCTTGCCGTAGCGGACGCGCAGGTTCACCGGCTCGGCGCAGTCGAAGGTGGAGGCTTGCGGCCCGTCGCCGTCGTCGAACGACCAGGCGCAGATCGCCCCGACCGGCACCGCGCCGGTCAGGCGCACGGTGACGGGATGGTCGATCGGGGTGATGTAGTTCTCCTTGACGTTGTCGCGGGTGCAAGGCTGGTTGATCCGGCCCTGGAGATCAATGCAGAGCCGGTTGACCATGTTGCGGGCCCAGCCGCGGCCCTCGCTCTGGATTTCCAGCGACTGCTCGGCGGAGAGGATGCTGCGGTTCCGCGCGTTCTCAACATGCAGCAGGAAGTCGCGCTCTTCGCGGAACAGGCGGAAACGGTTGCGGACCTCCCAGGTGATCTGCATGGCGCCCTCGTCCTGGGCGGCGGCGCGCTCAATCGGCAAAGCGCTGAGAATCCCGGCAAGCAGGGCGCCTGCGAGGAAGGTGCGAAGGGTGGTTCGGATCATGGCCCGCGTTTTCAACGGCAAAGTTGAGGCGGAAATAAGAGAGGCTTGATCGATCCGCCTGCGACGTTTGTCTGACCGGTTTAAGGCCGCCCGTCCAGCGCCTTACCGCTTGTTGGCCTGCCGCAACGGCCGCTCGCGCTCCATCGGCGTCACCTGCTTGGGTAGGTTGGCCTGGGCGCAGGCCTCCGCCAGCCGCCGCCGCTCCTGCCATGGTTCGACCACGTTCATCCAGAGCTCGCGGGTGCCCATGATGGAAATGGCAAGGCCGAACGGAATTACGAAATAGAGGATGCGGAACACCAGGAGAGTGGCCAGGAGCTGCTCGCGTCCGAACTCCGGCAGCGCCACCAGCATGGCGGCGTCGAACACGCCGATCGAGCCGGGGGCATGGCTGGCGAAACCGAGAAGCGTCGCCAGGATGAAGACCACCGCGAGCGACATGAAGTCGATCGGCGGATTGGCCGGCATCAACAGGTACATCGCGGTGGCGCAGAAGCCGAGGTCGACTACGCCGATCAGGATCTGCACCAGCGTCAGCGGGGCGGACGGCAGTACCACCTTCCAACCCTTCTGGCCGAGCTCGCGACGCTTCTCGCCCATGGACAGCCAGACCAGATAGGCGCCAATCGAGGCGAGACCGCCCAATGCGATCAGACGGTTAATCGCCGAGGGGAGCTGATCCATCGCCGAGGCCGCGTCCGGATGGATGGCCATGCCGATCGAGAGCACGAAGATGTTACCGAGCCAGAAGGTCAGGCCGGAGAGGAAACAGATTTTGGCGACGTCGATCGCGTTCAACCCGTAATCCGAATAGATCCGGAATCGGATCGCCCCACCGGTGAAGACGGTGGCACCGATATTGTGGCCGATCGAATAGGAGGTGAAGCTGGAGAGCGCCGCAATGCGATAGGGAACGTGTTTCTTACCGATCGTGCGCAGCGCAAAAAAGTCATAGAAGGTCAGCGTACAGAACGCGAAGAGCACACAAATCGCGGCAAGCCCGATGTTTCCACGGGGAATCTCGGTTAACGCGGTCAGGATGACGCTGGTATCGATGCCCTTGAGGGTCCGTACCAGTGTAGTGATCGCGAAGGCGATGATCATGACGCTCGCGGCAATTCCGAGGCGTCGCCAGCCGATCCATCGTTTGAAGCCGCGTTTCAGCGCGGGCAGCAGTCCGTGCATTCATCCTCCCGGTGGGGGCAAGACCGCCCGATCCGGCTCGCAGGCTGATCGGGGCGCGATCGCTACCAAAAGTGGGGGCGCCGATCGCTAGGCATGATCTAATCCATTAGGGCAAAAACGTCGACTTGTGCAGCCCTTGACAAGGATGGGTTCTCCATCTGACCCGGCCGCTTTTGTCATACGTGCTACACATTGCGGTCCGTTAAGGATTTGAGTCGCGGGTCTTCCGCCGGCATTGTTCCAGCGCAAACGAATGCGAGCTTTTTCGGAACGTCGGCGCAATGTGCCGGTTAGCGCCGCATCAGCAATCGAACATGGCGGGATAGGCCTTGCGTGCAAGCCCGCGCCGTCCTGTTCCCAAACTCCCGAGGATTGGAACGATGGGACTGTTCACAAAAGATATCAAAACCATGAACGACCTGTTCGTGCATCAGCTCCAGGACATCTATTACGCCGAGCAGCAACTCACCAAGGCGCTGCCCAAGATGGCCAATAGGGCCACCGATCCACAGTTGAAGCAGGGCTTTTTGACGCATCTGGAAGAGACAAAGCAGCACGTCACGCGTCTTGAGGAAGTGTTCAGGATGCACGGCGTCGCCGTGAAGGCGATCGACTGCCCAGCGATCGACGGGATCATCGAAGAGACCGATGACACGACCGGCGAAGTCGCCGACAAGGCGGTGCTCGACGCGGCCCTGATCAACGCAGCGCAAGCTGCCGAGCACTACGAGATCGTGCGTTATGGCAGCCTGATCGCCTGGGCCAAGCAGCTCGGCCGCAACGACTGCGCAGCGGTTCTCGCCAAGACGCTCGAGGAAGAGAAGGCGACCGACAAGAAGCTGACCTCACTCGCCGAGAGCAACGTGAACCTGCGCGCGGCAAGCTGAGGCGAGATGCCTTTTGTCAGGAAAACGCCGCGCGTCCCGTGCAGCGTTTCTTTTTGCGGCTGCGCCTACTCGACCTGGTATTTCAGCCCAAACGCCAGTGCGACCACCGCAAAGACTGCGATGGTCACGGCAAAGACCAGACTCGCCACGGTCGAGCTGATCAGGGTCGAGAGGATGCCGATGCCGATGACCGGAAGCGCGTTGCCGAGGAAACAGCAGATGAAATAGGCCGAGACCACCTCGGCGCGCCGATCATCGGGCGCGATCTGGTTTACCACCTGCAGGCTGCCGCGATAGCCGAGGCCCGCCGCCACTCCGCAGATCGCGGTGGCCGCGATCATGATGCCCAGCGACTCCATGAACTGTGCGATCACGAGCAGCGCAAGGCTCGGCAGCATGAGACCGAGCGACCATAGCATCGCGGTGCGGCTCGACAGCGAGCGGGTCAGGGCGATGACGAGGGCCACGGCGGCCGCAAGCTCGAGGAAGATCGCTCCTGCAACGGCGTGGCTGGCTTCGTGCAGCTCGTTCGCGAGCACGCTCGGAGCGAGCGCGGCGAAGAAGGCGACGAGGGCCATGGCGCCGAAACCGGTCACCGCCGGCGCGACGAACCGGGACCGGATGGATGATGGGACGCTCGCACGCGGCCGTATCGACACCCGGGCAAATGTACCGAGCGGCCGCTCCACGGTCTCGCGGGCAAAGGCAAGAAGTGCCGCGACCACGACCAGCGTTGCGAGATAAGCAACGAACGGTATTCGCAGCGGAAGCGCGACATATTCGGCCAGCAGACCGGCAACCAACGCGCCGAGACCAAGGCCGGTGAAGTTCGCGACCGTCGCGATCACGGTGGCGCGCGAACGATCCTGTTCGGCGATCAGTTCCGCAAGCCACGCAGTGCCGGTTCCTGCGCCGATCCCGATCGCAAGGCCGCTCAGCACCCGTGCAACGTAAAGCGAGGCAACCCCGCGCGCTAACAGGAACACGAGCGCGCCCACGATGGCGATGCCCATGGCAATGGCCGCAGCGCGCCGGCGTCCGATCTCGTCGGAGATCCGGCCAAACACCAGAAGCGCGGTCAGGTTTCCGACGACGTAAACGGCATAGATCAAGGTCAACGTGATCTGGGAGAAACCGAACTGCTGCTTGTAGATGACGTAGAGCGGGGTTGCGATCGTGCTGCCGGCGAACAGTGCGCCGATCATGCAGGCGACCGCAACGACGGTTGCGCTCTTGCCGAACTCCCATCTTGCCGATGATGGAATCGAGGTGTTGCCAACTCTTGCCATGACTTCGCTGCCTTGAAGAGAATTGAGGGGATCAACACGAAGCAATCTCGCGCTGTTCCCATGTCACCATGGGGATCCGGCCTGCGTGGCGAGCAGGGCCGAGACTTCGATGCATTCTGCTGAAAGATACGATTCGTCGCGCGGCAATGCTTCGATCAGAGCCGAAGCATGATCACGCAACGGAAGCCTAATGGTTGCGTTCACCCGCAAACATCGAGGTGGATCATGCCGGTAAAATCTCTCGAGCTGCAATCGTTGCCGCAGGCAAGGAACGCACGGAACGCGCAAGCCGCGTCTTCACTGACGCTTGCTGCCATGAGTCTCGGCTATGGCGTGGTGCAGCTCGACGTCACTATCGTCAATACCGCGCTCGATGCGATGGGCAAGACGCTCGGCGGCGGTGTCGCCGAACTGCAATGGGTGGTCAGCGCCTACACCATCGCCTTTGCGGCCTTCATCCTGACCGCCGGCGCGCTCGGCGACCGCATCGGCGCCAAGCGCATCTTCATGGCAGGGTTCGCCATCTTCACCGCGGCCTCGCTCGCCTGCGCGCTGTCGCCCAATGCGGCCGTGCTGATCGGGGCGCGGCTGGCCCAGGGACTGGCGGCGGCGATCCTGGTGCCGAATTCGCTGGCGCTGCTGAACCATGCCTACGCGGATGATCGCGCGCGCGGCCGCGGCGTTGCGGTGTGGGCCGCCGGCGCGAGCCTGGCGCTCACCGCAGGCCCCTTCATCGGCGGTGGCCTGATTACGCTGGTCGGCTGGCGCGCGATCTTTCTGGTCAATCTGCCCATCGGCGTGATGGGCCTGTGGCTGACCTGGCACTATGCCGACGAGACTACGCGCGCCCCCTCGCGCGAGATCGACCTGCCCGGCCAACTCGCTGCGATCGGCGCGCTGGGTGCACTCGCCGGTGCGATCATCGAAGCCGGCGCGCTCGGCTGGGCCCATCCCGCCGTGTTCGGAGCCTTCGCCGCGGCCGCGATCCTCGGAGGACTGTTCGTATGGCAGGAGAGCCGCGCAGCGCAGCCGATGCTGCCGCTGTCGCTGTTCAGCCATCGGCTGTTCGCACTGACCTCGCTCGTCGGCCTTCTTGTAAACGTTGCGATCTACGGCCTGATCTTCGTGCTCAGCCTGTACTTTCAGAGGATCAATGGGCTGTCGGCGTGGTGGACCGGGCTTGCCTTCGTGCCGATGATGGGCGCCGTGCTGCCGGTCAACCTGCTGGCGCCGCGCGTGGCCGAGCGCATCGGCCCATGCCCGACGATCGTCGTCGGCACCTGCATTTCGGCGCTCGGCTGCATCGGCCTGCTCTGGATCGGCGCCGGGACGAGCTACTGGGCGATCTGCGCGCAGCTCATCGCGATCAGCGGCGGGCTCGGGCTGCTCGTGCCACCGTTAACCTCGACCTTATTGGGCAGTGCGGAGAAGGCCCGCTCCGGCATTGCCGCCGGAGTCCTTAACGCGACGCGGCAGACCGGTAGCGTGCTAGGCGTCGCGCTGTTCGGCTCCCTGGTCGCGGGCGAAGGCGCGTTCATGGCGGGCCTGCATCTGTCGCTGCTCGTTTCAGCCGCCGTGCTGCTGCTTGCGGCCGCCGTGATCGGACTCGGCGCATCGCCGCGCGCATGAACAATGTGAGCGAGCGCACACATTCTCTGTTCACCATTTCGGAAACCGGTTTGTAGCCAGTTACCGACTATCCACCTCTGTGGGCTCAAGTGCAGGTCCAACAGGGGCTGGCCATGTACCAAGTTCTTTACTGTCTCACCGACGAGCATGATTGGCGCCTCGTCGCGCTCGGCGGCGCGGTGTGCCTGCTCGCCAGCGCGGCGGCGATCAGCCTGTTTCACCGGGCGCGCGCGGCGCACGGAGGGGCTCGTGTGGCGTGGATCACGCTCGACGCTGCTGTCGCCGGCGGCGGCATCTGGGCAACGCATTTCATCGCGATGCTGGCCTATGGTCCCGGCGCCGCGGGCGCCTACGACATTCCGGTGACGCTCCTCTCGCTCATCTTTGCGATCGCCGTCACCTTCATCGGGCTGAGCATCTCGGTGTCGACCACGCGCCGTCCCCTGGTCGCGCTTGGCGGCGCCGTCGTCGGTGGCGGCGTGGCAGCGATGCACTATACCGGCATGATGGCGCTCGATATCCCCGCGGATATCAGTTGGGCGACCGGTACCGTGACGGTATCGATCGTGCTCGGCATCATTTTCGGATCGCTTGCCTTGTTCGTCGCTGGACGAAGCGACAGCCTGTCGGACGCTCTGGGCGCGACAGTCCTGCTGACCGTCGCCATCGTCTCACATCATTTCACGGCCATGGGCGCGGTGCAGTTGACGCCCGATCCCGCGCGCGCGATCGGCGGGTTGTCGATCCCGCCGGCTTCGATGTCCTTCCTCACCGCCAGCGCTGCGGTCGCGATCATCGCGATTGCGCTCGTGGCGGCGCTGCTCGACCGCCGCGCCAAGGGTGAGCTGGGACGTCAGCAGGTCGTGCTGGACACCGCGCTCGAGAACATGTCGCAGGGGCTGTGCATGTTCGATTCCGAGGGCAAGATCCTGCTGTTCAATGAGCGCTATGCGGCGATGCTGCGCCGCTCCGACATGCAGCTCACCGGCCGCCTGCTCCTCGATGTCTTGAAGGAAGAGCAAGCTAAGGGTCAGTGGAACGGCGATCCCGACCAGTTCTTCGCGCGTATCGTGGAGGACGCCCGCGGCGGCCGTACGACGACCGATGTTGTCAAGCGGTTCGGCCGCTCGATCCGCGTCGTCAACCAGCCGATGCAGGGCGGCGGCTGGGTCGCGACCTTCGAGGACATCACTGAATGGCTCGAGGCGCAGGCGAAGATCTCGCACATGGCACGCCACGATGCGCTCACCAATCTGCCGAACCGCATGCTGTTCCACGAGCGGCTGGAGCAGGGGCTTCGCGTGGCGAAGGCGAACGATCAGCTCGCGGTGCTCTGCCTCGATCTCGATCACTTCAAGGACATCAACGATTCCCTCGGTCATCCGATCGGCGATGCGCTGCTGCAGCAGGTCGGCCGCAGGCTCGCCGCCTGCGTCGGGGAGAACGACACCGTGGCGCGTCTCGGCGGCGACGAGTTCGCCGTAGTCCAGCTCGGCCGGTCGGAAGAGGCCGCCGCGACGGTCCTCGCCGGCCGCCTCGTCGAGGTGATTTCCGCGCCCTACGAGATTGCCGATCATCAGATCGTGATCGGTGTCTCGATCGGCATCTCGCTGTCGCCGCAGGACGGCAGCAATCCGGACGAGCTGTTGAAGAATGCCGACCTGGCGCTGTACCGCGCCAAGGCGGACGGCCGCGGCACCTATCGCTTCTTCGAGGCAGGCATGGATGCGCGCGCGCAAGCGCGGCGCCTTCTGGAAATGGATTTGCGCGCGGCGCTGCAACGGAGCGAGTTCGAGGTCCACTACCAGCCGATCCGCGACGTTGCCAGCGATCGCGTCGTCGCCTTCGAAGCGCTGCTGCGCTGGAACCATCCGCAGCGCGGCCTGATCTCGCCCATCAGCTTCATTCCGCTGGCCGAGGAGACCGGACTGATCGTGCAGCTCGGCGAGCTCGTGCTGCGTCGCGCCTGCGCGGATGCGGCGACCTGGCCGGACGATATCGGCGTCGCCGTCAACCTGTCGCCGGTCCAGTTCAAGAGCCCGAACCTGATTGCATCCGTCGTCGACGCACTGGAATCGTCGGGACTTGCGGCGCGTCGCCTCGAACTCGAGATCACCGAGTCCGTCCTGCTCCAGAACAGCGAGGCGACGCTTGCCATCCTGCACGAGCTGCGCGCCAAGGGCGTGCGGATCTCGCTCGACGATTTCGGCACCGGCTATTCCTCGCTGAGCTATCTGCGCAGCTTCCCGTTCGACAAGATCAAGATCGACCGCTCCTTCGTGTCGGAGCTTGCGACCCGCGAGGACTCCATGGCGATCATCCGCGCCGTGACGGGCCTGGGGCGAAGCCTCGGCATCGTGACCACGGCGGAAGGTGTCGAGAACGACGCGCAGCTCGAACTGCTGCGGCGTGAAGGCTGCACCCAGGCGCAGGGTTATCTGTTCAGCAAGCCGAGGCCGGCCTCCGACGTGGCGATGATGCTGGAACGGCCGCGGCTGCGCGCCTCGGCGTAAGGGTTATCCGCGGCGTAGCGCGAAATGCGCGCCGCAAAATGCCATCACGGCGCCGAGGCTGAGCGCGGCAAGGCCCGCAAGCACGGCGGAGGCGGTCGAGATCGTGCTCGGCGCGGACGCCGCCTGGCCCGCACCGGCAAGCAGAAGCACGCCGACCGCGATCAGGAACTGCCGCATCCGCTGCGGGATCTGGCCGGAAACGGCGCTGTGCATCAGCGTGGCGGTGAAGTAGCCGCCGGAAAAGCCGACCGTTGCAATCAGCCACCAGGCGATCGCCGCACCCGCCGGCATGAATTCGTGCGTGTCCGAGCGCCAGAGGCCGCCGAGGTCGAGCCCGTAGCGCGCTCCCAGCATGTGCACCGCGAGCGCGAGCAGCACGCCGGAAATCACGGCAGCCCCGAGAATCAGACGGCGCGGAAAAAAGATCGTCTCAGCCATGCCTCGCTTGTAGGATGGCGGAGGGCGATCGCGCAAGCCGATCGCGGACGGGATCGGTCATCAAGATGCAGGTTTCCGAGGCGCAGGCCGCTTCAGTCACAAGCTACGCCTACAAGGCCTCGCTGATCGGCTCGGCGCACCGCTTCGAGCTGACCGATAATGGCCTGTCCTGGCACATCGCCGGCCGCTCCGGCCTGTGGCGCTATGACGAGATCAGCGCGATCCGGCTGTCGTTCCGCCCGGTGTCGATGCAGCAGCGCCGCTTTCGTGCAGATGTCAGCCGTGCGGGCGGCGGCCGCATCGCGATCCTGTCGACGAGCTGGCAGAGCGCGGCCCTGATGGCGCCGCAGGACAATGGCTATCGCGACTTCATCGTGGAATTGCATGCGCGGATGGCGAAAGCCGGCAGCCGCGCGGTGCTGACTGCAGGGCTCGGGCGCAAAACCTATGCGGCGGCGCTTGCGCTTCTGGCGATGCTGGCGGTGGCGATGGCCGGGCTCCTGATCCGTGCGCTCATGGTCGGCGAATTCGCCGGCGCACTGTTCGTGATCGGCTTTGCTGCCTTGTTCGCCTGGCAGATCGGCGGCTTCGTGCGGCGCAACCAGCCGCGGACCTATACTTTCGATCGTCTGCCGCAGTCCTTGCTGCCTAGGCCTGCAACCGGCCGCAATCAAACGTGACTTCGCGACCGGGCGACGGTGTCGCATCGTGCGACCATGTCAGCCATGGATCGCAGCATCCGCGTGCCGACGGCCGATGAGGTCGCCGAGATCAACCGGACCCATCTGATCGATACGCCACTCTTGCCGGCCGACCTGTTGTTCATGTTCGGCACGCGCGAGGACGTCGCGTTGCGCGTCGAGGCCGCCGCGCGGCTCTGGCGCGACGGCTATTTCCGCTGGTCTATTGTCAGCGGCGGCGTGACGCCGGGCTCGGAGCAATCCGAGTGCACGATCATCAAGGCGGCGATGGCCGCGGCAGGCATTCCGGCGGACCGGATCCTGGAGGAACATCGCGCGATGAACACCGGCGAGAACGTGATCCTCTCGCTGCCGATCATCGACGCGGCGCTGGGACTGCAAAACATCCGCAGCGTGATCTGCCTCGGCAACACCTGGACCGCGCGGCGCTACCCGATGACGCTGCACCGGCATTGGCCGGATGTTACGAAGATGCTGCTCACAGTCGACAGCTTTCCAACCCCGCGCGCGCTCTGGCACACCGATGCCGAATTCCGCCGCCGCATCTTGCACGAATGGGACAAGATCGAGCCGTACAAGGCGAGGGGCTTTATCGCGGAATGGCCGCAAGGCTGAGCGGCGAAGGCACTCGCGCTACTCCGTCGAGTCGAAATCCTCTTCCTTGGTGCCGAGCAAGGAGGCAATCGTGCGCAGGCCGGCATCGAGCTGCTCGGGCGAGGGCGGTGCGAGGGCGAGCCGCACGGCGTTCGGCGCGTGACCATGTGCGATCGCAAACGTCGAGGACGGCGTCAGCGCGATGCCGCGCCGGGCTGCTGCGGCGACGAAGGTCTGCGAGCGCCAATGCGGCGGCAGCGTGAGCCACAGATGATACGAGCGCGTGTCGGCCGAGATCTGATAGCCGGCGAGATGCCGCGCTGCAGCCTGCTGGCGTCGTGTGGCGTCGATGCGCTTCAGCCGTGTCAGCTCGGCGACCGTGCCGTCGGCCATCAGCCGTTGCCCGGCTGCGAGCGCATGGCCCGAGGCGATCCATCCGCCGGTCCGGACCGCGCTCATCACGCTCTCGCGCAGGCGAGGTGGCGCGACCAGGATGCCGAGCGCGAGACCCGGAGCGACCTTCTTGGACAGGCTGTCGAGCACGAGGCAGCGGTCCGGGGCGAGCGCGGCTAGCGGCGTTTCGTCGGCGAGGAAGCCGTAGACGGTGTCCTCGATGATGGTGAGTTCGAGCTTCTCGGCGACGCGGATGATGTCCGCGCGGCGCGCCGCATTCATGGTGACGCCGAGCGGATTGTGGATCGTGGGCTGGATATACAGCGCGGTGAGGTGTGCCTCGCGATGCGCCTTCTGGACCGCGTCGGGACGCGCGCCGTACTCGTCCATCGCGATCGGGACGAGGGTGACCCCGAGCCGTGCCGCGATACTCTTGACGTAGGGGTAGGTAAGCGCCTCGACGCCGCAACGGCCGCCCGTCGGCACGAGTGCGGCGAGCGCGGCGGCAATCGATTGCTTGCCGTTGGCGGTAAAGACGATCTGGTCGGCCTGCGGCGTCCACTCCTTGCGCGCGAGATAGGCGGCCGCGGCATTGCGCGCGCTCTTCGTGCCGGTGCTGGTCGAGGCGCGCAGCACGGATTCGAGCGCGTCGATGCGCTCCAGTCCCGCAAGGCTCTTGGCGATCATCGCCCATTGCTGCGGCAACAGCGGATAATTGACCTCGAAATCGATGCGTGCGTCGCGCGGCTCGCTCATCACTTCGATCTCGCGCTTGACGTCGCCGGAGATGAAGGTGCCGCGGCCGACCTCGCCGACCACGAGCCCGCGGCGCAGCAGCTCGGTATAAACCCGGCTCGCGGTCGAGACCGCAATGCCGCGGTCATAGGCAAAATTGCGCTGCGGCGGCAGCCGGTCGCCCGGTTTTAACGTCCCGTTAGAGATATCGGCCGCAATGGCGTCGGCCAGCTTCACATACTCGAACTTGGACATTATTGCACCGAGAGCAATGTTTTTCTTGCACCGAGAATTGTACTGGAGCATTTAAGTTCCATCAAGTTCCGCGATTGAACCGAGGAGTGCGAGAGCAATCCGAGGGCACAAAGGTGCAGGCGCCTCGCCAGGCGTGTGCGCCAACGGCATCGGCTGCGCCGCGCGGGATGCTACGCCGGAGAAGAACAATGACCACGATCTCGCAAACTGCCGGGCAGAATTTACGCCCATCGGGCGGATTTTTCCGCGCGCTTGCCAGCGGCGCCTATGCGCTGTTCGAGCGCCTGGAGCGCCGCTCCGCCATCAAGACGCTGAACGAGCTCGACGACCGCGCGCTGCGCGACATCGGGATCACGCGCTGCCAGATCGAGGACGCCGTCTACGGGCAGGTCAAGGCCGAGCTGACGCGGTATCTGTAGAGGTGTTTCGACGACCGTCATGCCCGGAATATGCCCGGGCATGATGACCTATCGAGAGGCGTGCAATGCCTGACCATCGTCATTGCGAGCGCAGCGAAGCAATCCAGAATCGTTCCGCGGCGGCAGTCTGGATTGCTTCGCTGCGCTCACAATGACGGAATAGGCGCGAAGGTTAGTGCCGTACGACCAGCACCGAGCACTTGGCGTAGCGCACGACATGCCCGGCATTTGAGCCCAGGAAATAGGTGCGCATCGCCGGCCGGTGCGAGGTCATGACGATCAAATCGGCCTTCATGTGGGCCGCTTCCTCCAAAATCTCGTGATAGATGCCGCCCTGGCGCACCACGCTGGAGATGCGCGCCGGCTCGATGCCGGACTCGCGTGCGACGATGGCGAGCGCTTCCTCCGAGGTCTGGCGCTGCTGCTCGTCGAAATCCGCCGGCACATATTCGGCGAGCATAACCGGCGTCATCGGCAGCACGTTGAGCAGCCGTATCGTTCCGCTCCAAGTCTGCGACAGCGTCGCCGCGGTCGCAATCGCCGGCTTTGCCAGATCGGTGTCGGCGAGGTCGATGGGCACGAGAATGGACTTGAACATCTGCGCCTCCCTATTGATCAAGCTGGATCAACCGGTCGAGACGGCGCCCGCGCGTCTCATCCCAGTCGAAGCAGCTTGGGGCTGACGAACAGCACCAGCTTGCCGCGGCGGTAGGCCACGTCTTCCCAATCCTTGACGTCAAAGTCGAAGATCGCAAGTCCCGCGGTAGGCAGGTTGTGGGCGAGCGCCTTGGCGCCGGCCGGATCGCCGCCGCCCATCAGCATCAGGGCGACCTCATGCATGCCGGGATTGTGGCCGATCAGCATCAGCCGCCTGGGGGCGGCGGGCGCGGTTGCAGTGCGAATGGAATCCAGGATCTGCGCCGGATCGGCGCCGTAGAGTTCCGGCAGGATTTCGACCTGCGGCGCTGCGACGCGGTCCTTCATCGTCTCCCAGGCAATGTCCCAGGTCTGCCTCGCCCGGACGGCGTGAGACACCAGCACGACCTCGGGGAACGGCGGATGGGCGGCCAGCCAGTCCCCCATTTGCGCCGCATCCCTGTGGCCGCGGTCGTCGAGCCGGCGATCCCGGTCACGGCCGCTGGGTGCGTCAGTCTCGGTCTTGGCGTGACGCAGCAGCATCAAACGGCGCATGGCATTCTCGAATCGTTACGCGTCCTGGATAATCTACAGACGCCGGTTGCGGACAAGATGACAAGCGCCGGATCGGTCCTTTAAGAAAACGGCATGAGCGAGACTTTCACAAGCATGTCCCAGAAAGAAGAAGCCGGCTTTCGTGAGCGCGAGCTGCTGACATTCGATCTCGACGCCGACATCTGTGTCATCGGCGCCGGTCTCGCCGGGCTTTCCGTGGCGCTGGAGGCGGCCCGGCTCGGCGCCAGCGTCGCCGTGCTCGAGGGGCGTCACGTCGGCTGGAACGCCTCGGGCAACCAGCTCGGCACGGTGATGCCGGGCTTCGCGCTGCCGCTTGCCGAGCTGGTCGAGCGCATCGGGTTCGAGGACGCGCGCGAATTGTGGACGCTGTCGAAGGAGGGGGCCGAGTTCGTTCGCGCCAATGCCACCGAGGCGAACATGCCGGGCATTGGCGTTAGCGACGGCGTGCTGGAAGTATCCAATGTCGATGCCGGCGACCGGCTGATCAGCCGCTTGCAGATGCTCAATGAGGATTTCGACACGGAAGTCGAGGGCTGGCAGGTCGATCGCGTCCGCGACGTGCTCGGGACCGATCGGTATTTCCACGGCGTGTACTATCCGAGGGCATTCCAGGTCGACGGGCGCAAATATGTGCATGGTCTTGCGGCGTTGGCGCGGCGGGCGGGTGCGCGCATCTTCGAGGATACGCCGGTGGTCAGCATCGATCATTCCGGCATCCGCAAGCGCATCGTCACACCGTCGGCGCGGCTGCGCGCCACTCACATCGTGCTCGCGGGAAACATCCATCTTGGCGCGCCATTGAAGCGCTTGTCGGAGACGTTGCTGCCGGTGTCGCGCTATGCCGGGATCACCGCGCCGCTCGGCGAGCGCATCCATGACATCATCGCATTCAAGGGCTCGGTGATGGATTCCGACGGCATCGACCATTTCCGCATCGTCGATGGCGACCGGCTGATGTGGGAGAGCCCGGAAACCACCTGGGCCGCACGCCCGCAGCGTTTCGCCGGCGCCGTCAGGCGGCGGATCCGGACCATCTTCCCCGAGCTCGGCAATGTCGAGATCGCCGACATGTTCGGCGGCGCCACCGGACAGACCGTGCACGGCATGCCGCAGATCGGCGAGCTGCGCAAAGGTCTGTGGGTGGCGAGCGGTTTTGGCCGCCAGGGCATGAACACCTCGGCCATGGCCGGACAATTGATCGCGCGTAGCATCCTGAGGGGAGACGAGCGCTGGCGGCTGTTCTCGCCGTTCGAGCTGGTGTGGGCGGGAGGCGCGACGGGAAGGGTTGCAGGCCAGCTCGTCGGGATTTGGACCAGGGCGAGTTCCAGCGCCGCGGGCTCGTTGGCCCGCTATCGCGAAAAGGCGCGGGTCAAGGAGCGTGAGCGGGAGGCGCGGCTCGCCGAAGCCAACCGGGCCGCAGGTACGGGTCCGCGGCGCCCGCACCCAGGGCACCCGCCGGTGCGGCCTGCCGCCCCGCCGGAACGGGCACCAGTGGCAGGCAGCAGGGCCGGGGAGGAGGAACCTCTCTCGCAATAAGTTGAGAAAAATCTCCGCCTGACGGTGTAACGTCGGTCGTTAGAACCCGTATCTCAGCGCGTGGACTTGGCCAGCGCACGGAGAAAGAGATGTTTGACCGCCGCATCCTGTTGACGACTGTCGCCGGCCTGTTCGGCCTTTCGGCCCTCCGCTGGCTGCGAGCATCACCTGCCGAGGCCGGTGAGAAGGCCGCGGAAAAGTTCGAGATCGAGAAGACCGAGGCCGAGTGGCGTGCCCAACTCACGCCGCAGCAATACGAAATCTTGCGTAACCATGGCACCGAGCGGCCGGGCTCCAGCCCGCTTCTCAAGGAGCACCGCAAAGGCGTCTTTGCCTGTGCCGGCTGCGACCTGCCGCTGTTCTCGTCCGACACCAAGTTCGAGAGCGGCACGGGCTGGCCGAGCTTCTACCAGCCGATCGAGGGCAATGTCGGCAAGACCGAAGATCGGACCTACGGCATGGTCCGCACCGAGGTGCATTGCCGCCGCTGCGGCGGCCATCTCGGCCATGTCTTCGACGATGGTCCGAAGCCGACCGGACTGCGCTACTGCATCGACGGTTTCGGGCTGGTCTTCCACCCGGCGACGCCGTCCGCGACGTAGGTCGGATCCCGGCAATTGTTGCCGGCCCGGCAATTGTGCCCCGGTCATCCAGCCGGGGCATCACTATTTAAGCCATTGATTTTCTTAAGATACCGCATTGGCATAGGCCTTGCGACGTCTCCTTTCGACTGCGGCCATGGGTCGACCGGCCGCCGAGATCGGATTTGGAGACAAAGTTATGGGTATCTTCGATGCAATGAACACCTCGGTGGGTGGCCTGCAGGCGCAGTCCTATGCGCTTCAGAACATTTCCGGCAACATCGCGAACTCATCCACCACCGGTTACAAGGGCATCGGGACCAGCTTCGAGGATCTCATCCCCGACTCCTCCGTGCCGAGCAAGCAGGTCGCCGGCGGCGTCACCGCGCATGCGCAGGCGACCATCACGACGCAAGGCACAATCTCGGCCTCCAGCGTCGCCACCAACATGGCGATCACCGGCGACGGCTTCTTCTCGGTGCAGAAGGCGAGCGGTGTCGTCGACAACGTGCCGGTGTTCAACGGCGTCACCTATTACACCCGCCGCGGCGACTTCCAGGTCAATGCCAACGGCAATCTGGTCAACGGCGCCGGTTACTACCTGATGGGCGTCGCGGTCGACCCGAAGACCGGCAACCCGCTCGGTAACGTGCCGACGGTGCTGCAATTCCAGAACAACTTCATCCCGGCGCAGGCGACGACTTCAATCCAGTACGCGGCGAACCTGCCGACCCAACCGAACACGGTGGCAAGCTCGACGGCGCAGAGCGGATCGCTGCTCGCGGCCGGCGGGCTCAACCCGTCGGACTTCTCCGCCAACCCGCTGCCGGTAGGTACGCCGCCGGCACCCTATACGAATGCGACGGTCTCCGGCGCAGCCGCGACTGGCAACGTCCGCTCGGCCTACTCGTCAACGACCGGAACGGGCACGGTTGCGCTCCAGAACAATTCCTCGGCGGTAGCCTCCACAACCACCTCCCTCGATAACTCCGCGGGCACGCATCTCGCCTCCAGTATCCTCACCGCGCTGAGTGGCCAGACGCTGACCATCAACGGCAATACGATCACCTTCAACGCCGGCACCACCGTCTCGACGGTCGGCAGCAACACCACGATCGGTCTCGGCGCGGGTACGACGGCCACGGTGTCCGATATCCTGAACGCGATCCAGACCGCCGGCGGCGCCGGCGTCACGGCGTCGCTAAGCGCCAGCGGCAACATCCAGATCTCGACCGGCACCGGCACCGACGTGGCGATCGGCAGCGGCACGGCGGCCACCGCGCTCGGTATCAGTAGCGTGACCCGCGGCGGCAACGTGCTGTCCACGCCTGCCATCACTGGTGCGACGGTACTCAGCGGCACCGCGACCGCCGGCGGTGCGGAAGTGCTCTCATCGGGCTTCTCGGCAGGACCTCCCGCCGACACCATCACGGTGAACGGTCAGACGCTGACCTTCGTGGCTTCGGGTGCATCCGGCCCGAACCAGATCAACGTCACCGACAACATCACAACGCTGCTCGGCAAGATCGACGCGCTCAGCGGCGCATCGGGCTCCTCGATCAGCAGCGCCGGCGTGATCACTCTGAACACCGGCACCGCCTCTAACCTGACAGTGTCCAGTTCTAACAGCGCAGCCTTCGCTGCGCTCGGATTCACCTCGTCCATCAGCAAGAACCGCGACGGCGGCGGCACCGCCGGCACCGGCACCGTGATCGGCAACGATATCGCCACCTTCACCAAGGAGTCGATCAGCGGTGGTGCGGTGACCGCATATAACGCCGCCGGTACGCCGGTGAACCTGCAACTGCGCTGGGCCAAGACCGACAGCGCCTCGCTCGGCGCAGGTCATTCCGACACCTGGAACCTGTTCTACCAGACCGACCCCAACGCGACCGGCACGACGGTCGGCTGGGTCAACACTGGACAGGCTTTCACCTTCGCCAGCGACGGCTCGCTGACGTCGCCGAGCGGCTCGGGCATCACCATCAACAACGTTGTCGTCAGCGGTCAGTCGCTCGGCTCGGTCGCCTTCAACATCTCTTCCGGCGGACTGACGCAATATGCCAGCACCAGCGGCGCGGTCACGATCAACACCATCACGCAGAACGGCTACGCCGCCGGTCAGCTCCGCTCGGTCGCCGTCAACAACAACGGCCTCGTGGTCGGCACCTTCTCCAACGGCCAGAACCTCGACCTCGCCGCGGTGACGCTGTCGCACTTCAACGGCACCAACTACCTGAAGGCGCTCGACGGCGGCGCCTACGCGGTAACCGACCAGTCGGGCCCGGCCATCGCCGGCGCATCCGGCACCATCAGCGGCTCGTCGCTGGAAGGATCCAACACCGACATCGCCGACGAATTCACCAAGCTGATCGTGACCCAGCAGGCCTATTCGGCCAACACCAAGGTGATCACGACGGCGAATTCGATGGTGCAGGACCTCCTCAACGTGTTGCGCTGATCGGCGCGTAACGTAACCAAAGGCGGCCAGTCAACATGGGTTTGAGTTCAGCCCTCGCCAGTGCGATGAGCGGCCTGCGTGCCAACCAGGCCGCGCTCTCGATCGTCTCCTCGAACGTCGCAAACTCGCAGACGCCGGGTTACGTCGTCCAGACGCCGAACCAGATCGAGGTCACCACCGGCGACTTCGGCTCGACGGCGATGACGACCGGCGTCAGCCGGGAGCTCGACACCTACGTGCTGAACCAGCTCCGCACCGAGACCGGCGGCAGCGGCTACGCCGACCAGATGGCCAACATTCTGAAGCAGCTTCAGAATGTCTACGGCACGCCCGGCAATGACGGAACGCTCGAAACTGCGCTGAACAATTTCACCTCGGCGCTGCAGGCGCTGTCGACAAGCGCAGGTTCCTCGTCGGCTCAGACGGTCGCTCTCGGTGCGGCACAGACGCTGGCACAGCAGCTCAACGTCACGACCAAGGGTATCCAGTCGCTGCGCTCCAACGTCGAGCAGGATCTCGGCACCTCGGCGCAGCAGGCGAACGCGGCGATGCAGAAGATCGCCGACATCAACACCAAGCTGCAAGGCCTGTCGGCGAACGATCCGTCCGCCGCGACGTTGATGGATCAGCGCGACCAGGCCATCAATACGCTGTCGAAATATGTCGACGTCCGCGTCGTCACCGACGGTTCGAACCAGGCCAACATCTTCACCAACACCGGCATCCAGCTCGTCGGCGCCGGGCTCGCCTCGCAATTCTCCTTCGCGTCGGCCGGCGCGCTCGGGGCGACCTCGCTCTACAATACCGATCCGGCCAAGTCCGGCGTCGGTGCGTTCAACATCAGGCTGCCGAACGGCTCGCAGGTCGACGTCGTCGCCAACAACGTGGTCTCCTCGGGCCAGATCGCGGCCGATCTGAAGCTGCGCGACCAGACCCTGGTGCAGGCGCAGAACCAGATCGACCAGCTCGCTGCGACGATGGCGAGCGCGCTGTCCGACAAGACCACGGCCGGCAGCACGGTTTCCGGCCCGCCGGCGGGCTTCGACGTCGACCTCGCCGGTGCGCAGCCCGGCAACACCGTCAACATCACCTACACGGACACGACGACCAACACCCAGCGCCAGATCACGCTGGTCAACGTCACCGATCCGGCGGCGCTGCCACTCCAGAACGCCACCAATGCCAACCCGATGCGGGTCGGTGTGAACTTCTCCGGCGGCATGGGCGCGATCGCCTCCGCGCTCAACACCGCGCTTGCCGGGTCACATCTGACGTTCTCCGCCGCCCCATCTCCGGCCACCGCCACGACGCTGCGGATCACGGACGACAACACCGGCCTCGCCAAGGTCAATTCCTCGTCCAGCACCAAGACGATCTCGTCGCTGACCTCGGGCAATCCGCAATTGCCGCTGTTCACCGACGGTGGCCAGGCGCTGTATACCGGCGCGATTACGGCATCGGGCTCGCAGATGACCGGCCTTGCCGGACGCATCGCGGTGAACACGTCGCTGGCCGCCGATCCGACCCGGCTGTCGGTCTACAGCACCTCGCCGGTGACGCCCGCAGGCGACACCACCCGCTCGGACTATCTCTATTCGCAGCTCACCACGGCGGTGTTCTCATATTCACCGCAGACCGGCCTCGGCTCGGCGAGCCAGCCTTTCACCGGCAGCGTCTCGAACTACCTCCAGCAGTTCCTCAGCGTTCAGAGCAACGCGTCGACGCAGGCGACCCAGCTCCAGCAAGGGCAGAGTGTCGTGGTGTCGACGCTCCAGGCCAAGTTCAACTCGACCTCCAGCGTCAACCTCGACTCGGAGATGTCGAACCTGATCCAGCTCCAGAACGCCTACGCCGCCAACGCCCACGTCATGTCGGTGGTGCAGAGCATGATGAACACCTTGATCCAGGCTCAAGTGTAACCAGTACAGGGCTCTGAAAGATGTCGATCAGCAGTATCAACTACTCCTCGTCGGTCCTCGGCGCGCAGATCCGCAACATCAATCAGCAGCTCACCGACCTGTCGACGCAGCTCTCCACGGGCAAGCTGTCGCAGAATTACTCGGGCATGGGCACCAACGAAGGCTTTGCCATCGCCTCGCGCGCACAGCTTTCCAACATCGGCGCCTATACCGACACGATCACCAACGTCAACGTCAACATCAACCTCGCCAACACGGCGCTGCAGTCGCTGACGACGATCCGCAATACGGTGCAGACGGGCTCGGCTAACACCGCGCAGGATCTCAACGTCAACGGACAGACCATCGCGCAGAACACCGCTGCCGCCCAGTTCGGCTCGATGGTCGGCGTGCTCAACACGCAGTCGGGCAATCGCTATCTGTTCTCCGGAACGGCCGTCAATACACAGTCGGTCGCGGACGCGGGCATCATCATCAATGGCACCACGACACAGGCGGGGCTGAAGACTGTGATGGCCGAGCGACAGGCGGCCGACCTCGGTGCCAACGGCATGGGACGGCTGGTGCAGACGCAGACTGGGAGTTCGATCACGGTGGCGGAAGATTCTGCCACCTCGCCGTTCGGCCTGAAAATCGCGGCGGTCTCCTCGACGCTGACGGGTGCAACGCTCACCGGCCCGAGCGGCTCGCCGGTGTCGTTCTCGATCAATCTTAACGGCACCAATCCGAGCAACGGCGACAAGCTGAGTGTTCAGTTCACGCTGCCGGACGGATCGACAGAGCAGGTCAACCTGACTGCGTCCAGGGCCACGCCGACGCCGACGGGTAGCTTCGCGATCGACACGAGCACTCCGCCCAACCCAGCCAACACGGTATCGAATCTCAACGCGGCGTTGAACGACGCCATCAAGAAGCTCGCCAACACATCGTTGGTGGCGGCGTCCGCCGTCACGGCGGGCGACAATTTCTTCAACACGGCGAGTTTAGCGATCGGGACTACGGCGGTCACCAATCAGGCCGCACCGCCGGCTTCGACCACGGCCACGGGCGCGACGGCGCTGTCCGGCACCAACCCATCGGATTCGATCTCGCCCGGCTTCACCGCCGGCAACACCATCACTGTGAACGGGACCACGCTGACATTCGTCAATTCAGGTGCGACCGGCAACCAGCTCAACGTCACCGACAGCATCCAGACCCTGCTGAGCAAGATCGACTCGATCACGGGAACATCGAAGCCATCGACGATCCATGGCGGCGTGATCACGATCAACACCGACGATGCTGCCAGCCTGAACATCACGAGCACGAACACGGCGGCAATGACCTCGCTTGGCTTCAGTTCGTCCCCGATCACGGCAACGCAGCCGCCGCTGCGTGTCGGCTCGTCGCCAGCAAGCTCGGCGACGACGTTGGTGAACGGCTCGGCCGACACCGTGAAATGGTACCAGGGCAATGATGGGCCCGGCTCGCCGCGCTCGACCGCGATGGCGCGGGTCGACGATTCCATCACCGTGCAATATGGCGCGCAGGCCGATGAGGACGCGATCCGCCGGCAGCTCCAGGCGATCGCCGTGTTCGGCACGTTCTCGACCTCGCCGACCGGGCAATATTCAAGCGGGCAGGTTGCGGCGCTGAGCCTGCGCACGACCCAGGCGCTGACGCAGCAGCCCGGACAGCAGCGCATCGAGGACATCCAGACCGATATCGCGATGGCCCAGAACACGATGAAGGACGCGACCACGCGCCAGACCCAGGCCAAGGCGCAGCTCCAGAGCATTATCGACCAGGCGGAGTCGGCCTCTCCCGACCAGGTGGCGAGCGAAATTCTGGCGCTCCAGAACGCGCTCCAGGCCTCCTACCAGACCACCGCGAACCTCGCGCAGCTCTCGCTGGTCAAGTTCCTTTAAGGAGCGTTAAGTCGCCGTTAACCATGCCTGTTTACCTCTTGGTGAGGGTTTGAGGTTGGGGGCGGGGGCCGTCGATGTCGGATAAGATGCAGCTCGTGGTAGCAACGCCCTGCTTCGGCGGGCAGGTCTCGAGCATCTATGCGAGTTCGATCTTCGCGCTCCAGCGTGCCGTGCACGGAATGTCAAATCTCGAGCTAAAGGTGCTGCTGCGCGATGGCGATGCGCTGATCACGCGGGCGCGGGCCAATCTGGTCGCGATGTTCCTGGACGACCCCAATGCGACGCATTTCCTTTTCGTCGACGCTGACATCGGCTTCAAGCCGGAGCAGGTGTTCCGCCTGATCGAATGCGGGGCTGACGTCGTCGCCGGCTGCTACCCGATCAAGCGGGTCAATTGGGACAAGGCCAAGCGGGCGATCACGGCAGGCCGGACCGACGTGGCAGCAGCCTCGCTCGACTATGTCCTCGAGATCGAGGATCCCGACCGCATCGTGGTGGTCAACGGCTTTACCCGTGTGCGTTTTGCCGGCACCGGATTCCTGATGATCCGGCGTCACGTACTGGAGGCGATGTGCCGCCATCCGAACTACGCGGGCTTGCAATTCTTCCGCGAGCATTCGCATGACACGCTGGCGGCGAGCTGCAACCGGTTCGCGCTGTTCGAATGCATGATCGATCCGGCGACCGGCACCTACCTTTCCGAGGACTTCGCCTTCTGCAAGCGCTGGACCGACATCGGCGGCGAGATCTGGGCCGACATCCAGAGCTCGCTCGATCATGTCGGCCCGTCTGTCTTCCACGGCGACATCGCCTCGCAATTCGCGCCGGCACCCGCGACGTCGGCGGCCGATGCGGCGTGAGTCTTTCGGGATGAGCATCGGCGCATCCCGTTGGCAGGCAGCGGAGCGCCCCTTTGGCGGCGGCTCGCGCTATGGCCTGCGCGATGTCTTCACGCCGCTCGACACGCTGCTCGCCTACGGCGGCGGCCCGTGGCGCATGTGCGTCGGCGCGCGAAACGTGACCGATGCCTGGTCGGCGGACGAAGCGCAGGTGCAACGCAATCTGCAGCATGTCCTCGATAGTATCGCCCACGTCCTGGTGAAGATCGAGCTGCTGCTTGGCCGCGCGGACGGCGCGGCTCTGCCGGGCAAGTCCGTGTTCGAGGTGTGAAATGCAGTATCCCGTTTCCGCGCCGATCGGCGTGACCGTACCAAACTATGCCGATCGCATCGGCTTTGCCCGGCTGACTCACCAGGCTTTTGACGGCGTCGATCTGCGTCCGCTCCGCGACCGGCTGGTCGCCCGGATCGCGGAAGGCACTGCGCAGGCCGGCGAAGGACTCGATCTATCGTTGATCGCCCAGCTTCTCGGCGACAAGGAGGCGGGACTCGCAATCCAGGCCGAGGTGCTCGCCTTTCATCAATTGTTTCGCTCGCCCTGCGCGGTCACAAAGCCGGCCCTGCGCGTCCTTGCGCTGGCAGCCGCCATCGACATGGGCGGCAATACGCCGATCGAATTCCTGCTCGAAGGCTCCGACATCGAGCTGATGACGCTCTACGTCGTCAAGGGAGTCGGTTTGCCTGATCCACTGCCGGATCACGACATTGCGATTGTCATCGCATCCGATTCCGAGGAGTGCCGCGAGGCGCTTGCTGCGATCGAGCAGGCGGCGCCGCGCTGGCCGCGGCCGCTGCTCAATCATCCGGACCGCATCGCCAATCTGGATCGCGACAAGCTGCATCGGTTGCTCGCGGGTACCACCGGTCTCGACATTCCCGCAACCGTCAACGTCACGCGCGCGCAATTGTCGGCGCTTGCACAAGGCACGATCCGCTGCGCGGACCTCACCGGAGATCTGCATTTTCCGATGATCGCGCGGCCGCGCGGCTCGCATGCCGGCGTGGGACTGGCGAAGCTCGACAACGCCGCATCGCTCGCGGCCTATCTCGCCGAGAGGCAGGAGCAGGAATTCTTCGTCGCGCGCTTCGTCGACTATGCGAGCGCCGACGGGCTCTATCGCAAGTATCGTCTCGCCATCGTCGACGGCAAACCCTACGCCTGCCATATGGCGATCGCCGACCGCTGGGACATCTGGTATCTCAACGCCTACATGGCGTTCAGCGAAGAGAAGCGCTCGGAAGAGGCTGCATTCATGCGCGACTTCGACGATGCCTTCGCCGCGCGTCATCGTGGCGCGCTGGGGGAGATGTCCGGGCGCGTCGGGCTCGACTATTTCACGATCGATTGCGCCGAGAACAAAGACGGCGAGCTGCTGATCTTCGAGGCCGACAACACCGCGGTCGTGCACAACATGGATTCGCCGGACGTCTTTCCGTACAAGCAGCCGCAGATGCGCAAGATCTTCGCGGCGTTCACGGCCATGCTGGCCCGTCACGCCGGGGCCGGCGAGGGGAGTGCAACATGAACGAGATCATCCGCAACACGCAAGCAGCCGTCACCGGCAATTCGCTCGATCCGCAGGACTGGAACGAGTTTCGCGCGCTCGCCCATCGCATGCTGGACGAGACGATCGACGGCATTGCAAACGTCCGTGCGCGTCCGGTCTGGCGGCCGATCCCCGACGATGTCCGCGCGAAGTTCAGGGCCGACGTGCCACGTCGGGCAACTGATCTCGCCGATGTCTATCGCGAATTCTCCGAGAGCGTCGCTCCTTACGCGACTGGCAACGTCCATCCCGGCTTCATGGGTTGGGTGCATGGTGGCGGCACCGCCGTCGGCATGCTCGCCGAGATGTTGTCTGCGGGACTCAACGCCAATCTCGGCGGGCGGGATCACATGCCGATCGAGGTCGAGCGCCAGATCGTCGATTGGATGCGCGCCCTGTTCGCTTTCCCGGAGAGCGCCAGCGGCCTCTTCGTCACGGGCACGTCGATGGCCAATCTGATGGCTATGCTGGTGGCGCGCTCGAGCGCGCTCGGCGCGCTGGCACGGCAGCATGGTATCGGCAATGACGGCGCGCTGCTCACGGCCTACACCTCGAGGGCCGCGCATGGCTGCATCTCCAGGGCAATGGACATTGCGGGGCTCGGCACCGACGCGCTGCGTAAGATCGACGTCGATGCCGATCATCGCATCGATGTCGCCGCACTGCGTGCGCAGATCGCGATTGATCGCGAGGTCGGGTTCAAGCCGTTTCTCGTCGTTGCCTCCGCCGGCACGGTCGACATCGGCGCGATCGACGATCTCAAGGCACTCGCGGCGCTGTGCCGCGAGGAGGGGATCTGGTTCCACGTCGATGGCGCGTTCGGCGCGCTCGCGATACTCTCACCAGAGCTCGCGCCGCTGCTGGACGGCATCGAGCTGGCGGATTCGATCGCGCTCGACTTCCACAAATGGGGGCAAGTGCCCTATGACGCCGGCTTCTTGCTGGTGCGCGACGGTGAGCGGCATCGGCAGGCGTTCGCGCAGCCCGCGGCCTATCTGCGGCGCGAGGCGAGGGGGCTTGCGGCCGGCGCGGTCTGGCCCTGCGATCTCGGTCCGGATCTGTCGCGCGGCTTCCGCGCGCTGAAGACCTGGTTCACGCTGAAGACGTTCGGCACCGACCGGCTGGGCGCGGTGATCGCGCGAAGCTGCGCGCTGGCAAGATATCTCGAGTCGCGCGTGCTCGCGGAGCCGCGGCTGGAATTGCTCGCCCCCGTGAATCTCAACATCGTGTGCTTCCGCTATCGCGCCGACGATGCGATCAATCGCGAGATCGTCGCCGACGTCCAGGAGTCCGGCATTGCGGCGCCGTCGAGCACGACGCTGGACGGAAACTTCGCGATCCGAGCCGCGATCGTCAATCACCGCACGGATGAGACCGACATCGATGCGCTGGTATCGGCCGTGCTGGAGTTCGGCTCGCGGCGATCGGGCCAAGGCCTGATCGAAACCGAGGCGCCGCCGCTCGCGGTACAGTGAGCTCGAGAGCGACCGAAATGAACACGCCCCGGACCTCGTCCAGGGCGTTGACCATTGTGATGTGGCGAAGCGCTTAGGCCGCGGTACTGACGTCACCTTTGACGTCATCCTTGGGATGGGTGGCCTCGTATTGATTCCGCAGCTTGTCTTCATAGGCGATCAGCTTGCGCGCATCCTTCAGCGCCCGGTAGAGATCGCCGCTCATGATGTTGTTGTTGATGCCCTCGATGATCGGCCAGGCGCTCGGCACGGCGGTGACGATGTCGCGCACGAGATTGAAGTAGGTGCCGTGCTGGGTCTGCGGATCGGGCGAGATGTACATGAGCTGGACCGCCAGATAGACCAGCTTGGCCGGCGTGTTGGCGGTCTCCGGCGTGAGGATGTCGCGCTCGCGCAGGATCGGCACGTTGTCGCCGTCGATCAGGAGGCGGGCGCGCTGGTCGGTGTTGGTAATCACGCAATTGCCGACGATGATGCGTTCGTGCGGCCTGAGCTCGACCTTGAGGGCCATGCCTGTTCTCCATCAACTCTTTAGTAACGAGCGTCGCGCGCGCCACGCGATGACGGCAGTCGGCTCTGATTTGGAGTTGATCCTTGCTGAATGTGGTTAACGGGTCGTAAACGCTGACGGTCGACGCAGAAAGCGTAATAATTTCAATGGGGATGGGGCCAGTTCGAGGCCGGTTCGGGCCGGCTCGGGGTACCTTTGTTAGTCCGTCTGGGACAAACCGGCGATTTCATTTCACGGATTGTTAGAGGCTTGGACGCACCGTCCGCCGGTCGTTTGATCAATCTCGGTCAAACAGGACGCGTAGCTACCAGAAAGGTAACAAGTATGTCCGGTATCGTC